>CAMHJT010000026.1 GCA_946185495.1 uncultured Clostridiaceae bacterium | reverse complement strand
CGTTCAGAAGTTGCCACAATCACCTAAGATAAACTTATCATCCATTTGCGTTTTTTGAAAATCATAAGCGAGACAGCCAGCCTGAAGATTTCCTCTGTGGTGAGCAACGCGTATACGCCCACGATTCCCCAATGGAATACATGCGCAGCAAGCAGGCACAGAGGTATTCCTATACACCATGTTCCGATCACGTCAATCAACAATATTATTTTTGTATTGCCGCCGCTTCGTATAATGCCGCCGCCAAGAATCATATTTTCAACCTTGACCGGAGCATACAAAGCAAACACAACCAGAAGAATCATGCCAAGCGTTTTTATGCTGAAATCCACCTGATACAATCCGACATATGATTTTGCCATAAAAATCAGCGAAGCCGATACAAAGACCGCGCCCAGGAAACCGGCGTACATGATTTTCTTGGATTCCTTATACGCGTCGTCATACTCCTTCTTACCGAGCCTCTTTCCAATCATTACGCCAGCCGCTGCGGACAAGCCGCTTAACGCTCCTATGATCAGGCCTTGTATCGGGCATGTAAGCGTATACGCGGCAAGATTTGATGTACCAAGATGGCCATATACCGCTGATTCCACATTCTGTCCAAGGCTCCATAAAAACTCACTGACCAGAATGGGAATTATCATCATAAAATAATTTCCAACGCTAATCTTTTCAAAACGAAATGACAGTACTGCTTTTTCTCCATCTTTTTTGACACAGACAACAAATCCGACCAGAATAAATACCAGATTGAACATCTGGGAAACCAGAGTTGCAATCGCAGCCCCTTTTACTCCCATGGAAGCAAACCCGAATTTCCCAAAGATCAGGATATAATTCAGCCCCGTATTTACAGCTACAGCTCCGAGACTTGCTCCAAACGGTATCGTTGCATGTTCTTTGCAGCGCAGCCAGGAGGATAAAACAGCGCTGACCGCCATTGGCATATATGAAAACGCCACGATCTGAAAATAGACTGCGCCTGCTTTTATAATCGCCGCATCATTCGTATATAGTGTAAGGATCTGCGATGAAAAAGCACCTGATACAATCAGGAACATCGCTGATATGATCATCCCGCATACCAGGCTCACATCAAAGCTGCGCCACGCTTCCTTCGAGTCACCAGCTCCGATAAACTGCGCGATCAGTATCCCCGCAACAGTGCTTACCGCGCCGATCACGACGGAGAAAATCAAAGAAAAATTACCACATAAGCCGACTGCTGCTATATTCGTTTCTCCCAACTGCCCGATCATCAACTGGTCGATAATGGAAAACGATGACTGCAGCATGCTTTGCAGGGTGACAGGAATTGCTATTTTACATAATGTTCTGGTAAATTCTGACATAATGGCTACCTCGTACTTTCCCTTTTTATTAATTGCACCGGAAGGACTATTCTGGCCTCGCATTCCATCCCATCGCGCATTGCCTCCAGGCATTTGATCGCAGTTTTAGCCCTGAGTAACGCATCCTGATGAATCGTCGTCAATGTGGGATTGCTCTCTTTGCAGGATAGATTATCATCAAATCCAATGATCTGCATATCCCGGGGGATCAGCATGCCCTTTCCCTGTAAAAACCTCATAAATTCAAGCGCATAATAGTCTGACACCGCAAAAGCCGCATGAATATTGCCGTTCATCAAATCTTGAAAACGCTCCTGATAATACAGCATTCTTTTATGCGCCGTATTCGGGATCTGCCAGATCACTGTTTCGCCAGGTTCAAAAGCCTTACAAAATCCATCTATGCGTTCTTTATCCATACAGCAATAATTATCCGAAATACATAATGCTTTATCAAAACCAAGTTCTCTAAAATACTTTCCCGCCTGATAACCGCCATCATAATGATCAATGACTAAATTTACAACCTTGGAGCAATTTTCAAAATACCCATCATACACAATAAAAGATATCCTCATCTGATTTCGAAGCTTTTCATAATCAGCTACGCAAAACCCCATCAAGATCAAACCATCCATATTCCACATTGAAGCAAAAACAGGTATTTCACTGATCTGATCCGTTGTTTTTATCATCAGAAAATAACCTATCTTATTCAGCTCGTGACAGAGCGCATTCAATGACGACATCACAAATCCATCCTCTAACACCCTGCCCTCATATTTAACATGATCATTTACCACCACCCCGATGATCCTCGAATTATTTCTCGCAAGCAAAATACCTGCCATGTTCGGAATATATCCTGTCTTTTCAAGCTCCTGCTGAACACGCTTTACCGTTTCGTCTGAAATCTTGCCCGTTTTACCATGTATCACATTAGATACTGTCGCCGTGCTAAGCCCTAGCGCGCCTGCAACATCCGCGATTCGAACCCTGTTCTGTTCCATATGCATTCCTTCTTTTCCCGTTTTTTCTTGAATTCAAGGTACCAGCTTAAGCTTACTTACATGGTACAAGCGAAATACGGTTTTTGCAACGGTTAAACGCATAACCCATTACAAAATTTGCATATAGTTTTTGTTACATTTTAACAACTACTCATTTTCCAAAAAAAATGGAAATGCAGGTGTATTCCCGCATTTCCATCTTATTCCTACTGTCAGCCGTCTGATCTTATGCCGGGCATCCTCCCAGAAAGGGAGCCGCAAACGTGGCTCCCGATATCAGTACTGTATCAGACCTCTTGATCCAATACCACCCGATACACTTCTGAGCCAATGGTTACGCGGTCCGGAATCGTCACATTCTCCCCGCTTCCATCGGCAGCTCCAAGCCAGACGGCGATCTTCGCATCCTCAGAGGACTCCTGGATCTGATACCGTCCCCCACAGGCTCCGGTGGTCTGAACGATATCGCCCTTGCCGACCTGTTTCACCTTGGGGCTTGCCTTGAATTTGTAAACAGCCTTCTTTGCGCCGGCCTTTTTCAGTTTTTTAACGGCCTTGCTATAGGCGGCCTTCTTCGCTGCATATACCGTCACTGTCGGCTTGGCGGCCGTTCCCTTGAAGGCGTTCTTGCCAATTGACTTAAGCTGATCCGTATTGAGGTAGATCTTCTTCAGCTTCTTGCAGCCCATAAAGGCACCGGCCTTGATCTTCTTTAACCTGCACTGCGTCATCTGTACCGCTTTGAGCTTTTTGCAGTCTTTAAACGCGTTCTTGCCAATCTCCGTCACGTTGCTGCCGATGACCAGCATCTTAAGCTTCTTGTCCCCCTTAAACGCATTGGCAGCCACTGCAGCCACCTTATAGGTCACGCCCTCATAGGTGATTTCTGCCGGGATCCGCACCGTCGCTTGGGATTTCTTCGATGCCACATAGGTCACAGTCTGGTTCTTTCCAACCTTATACTTCGCTGCTGCCGTTCCGGAGGTAGTAAAGGTTTTCCCGGCTGCAAGCGGTTTCGCCGCCTCTGTTGTCGCAGCGCCTGGTGTCGGAACCGTGGATTTTTCCGTTGTCCCGCCTGCTGCGCCCTTCGATGTGGCTGCCTGCGTGCCTGCTGCGGTTCCCTGTCCGCTCTCGGTTTCCTGAACGGGATTTTGTCCGGTTGTTCCGGCCTGGCTCTCTCCGGTCGTTCCCGTCTGCGCATTCTCGGTTGTTCCGGCCTGCGCATTCTCCGTGGTTCCGCTCTGGCCTTCCTCCGTAGCATCGCTGCTTCCGCTCTGGCCTTCCTCCGTTGCCTCGCTGCTTCCGCTCTGGCCTTCCTCCGTCGCATCGCTGCTTCCGCTCTGGCCTTCCTCCGTCGCCTCGCTGCTTCCGCTTTGGCCTTCCTCGGTCGCCTCGCTGCTTCCGCTCTGGCCTTCCTCCGTTGTCACGCTGCTTTCGCCCTGGCTATCCTCCGTTGCCTCGCTGCTTCCGCTCTGACCTTCCTCCGTCGTCACGTCCTCTGACGCCTCCTGGCCTCCGGTCTTCTTTCCAAATACAGCGGCAGCGGAATACGCCCCGTCATCATGGATCTTCAGCCTGGCTGTCACAATGCCCTCATCCTCATCTGTTGTCACCAGCGATACGGCGGTACCGACGGCTGTCAGCTTTGCTTCACCGGATACGGATACTGCCTGCCACTCCAGCAGACGGGAACCGTTCAGGTTGAGCGCTTCTCCATCCTTTGTGATTCCACAGGCCGCCAGGCTGTGTCCGCCTGCTTTCAGCACATCTCCATTTTCCACCCGCTTTCCATCCGCGTAAATAACAATGGATGTGATCTTTCCCATATTGTCCGCAAGCAGGGAAATATCCTGCGATGCGGTATTGCCAAGCTCGTCAGCAGCGGTCAGCCTAAGGTCATGTGACGCATAGCCCTCCGCCAGCTTAATCTCCTCTGTGAATCCGCCTTCTTCATCCGCTGTGATCTCCCAGCTGGTTCCGGTTGTCTGGTCGCTCAGCTTAAGCTTTTGTCCCGCCTCAGACTTACCGGATACCGTCACCGTACCTGTCTTGTGGTCAAAGAACTCGCCGGAAAGCGGGGATGACACCAGCAGGTTCGGTGCCTTTGTGTCTACATTAAATAAATATGTCATCGAGGACGCATCCCCGGCCGCGTTTTTCACCATATACTCTACGGTATGCATGCCGTCTGCCAGCCCGGTCCAGCCTGATACAAGCGCATTGACCGGTTCGACAAACTGTCCCTCCGCGTTTTTCTTTTCTTCCTCTGACATTCCCTCCTTCGCACCGCCATCCAGCTTCCAGCTTCCCGTAATGGGTTCGGTCGCATGGAGGGTCAATGAAACATCCGGTACCGCAAAAGCAGCTACCTTCACTGTCGTCCCGCCGGACTGGACCTGAATCTCCTTCGCATCCTGTCCCGGCTCCACAGATAACGCCGCCGGGATTGGATCCTGAAGCTCCACCGTCTTCCTCGTCTCGCCGGAGTATACAAATAGATCCTGTCCGTTCTCCTGCTCCTTCGCAAGCTTCTTCCATTTTCTGAGGGCGATCGTGTAGGTTCCGGCTGAAAATCCGGCCGTCATCAGCTCCGGCATTTCCTCATCCTGCCCGGAGCCGTTTTCTCCGGTTCCGGAGCCGGCCTGTGCGTCCCCGTTACCGCTCTCTCCGGTTCCCGAGCCGGCCTGTGCTTCTCCGGAGCCGCTCCCTCCGGTTCCCGAGCCGGCCTGTGTCTCCCCGCCGCTTTCTTCGGAGGAAGCCGCAGAAGCGGCGTCATACTCATAATGGCCGCCAAAGATCATGGGACCCTTTGCGGTCTGGTCTGCCGCGTCCTGAATGTTTCCTGCCTCGTCATAGCTTACCGACTCACCGTTTTTGTAATACAGCATGGCCTCCAGTCCCTTGACAACAGCTCCATCCTTGTCATACGCTGTCAGCACATATCCGTCAAAGTCCTCTCCGTCCGCAGCCGGCTCCACAGACACCTTGTAGTCTCCCACAGGCGTCACGGCAAAACTTCCGGGAGCCGACGGCTCCGCGCCATTGGTATACGCAAATTCCGAGCAGATCATGGAATTGTACTGCATCTTCTCATCTGCCGCCACGATCTCCAGTGTGTAACTGTCTGTCGGCAGATCCTTCGGAAGGTCAAAGCTGACCTCCACGCCATCGGCGTCAAACGCCGTCTGCTCCGACTTTTCCATGTTGTAGAGCAGGATCTCATCCCCCTGGCTGCCCTTGGCGATCAGACGGATCGAGTCAAACTGATCCACCTTGTTTCCTTTTATGGAGGCTGTCATCCTTCCGTCTTTTACTGTGATCTGCGAGCCTCCCTCTTTCACGTCCATCAGCTCCGGCAGGCCTTCCAGCTCGTAGATGACCGCCGAGGTCTCCATATCCGTCGTCACCTGATATTCACCGGCTTCCGCATTGCCGACAAAGGTGATCGCAAGCGTCGCAGTCTTCGTATTCTCATCATAGCTTAAATTAGCGTTCGCCGACGGCTGCTCCTCTACATTCTTCGTGATGTCCATGATCGTCAGCGGATACGCCGTTCCTCCCTTTGTCAGCTTCACCTGCGAGTCGGACACCGTGCTGCCGTTTCCGCAAAGCGCCGCAAGGGCCGCCTCCCGGCTGTCGGCAAGAAAGCTCAGGGTGACGATCTTGCTCTTGTGGTTATCATCAAAGGTCAGTGTATGGCTCGTTCCCTCCTGACTGGTCGTGATGCCGTTTGCGGTCTGATTCATGCCGTTTCCGGTCACCTGGCGGACATTCGTCCCGATCCCGGCGTACAGCGTCCGATCCGTCTCTGCATCATAATAGACCGGCGTCTGGAACAGGCCGTTTTTCAGGGTACCGTCCCGGTTTGTGGCCAGCAGGTTCGGATAGGTCGGATTCACCTCCGATCCGCCTTTCCACTGGACGCTGTCATCCCCCCAATAGTAGACGATACCGACGCCGACCTCCATGAACTTCGCCACGCCATACAGCTTCTCCGAATTGGCGCCCAGTCCCACGGAGGCAATCTTCATACCGCCGATGATCGGCACTGCAACGGGAATCTGCACCGAGGCGTTGACAAAAAACTCAAAGAAATACTTTGAGGGATCCTCCTTCTTCGGCTCCACCACAATGTAGCCGCCGCCGGTGATCCATTTATCGATACCGATCGTCACGCCCCCCATGAATTTCACATCCGGATACCAATCCAGCGCAATGGTTGCCTTGTTGAGCACCACAATGCCTTTGGCGACCGTGCCCTTGGATAACTGAAGCTTAAATCCGGTCAGTCCCAGCTCCACCATGGCCCTGGCGGAGATCACCTGCATCACAGACATCTGCGCCTCCAGGATCAGCCGGATCGGCGGGATCTTGTCATTCAGGAAAATAGTATTATACAGGTTTTCAATTCCTCCGCCCGCTCCCTGCAGCCAGAGCACGCCAAAGGGATCCAGCATCAGGCCGGGGGTGGAGCTTCCCACATAGAACCGGATCTTGTCCGGGATCGGGAAACCGTTCTTCGACATGATCGAGATCTCTCCCTGCATCTGCACGATCTCGAAATTCAGGTCTCCCTTCACGCTTGCCGACCAGTCCCCGATGGTATTGAGCTTCAGGTTGCCTGTCATGCCCGGCATGCTGTCCACATAGCTCGGCACGCCGATGGTCGCGTCGAGATTAAAGCCCAGGCACTTCTCACCGGAGAACAGGATATCCTGAACCGTAACGGAATTGGCAAGGGCCGTATTCACAGCCTTCTTCTTCGTGCTGCCGCCGAAAGGCACCTTGTCCGCGATGGCCCTAAGATCCTTGGGCGCAATGGTCGGATGCTGGGTATCCAGATACGCCAGATACGCGTCCTCCAGGTCTGTCGTCTGCCTGATCGCATCCGCAAAGGACGGCAGGATAAAGGACAGATCCATATTTGCGCCAAAGGAGATCACCGATACCTTCGCGTCCCCAACCTTGATCTCTCCAAACTCTCCCCACTTAAAATCCATCAAAAAGCCCAGAATATTCTGTGCCGCCTGCCCCACGCTGGGCCACAGGAGGCGGATACTATTTTTCACGTTCGTTCTCTTTCCGTTGCTGTTGTAGGGCACCAGAGAGTAATCCCGTCCCTTTTTGAGCGCTGTCAGCGCGCAGGGACCATTCCAGATGTCATACTTTCCGCACCGTAATTTGGCGTCAAAATCCACAAGCACGGTTCCGTCCTCCACCGTAATGGTGGTGCTGCCTCCCGTCACTGTGAGACAGTTATTTACCGTCATCGGATTATCCGACTCATCCTTCGAGATGCCGGTGTACACCATCTTCGTGTCTGTCGAGCTTCCGGTATCCACATTGAAAATGCCCCGGAATACCAGAATGGCGTCTTTCTCTTCCTTGAAGGAATCCTCCGTCTCGTAGGTCTTGACCGAATAGCTTAAATCTTCTGCATCCTTCACCACGGCCATCACGCTGTAGGAGACGTTCCGGCAGGCGGGATCCTCCACCACCTGGAACTCCAGCGCCGGTGCCGAATCATCCTTTTTGCTGGCGTCCGTGTAGTCAAAGGTCAGCTTGTAATTTCCCTCCGGCAGCTCGCCCGGCTCCGTGTCATCCATCACAATGGTCATCGTATTCTGATCCGTGTCGATCGTGATCTGAGGGGACGGGATCTCCACACTGTCACTGCCCAGGAACTTCGCCCCGTCCTTTCTGGAAAGCAGAAGGCGGTATTCGCTCTTGTTCTGCAGCATGGAAAAATTGTCTCCGGAGACATAGAAGGTCCTTCTGCCCTTTGTATAGAGGAGCTCCGGCGAGGAGGCGGAAAATTTCACCTCCGGAAGCTCATGCTCCAGGCCGGGCACCAGAATAAACGCCTTCTCCTCCCCGAGCAGGTTGGAGGCCACCAGCGCCCCCGTGGAGAGCGTCGCGCTGTCAGAGACATTATAGACCTTGATGCTTACCTTGGCGTAAGCGCCGTCAGACCGTTTGGACTGCTGAAATCCAAAGGTCATGGTCTGCTTCTGTCCCGCCGTAAAATTCATGATATCCTTCGTGTAGGGTTTCTCATAAGATGTCTCCACAATCTCACCGTGATCGTCGAGGCACTGGATGCCGCCTGTCGTGTAGACCACGACACGCACCCTGTTAAAATCGGTGTCTGAAATATTGTCCAGCTCACTCTTGATCGTAAACCTGCCGTCCTCCTTGTAGCCATTCTTCGCGTCATTATACTCTATGTAGTCCGGCGCGGTCAGGTTCACGGCCAGCTTCGCGTTCGAAGCGACGCTCTCGTTGGAGTACACGCCGTAATTGGCCGCCACGATCGCTGTTCCGTTTTCCGCAACGCTGCCCATATCATAGTAAAGTGCCACCGCGCTGTCCGCAGTCAGATGTTCGGCGTTAAAGAAAGTCGTAAACGACAGCTCCTCATTGGGCGTATAGTCAAACACAGTTGCCGCAAGGGAAGCCCAGTGCGCAAAGGTCACCTGATAGGGCTTCACCTCCGTATTGTTGATCGAAGCGTTAACGATATACGAGGTGATCGTCGGATCAAACGGATTGTCCACCGCATAGAAGGACTTGTCATAGCTGTCCACGCCCTCTCTGATCGTCCGCTCCGTCTCCACCAGATGATTATTGTCTCCCACGTTATACCACGCGTAATCCTGCGCGCCAAGGGCGGTATCCATGAGCAGGCGGCATTTGATATCCGCCGCCGCTCCATGGTTTTCAGCCGTATACGAGATATAGGCCATGCCGTGCTCATTTGCCCCGGTATTGACCAGCTGAAGCGTCTGGGTGAAGGTGATGTCATCTACCGACCACACGGCCTTTAAGCTGTTGTTCTCCTTCGTCACCACCACATCCGATGAGCCCTTGTAATGATTTCCAAAAATATATTCCTGCTTTTTTCCGTTCCGCGTCACCGCGAAGGACACAAAGGACGTGTTCTCCCCGTCTGCCCGGTACAGCAGGTCCTTGTCGTTATCCTGCTTGTTGACCTTGTCTCCATCCGTGGTACGGATCAGGAACCCTCCATTGTCCTTCGAGATGCCGATATGGATGGCTGTATTTTCAATCGCGTCGTCTTCACTGCCGGCAGCCTGCACCTGTCCGGCCGGTACTGATACAAGCCCGATCACCATGCAAAACGTCATCGCCGCGGCCAGCAGCCTTTTCCCGACTGATTTCCATTTCTTTATCATGTTCATTCCTCCTCTATAAGCCGCATCAAAAACGAGTCTCTCACTGTACGCTGATGTAGACAAGCACTTCCCGCCGGTTCTGATCCCTGACATACAGGGTATAGATACCGGCCGTGCCGCCGAACTCCGTAAGATCCAGCTGTGCCGGACTGTAGCCCGCGAATGTGCCGTACTTCATCTGTGCGGAGGTCCTCACGCCCTTCTGGATCCGGACAAGTGCCTTCGATCCCTCCGGCACATTGCCATATTCCAGGGAGAGCTTCGTTCCCTTGCTGACCACAGCGCAGCCTGTCATCACAGTCTCACCGTTCACCGAGATCTGCAGGCTGCCGCCTTCCATGACATACAGCATCCTGGTGGCATAGCCCTGGTTGCCTGCCTTGTCTTTCACCGTATACTCCAGCCTGTAAATACCGTTTTGCACGGTACTTCCCGCAAGCTCCGGAAGTCCGGTTACCGTCACCGCCTCTGCCGTAATGGTATCCTCGTTATCCGTTACCGTCAGATCCGCCTTTACAAAGGATGAAAGCTTTTCTGCCGTCAGCTCCTCTGCCGAATCCAGCGACAGCGACCGGTCTCTAAACACGAGCACCGGAGCGATCCGGTCCGTCTCCTCCACCGTAAAGCTGTAGAAATACTCCTTACCGGTATTCTCGTCCACCGCTTTCACGGTGCTAAGCCTCTGGTCCGGAATAGAGAGGGATGCTGTCTCACCCTTCTTCACAGACTTCACAGCCCCGTCATCCAGGGACAACGCTGCCGCCTTGGAGGGCTTCAGATACATGGCGCTGCCCGGCTTCCACTTCATTTCACCCGGATCATCCTTCCATGCGGTTCCGTCTGCCGAGAACTGCAGGGACAGTTCTTCCAGATCCAGCTTGTTGACATGCTCTTCAATCGAGATCGCGTCACTGATATTGCCCGCCGCATCCACCAGATGGATCTCCGTCACATCCCTGCGTGTAAAGAACAGCTCATGGCTTGTTCCGTACTTCGGCGCGCCGTTTTCCGTCAGGGCGTTTTCCTTCACCACAGCCGGCTCGTCTGTCCGGAAGGTCAGCGTTACGCCGGATTTGTCCGCCGATACCGCGGAAACGATTCCCGCTGCACTGCCCTCTCCGGCCGTGATCTTCGGCGCTGTCTTGTCAATGCAGTTCACCGCCGGAAGCTTCGTGACAGCCGTCGCATCATTGGAAGCCGCTGTCAGCTTCACGTAGATCTCCGTCCCGACATTTTCCGTATAAAGTACCGTCACGGTGCTTCCGGAAACACTGACCGCCGGAACCGCTTCCGTATAAGCCGTCGCGCACTCCGCGTCCTTATAAAGCTCTGCGGCCTTCAGCGTCTTTGACGCCTTGATCAGGGCCGAGATATCCAGGTTCTTCACCGGCGTATCCGCTGTCGGTGCGGTTCTGTCCGGCGTACCGTTCCACTCCAGCGCGTTCACAACCGGCTTCGCGTTGTCGATGACGGTATCCTCGCTAAGCTTCACCGTCACGGTTCCGATATTGCCATAGATATCCTGATACTGGTACAAATGTCCCGCGTAATCCCGCACCGCGACGCAGTACGCATTGCTGTAGGACTTATCGCCTGTCTCAAAGGTTCCCTTTGTCACGGACGCATCGGTGAAGATGAGCGCGTCATCCGTCTCCGTATACATCCAGACCTTATAATACTGTCCCCTCTCATCCGAGGAGGCCTTCTGTTCCTGTGTAAATACCGCCTGCGGCGCGGAAGCCGGCGCGAAGCATGCTTCCGGAATAGCCACTCCGGTAAGCGCTGTGGTGTTACCCGCCTCATCGAGCAGATAACAATCTAATGTCATCGCTTTGTCAACCGTCACCTGCATGCCGGACACCGTAACGCCGTCCATCGCCGCCTGCGTATCGCTGTAAGCCGGCTTCGCCGCGTCCTTCTCCACCACAAACAGCTTCACCTTATCATCACCGCTGTCATCCTGCGGCACAAACTGCAGGACAACCTGCCTGGTCTTGATCTTTCCAAGCTCTGTCTGAATGGAGGCCGCGATTCCTTCTGCCCCGCTGTCGTAAGCCTTGATCTCATTTAACGCTGACTGGTTTTTCCGGAGCAGGGACAGGGTATAGGAAGGAGCATCCACATCCTCGAAGCAGTATCTCGGCACCTCAACGCCCTTTACCGAAGCGGTATTGCCGGCGCGGTCGATCAGGTAGAAGTCATAACTGCCCGCCTTCGTCACCGTCGCGGTATGGCCGGATACGTCCACGCCCTCGATCACCGCCTGCTCACTGCTGTAACCGGGCGCCTGCGCATCCTTTGCCGTCACAAACAGCTTCACATTGTCCGCGCCCCTGTCATCTGTCACCGTGAACGCAAATCCCACCGAGGCTGTCTTGGTCTTTTTTAGCTCTCCCGTGATGGAGGCCGCAAGGCCTGACTCCCCGACAGTATAGGCTTTCACCTCTGTCTCACCCGCCTTTAGGGAAAGGGTGCCTGTGGGCGGCGTATCCACAATGGCGGTATCCGGTACCTCCAGGCCGCTGATCACCGTCTTATTTCCCGCTTCATCGATCAGATATACATCCAAGGATACCGGCTTCGATGCTGTCACCGTCCATGTCTTTTTGCCATTTTCATCTGTCTCTGATGCTGCCACGGCCACGCCATCGATGGCAGCCTGTGTAGAATTGTAGCCCGGCGCCGTCGCGTCATGTTCCGTCACAAAGACCTTGACCATGTCATCGTCATAGTCATCCTCCGGCGTGAACGCGAAGGATACCTGGTCTGCCCTGGCGTTCTCAAGGGCTGCCGCAGCAGCAGCCGTTATATTCTCGCTTTTCTCTGTATAAACCCCTATCTCGCTTGCGCTTCCTCCCTTTTCCGTCTTCACGGAAAGCAAGTAACCAGGCGCCGTCTTGTCATCTGAATCCACGACATCGCAGGGGCAGATGAACTCCGCTGTACCCTCATTTCCCGCGAGATCCACATACGCTGCCGTCACCTTTGTTCCCTTTTTGGTCGGGATCGGGAAGGTATACTCCAGCGTACTGCCCTCCTTCGCCTCGATCGTCTCTTCACAGGAGATCGTGGCCGTCACAGGCTGGTAAACCTTTGCCGGCCATGTTTTCGGTTTTGTCCCATCCTGACAGGTGTAATTTACAGACACCTCCTCAACCTGCCGGTCGATCTGCGCAACCTTATAAATCCGGGTTACTACTTTGCCTTTGCCTGGACCACGCCGTTTTCCGTCAGCGTGATCGTCGCTGTCCCTCCACCGTCCGCGATGGAAGCCTGCGGGGCGGTACCTGATGTGTCTGCCGTAAAGGTTCCTTCCTGATTCAGGGTTCCATATGTCATCTCGGTCACTTCGTACCCCTCCGATGCGGTGGCGGTTACGGTTACATTTTCTCTGGTAGCTGTTGTTTTATCTGCCTCCAGATTTAATCCAGTCTGACTGAACGCATCGACCCTTAAAGTGTCCGTAAAGACCTGCCCGAACAGGTCGACGATCCTTACGTCATAAGTTCCGTCTGACTTGATATCCGGCATCGTCGTATAGGTAGGCGAGACAGATTTGTTGAATACATAGGAAAATTTAACGGTTTGCGGCTGATAGTATAATCCGTTCGCTCCATGTCCCTCGATCCTGCTGACAACACATGCGCCGCGGCTTATATAATTTTCACTTCTATCGGTAATTACGCAGGAAGACACGCAGAGTTCATTCTGCCTGAACAGATCCTTCCCCTCATTTTCAAGCTTAAAATTATTATAACTTTCATCCAATGTATATAATCCCTGCGCAGCATGAGGTCTTCTATTATTTCTGACACAACTGAGTATCACGCTATCCCGCGAAATATTACCATTTTGATCCCTTGCAGTTAAGGTGATCGTCCTTGTCAATCCAGCGCCTTCCGCTTTGCTGTTGTCATATTTGAATTGCCCCCATACTTCCACGCCTGCGCTCGTATCATCCTGATCAGCTTCTGTATGGTAGATGCCATAATTATCCGTTCCAAAATCCCACCATGGATCATATGTCACCTGGCCCTCAGCCTCTGTTTTCTTTCCGACAGGGATCGGTATCGTAAGCTCCGGCTTCTGGTCTTCTCCTGTCTTCAGATAAGAATCGTCTCCTGTCAGCAGATAGGAATACTCCCGATCAAATGTCAGATAAAACTCTTCCGCAGTCGCACTTCCATCATCACAATACACATAGAAATGGAAGCCCATAGGGTTATTCTGTGCATCCATATTTTGTATGCTATCGTAGGATATCGGTGAGCCCCGATATGACTGTGTAGCGATATAATAAGGACCCACACCGTCCACATCCGTCACCTCATACGGAACCGCCGCAACATTTCCATATGCATTGTACGCACAGAACAACAGACTGGTATCCTCAACATAGGTCTTTTCCTGTACCGTGGTCAGCTTCGTAGAATTCAAATGACTCAGCGAATCATTCCAGCCCATCAAAGCTGCCAGGTCCGCCGCCGAAAATGCAGGCTCCAGCTTTTCATACGTCTTTTCCTTCTCCTTAGAAACCACGGCCATGCCAGACAGTGTCGCAGCCGACGCATCCACCATGATCTGGCCCACCGTGGTCACTACTCCCGCAGCATTCTTCACCTGCACATAGAGGGTGTTGATGCCTGTCGCAACGGGAAGCTTCGGAGCCTCCTTTGTGCCATAATCGAAGCTGATGGACTCCGTCCCGGTCGTTTCATCGACTGTCACATCCGCGGCAACCACCGGATACGTATAGTCATGTGCATTCCAGTAAGCATCTGCCGAAAAAGGACACCATGGCGCATTTTCCGCTCCGTTTTCATCCCTGCTGCTATAGATCCGGTAATACAGCGTCGCCGTGGTTAAATTCTTATAATACGCTTCAGAATTTGCGTCCGTCTTCCGGTAATTCATGGTAAGCTTTAATTCATTCTTTACCGACAGTTTCTGTCCCGCCTCCGCTATTCCGATCTTTTGGATCTCATCGGATGCCTCACTCACGTTCCAACTGTTAAATACATAATAGCTGGAAAAGCCTGCCTCCGCATACCTTCTGCTGTAATCGGCTGTCATCTTCAGCGTATTCAGCTCCTTGTCCACAAAGAAAAATTTACCATTCACCGTCCCATTGCTGTTATGATCGAGCACAACCTGTTGACCATTTACTTTGGTAACTGTAATCTTCAGATAGTACCAGCCTGTCTCCGGTGCGGCCGAATCCGGAAACGTCAGCTTTTGTTCTTCCGACACTGCCATTGTACCGGCATAAGTACGAGTCGACTCATAATTTGCATTCTGATTCTTCCTGTATACCTCCACCGTTGCGCTTTTGACAATATTTAATCCGTATTTGTTTTTACCCAGCCCGGCTTCCCCCGTGGTCGAATTACTCATTCGGACCGTAAAGGCCGCATCCGAGATGGAGGATATCGCCCGGTTCAGTGTATGATGCGTGCCGTTAGGATAAAATTGATGGATAAGGCCAGAAATTTCCTTACCATCTACCGCTGATATCACCGTATCCTCCATTGTCACGCTCACCGCAGGCGATGCGCCATAGACATAGGATTTCAGGTTGACAACATCACAGTAGGAATTGGCATCTCCGACCCGGAATGCGACCACACCGTTTCCATCCGGTGTCAGTACATCCTGCCGTACTGTCAGCAACCGGATGTCAATACTTCCATATACATCCGGAAATGCCTCCAGAGCATCCCCTGACTGATAGGTTACCGTCTCAACATTACCGGAGACGCTGACGGACGCTTTTCTCCATTTCACAGACGCGAAAAGATCCGTTCCTTCCTCTGCAACATAGTACTGGGAGCCGTTCGTATCCTTCGCCAGTGTCAATGTCCGGTAAGTCACATCACTGGCTGTTCCAGGCGAACTCACGCTAAGCGAAGGCTTCCGGACTGGTGCAGTCAGGCTTCCGCCGGCAAACGTATAATCCGCTTTTTTCGTCTCAAACTTATACTCTACCGGAACCACCAGCTCCTGCTGATGATTGCCATAATCAGACGCATAAACCTTCAGTTCAATCGTCCCTGACTGAGTGTTCCCTGTATCATAAGTAAAATCGTACTGTCCCCCATCCGTGACGTTCTGAGACTGCAGGGCCTGATTTCCCCACTGATACTGAACCGCCTTTACACTGAAATTATCCGAAATATTTGCCCGGACTGTTACTGTTCCACCTGTTCCACTCTGGTGGATCACATGTGTTTCCGAAACCTTCTCGATCACAGGCGCAGTGGTGCTGTCAGCAGCGTGGCGAAGTTTGAATTCTTTCGTACACGGATTTCCCGCGTTGTCCTGAGCCGTAATCTTCAAAAAACCCGTAAAGTAATATTTCTGGTCTGTGCTATCCCAATTATATCCCGTGCTGTCGCTGTCATCCAGCCGGATATGGATATAGGTCGTCTGTGTTGCGTTTAACAGCACAAAGCTTGCAAAGGAGCTCACGGACTTGGTCAGCGTGCCCGATTTCCACTCTGTGCTTTCTGTCACCTGCGCGTTGGTATCGATACAATACTCAAAGGACTTCGTCTGGCTTTCCCCCAGACCGGACATGGATAATGCCGCCTCCGCGCTTTGCCCCAAAACACCGCTTGCGCTGTCCTGGATCACCAGAGGTACCGTAAATACATTCCTGTTCGCAGATGCCGGCGTATAAGCACCGTCCCCCTGAAAGCCTGAAATGCTTACCGTTGGCGCCGCCGTATCGACATATGCGCTGTTCGCCGGTGCCTTTGTAACTGCTGCAACAGATCCCAGGGTGTTTCCCCGCAGATCCTTCGCGCTGTCCAGTCCGCTGATCCCTGTGATCCGGATGGTATTGGTATCTGCCGCCGACATCTCAGAATCCACCGTAACGGTTTCAAAGGTCATCTTTGTCAGATTTCCGGATGACGCATTCCTGCCAAGTACCGATTTGGCGCTGACAGAATTGGCTGATTTTGCCCTGGCTGTCACTGTATTCCCGCTCTTTTTCAGATTCAGTGAAGCCGATACGTTTCCAAGGATATAGGAATTGGGATTCAGCTCCTCGGAAAAGTACACGTCAAAGGTCAGCGTGTCACCTGGTCCCGCATACGTATTGCTGCTGTCCAGATTTGTCAGATCCACGCCTTTTTGCATGCTGGCATCCAGAGTCACCTTTTCCAGCTGCGGTGCCACGTTATCCAGATAGAACCTGTTCATGGCCTTCTTGGAGCCCGACCAGTCCAGCGCGTTGCCTGCCAGGTCCGTGACGGCGCTGTTACATTTGAAGGTCCCAAAGTAGGAAGAGACATCCGTGTTATACGCATTCAAGATGGCAAGACCGAATCCGTCCTTGGTATCCGTCCAGTCCTGGGTGCCCGAAATACTGCTGATATAGACATTCGTCGATTTATTATTAAAGGTGGAAGGCACCGTAAAGGAAAAGATCATCTGCTTTCCCTTCAGGCTGACGAGGGACGCGGTCAGCTTGTCCGTAAGCTGCTGGTCGTTGGACGCATCGATGCAGTCCAGCTTCAGCGTCAGATCCTTCGCCGTATGGTCGCTGAACCGGATATTCTCACTGAAGTTCAGCACTACATAGCCGGTCTCCCCCGCCTTGAACCCGTTGTTTTCCCGGTTATACGTGCTCCCGCTAAGGCGCGCTGCATAGACATCCGTGATCTTCGGCGCCCAGGTATCCTTCATGTACATGCCGGACAGAGTGAGCTTGCAGGTGCCGCAGTTGCACCAGCCGCCGCCGGTCCAGGCAAGTTCCAGCTTATTCCTTCCCACATCCCCGTAGAAGGGATTCTCGTCCGGATCGCTCGAAGTGATATCGCTGTAGTTATACTGGGCAATGGCCTGGGGCTGGTCGTCATTCACCTGCCCCGGCTTTGCAAACGGCTTGTAGTGGTAATAATACACTTTCCCGTTAATGATACAGTAACCCACGTCTCCCGTGGTGAGCGTCAGCTCCGGGCATCTCCACATCTTATCCCAGTGATTTTTGAAATTGCTGTGGTAATCCGGAACCATGGTGCCTTCCACATACAGCTTCAGCTGGTGCTTCGAATTAACCAGCTCCTTCATCGCACTGGACGTGATCTCATAGGAAGCCTTCAGGTCTTCCGCGCAGTCATTATTATTGTGCTGATAGGTCCTGTTGTAGGTCAGCATTTTCACGTCGCTATTGATATTGATATTCGTCCTTGCGGTAATCCCGAATTTCCCCGTCCAGTCCATATGGCTATGAAACCAGCTGCTTTTCTTCACCGCATCCACCACGTCATCCCGGTTGGGAAGTACCGGCTCGCCAAGGATTGCCGGATCATAGGCCACGGACGCTGCCGAAACCTCCTTCGGGATCATGGCCGGCCCCGGATTAATACCGGAGACCAGCATGAATGCTGCCATGGCCTTCGCCACGGCCTGTTTCATTTTCTTTCTCATGCTCTTCTCACTTCCTTTTCTGTATCCGCGTCAGCCTTACAGGCTGCATTTCCAAAGCTGAACCGATATCTATTGCCGCAAAGCGGCAGCGCCTCTCTGACCGACCTGCGAAACATCTCTTCCGCAATCGACCGTTCTATAAATGCTCGCATCCAATTTCTCACCTCCCTGTCATCAGACAGCCAAGAGGGAGCACCCCTCTTCCCGCCATAAACCGCCGACCACACCGGCATAAATTGCTCTATTACAAGTGGTAATTATTTGCAATATTTTATGTAACCTAAAATACAACACAACCTAGAAGAACTTTACACACTTAGCTTCATTTGATATATTATGATTATTAGAACTATTCATAGATAATTGCGAAACTCAAAACGTAGACTGAGGCTCCTGGCAGGATATATGTTTTTTCGCCGGCATTAGGAACGTTAGCCAAGAAAAAATATATATCCTGCCAGGAGCCGATCAAAAAAGTGAAATAATTGAGACGGCACACTAGTCCAGGTGGAAGGTCTCCACCGTTGTCTGTAATGTCCTGGCCGATGCAAGCGCCCGCTCGGTATCCTTTGCCACCTGTCCCGAACTCTCCTTCATACTCTGAATATTGCTGTTTACCAGGGAAACCGCCTCACTCAGATTGCGCTGGGAATCACTTAAGTTGTCGATCAGGTCATTGATGCTGATCACGGAAGCCGCCAGCTCCTGCGAACTTGCTCCCAGATTGCTGCTCGAATCCGCGTAAAATGCAGCGTCATTTTTGTAATCGATCGCAATGCCTGCCAGCTTCTCATAATCCTGAAGCACATCTGTATCCAGGAACTCGATGATCCTGGAAGCTTCCGTTGAAAGCTTCTGTACACTGCTGGTTACGCGGTCTGTCAGATTATTGACCTTCTCAATCTCCTCACTTGTGGTCTCTGAAAGATTCTTGATCTCATCCGCCACAACCGCGAAGCCCCTTCCGGCATCTCCGGCTCTGGCCGCCTCAATGGACGCATTCAGGGCCAGAAGATTGGTCTGCTCCGCTATATTCTTGATGGCGTTGGATACCTCCACGATCTGGTCGATCACCTTCGTCTCTTCGATCGCCTGTGACAGATTCTTCCGGCTCTGATTGGTAATATCCACTGCCCTGTTCTTATCCGCCATGATCGCCGGAAGCACTGCATCGATCCGGTCGATGATATCTCCCGCTTTCAGCGCCATGCTCTGGGACTCATTCGCCAGCGCCTCCACGGCCTCTGATACCTGGCTGCTCTGCAGGGAAATGCTGTTCATGTTCTGGGCCTGGAAATCGGCATTATTGCTGGTAGCCTCCATGCTCTCACTGATATTCCCGATATTGTCATTCATGGAAACAATATGTTTTCTGACAGATTCCATGTCTGATTCAATGACTGCGGACTCGGACGTCGTTTCTCGGATCGTTGACAGGAACCTGACCTCCAGCTCCTCCAGCAGATATGTGATCTGCTTGCTCTCATTGGCAGAGGGTTTCAGATTCTCTGCCCCGATAATGCGGTTCTTGACAAACAGCCGCATCTGGTTAAGCGGTTTCAGCTGCTGTCTGAGCCTTAAGTTGACAGCCACGGCTGACAGGATGATCACGATGATGGCGATCACGGCAGAGCTGATATTATTTTTCATGATCTTGCCGAAGATGGTGCTTCTATTCTGCGTCACGCCCAGCTTCCAGCCGGTTTTCTCGATCGCGTTCATCACAAGATACCGTTTGGACCCGTCATAATCCCTGATCTGCTGTACCTTCTCTGCGTCGGCGTCAAAGTCCACCTCCTCTGTCAAAATCGTAGTCCCGTCATCTGTCGGCAGAAACTCCTCATTGGGATGCGCGACCACGCTGTTGTCCGAGGCCAGCAGGAAGCTGGAATTATCCTCGCTCTGGCTGATGCCTTCCACCACATCCACAAGCTCCGTGATCTCAATATCTGCCAGCACAGCACAGGTATGTCCCTCACAGGTGTAGGGCGCGCAGGCCGACACGATCATATTGCCGGTAGCCGCATCCTTATACGGATCCGTAAAGATCAGGTCTCCCGCCTTCTGGCAGTCGATCCACCAGCCTCTGGTGGTCGGATCCAGATCCAGCTTGGAATGATCCGCCGGATACACGCCGCCGTCATAGTCATAACACGCGTAGTACATCAGCGCGGATTTGTTCTTCTTCAGGCACAGAGCCAGATAATCCTCGATCGCATCCGTATCCTCATAATCCATGGAGCTTAAGGTCACCTTAATGATGTCTACAAATTCACCCTGCTTTGTCAGCCATTCATTGATGATCTTCGCATTGTCACCTGCCTCGCCCGCAATCAATTCCGAAGCATGATTTTCCAGTGTCCTCGCGTACTGGACAGAATTGATCGTCACCAGGATCGCAACCGCCGCGATCATTAACAGGATCACAGACGCTGTCACCCTGTCCTTGATATGCCACAGGAATCCATTTTTCTTCATTCAGATATCCTCCTCTTTCTTCGTATGTACTAAATTCCATTATGATTATATAACAAGCCTGCGGAATTGAAAAGCATTTTTTCATCACAGGATATCCCGGAGCAGTCCCGCAAGCACTTGGTACTCCTTCATCCAGTCTGCATGTGCGCTATGGATATAGTCGATATGATCCTGCTTTGCAGCCTCCTCCAGTGCTTTCGCCTTCTCTGAAAGCTCCTCGGCGCCGATCGTCCAGGACGTGCTTTTCAGGGAATGGATGAGTATCTGATATTCCTTCCATTCCTTCCTCTCATAACAGCCGGATAGTGCCCGGCTCTTTTCCTCCCAGGCCAGCATATAATCCCGCAGCATTTCCATATAAAACGCAGCGTCCCCGCCGCAGTAACGCAGTCCTTCCTCCACATCGATCCGTTCCCTGCGAAGCCTGTCAAACAGTGCATCCAAAGCCTGATCCGTCAGGCCGCCGTCTGTATCCTCCTCCGGTTCAAATTCCAGAATCTCCTCTGTTCCGCTTCCCGAAGCCCCGGAGCCTGCATCCCCTTCCGGCGCAAATTCCAGAATCTCCTCTGCTCCGCTTCCCGAAGCCCCGGTATTTCCCTGATCCACCTGACGGACGTCCCCATGTTTCAAGGCAGCCGGGATCTCCTTCTGCCGCCGGGACGCCGCCTTTCCCTCCATTCGGTACTGCGCCTTATCCGGGGGCAGGTATTGTTTGAGCATGCTCTCCAATTGCGCGGTCTCAATGGGTTTGGACAGATAATCATCAAATCCGGCCTTGAGATAATACTCCCTCGCCCCCGACACCGCATTGGCGGTAAGGGCGATCATGCTCATCCCTTCCCTGGCCAGGCCCTCCGCTTTCAGCCTCTCCAGTGTCTCTATGCCGTCCATCCGGGGCATCATATGATCCATAAATACGATCTCATAATCATGCTCCCGGATCATCTCGATCGCCGCTGCCCCGGAAGAGGCAAGATCCGGAACGATTCCGTAGAGCTTCATAAGGTTTTTCACAACCTTCAGGTTCATCTCGTTGTCATCCGTCACCAGTACCTTTGCTTCCGGTGCGTACAGGATCGTCCTGGCCATCGGTTTTTGATGTTCCCTCTTCGCTCTGGCCTCATAATTTCTCACAGGAGACGCGTCGACGATCATCTGTTTCAGGCGGAAGGAAAAGACAGAGCCCTCCCCATACCTGCTCTCCACCTTAAGCTCCGAATCCATCATCGCCAGCAGGCGCGTCACGATGGACATTCCCAGCCCGGTTCCTTCAATATTCCGGTTGCGCTCCTCCTCCAGCCGCGAAAAGGAATCAAACAGCCTCTCCATATCCTGTGCGCGGATGCCGATGCCTGTATCCCGTACAGACACCTCCAGGTCTGCCTCCCTGCCCCCATCCCGGATGGAAAGGGTGATTTGTCCGCGCTCTGTATACTTTGCAGCATTGGTGAGCAGGTTCATGATCACCTGGCTGATCCGCATGTCGTCCCCCCGCAGCATGGACGGCAGCGTTTCCTGCACATCCACCACAAGCTCCAGATGCTTTGCCTTTGCCCTCTCCTCGATGGACATCACCAGATTGTGCACCATGCCCGCCAGATCATAATTGACCGGCATGATCTGCATTTTTCCGTCCTCCATCTTGGAGTAATCCAGAATGCTGTTGATCAGCGCAAGCAGCGTCCGGCCGGCTGACTGGATATTCTCCGCGTAATCAAGGATTACTTCATCCTCTGACTGCCTTAAGATCATTTCATTCATGCCGAGCACCGCGTTGATCGGCGTCCGGATCTCATGGGACATCTGTGCCAGAAACTGTCCCTTTGCCTTCTCCCCGGCAATGGCGGCATCCGCCGCTTCCTTGATCTGAAGATTGGTGGCATCCTGCCACTCGATCAGGTTGGTCAGCAGCCGGTAGACCGCGATCAGGCAGACAAGAAATGTCACCAGGCAGAATAAACTATATACAAACACCCTGCCATAGATGCTCCATAGATCCGAAGTCACATAGACAGTGAAATCAGATTCCCTGTTCTTAGCCGCTGTCAGCAGCCTCCATTCATTGTCATAATCCCTGATGACACGCATGTCGTCACTCTCTGCCACCACGCCTGCATAGGGCAGATCCCCGATATTGGTGATGCGTTCCTCTGACATCTGGTAGCTGCCATAGGGATGGTTGATGATATCCCCATCCGCATCTGCAAGAAATGCATATCCTGCCTCCGAATAGCTGTCTCCAAGAATCCCGATCAGCGTATCCATGTAAAAATCGATGCCAAAATTGCCCAGAAACTCCCCTGTCCTGTCATCATATACCCGTTCGGCAAAGGTCACACAATAAAGTCCCGTCGGCAGATCGTAGTACGGCGTGGAAATGATCCAGTTTCTCTCGGAAGCCATCAGGTCAATGTACCACTGCCTCTCATCCGGATGGGAGCCCTCCTCTCCGTCCGGCTTCCATCCGTTGCTCATGATCACCGGTGTCTCAAGCTCCGGATTGGTCATGTAAGAAACGGATATCTGCGGATATTGTCCGGTGATCTGGCGGAGAAATTCCACCGTCCCGTCATAATCCTGAAGCATCTCCGGGTGGGTGGAGATCACGCTGCAATACATGTCAAGGATACTTTTCTGCGTATTGATCCACTCTGTCAGCTTGTCCTCATAGCCCTCTGTCTTTCTCTGCATCATCTGGTATCCAAGCCTTCCGGCTGACATAAAATTCATGCCAAGCCCGAGGCCGACCACCAACAGCATAATGGCAAGGATCAGCAGGCGGAACCGTTTATTGACGCCGGATTTGCCGACTGTCCGTTTCCGTTCAGCCCGTTTCTCCTGCTCCGTCTTCTCTGAGCGCAGGATGCTGGAATAAGACATCAGCTGGCCGATCATTTCCGACAGGTGCTGACCGGCCTCCCGGATCCCGGACATCTCCTGCTGATAGCTCTCACCTACACCGGCGTAATCCTTGCCGGAGTGCTCCAAGATCTGCCGGAGCGGTTCCTGCAGCTTTCCCGTAATGCCCCTGAGAAACTGTTCCTTGGACTGGGCGGCCGCCTCCGCCAGCCTCTGGCTGCGGGCTGCCATCGCGTACAGAAAGACAATGATGCCAAACAGCACGAGGGAAAGCGTAACGGTCACGATCAGCTGAATATATGCATCCCTGTAAAGCTCCCAGTCATTTTCGCTCACAATGAGATACCAGCTGTTTTCCGACCTGGCAGCAAACAGATTGTTGTAAGAATGGCCGGACCGGATCTTCACGGCCGCCACATCCTTCTTACTTTTCGCAAGAGCAAAGATGCCGGAATACTCCGGATATACCTCTGAAAGCTTTTCCCCGATCCGGCTCTCATCCGAACAGCCCGCGATGATCCCTGTATCCGTGACGATCAGCGCGTTCTGCAGGCCTGTCTGGTTCATCTGCCGGATATGCTCCTGGATCCTGTCTACCGTAAAATCAATTCCTAGTACCGTATCCCCGTCTCCCAGCAAAACAGAAACGGTATAGCAGATGTCCCCCGTCAGCAGATCCACATACGGAGATGTCACATAACATTGGAAGCCGTTCCGCCGCGCACCTGTATACCATTGCCTTTCCCATGACACGAAGCCCTCTGGGGGAGTAAAATCCGGTATGATGTCCCATCCGGTTCCAGCAATGTACAGATTAAACGCTCCCCTGTCATCCTTTATGACCTCAGCCTTCTTCCCGACAATAAACTCCTCAAGCGCCTCCCTGTCATCCAGGTATTCCCGCGCCTGAATTGCCAGCTCAACCGTCAGGTTCTCAGCTTGCCTGATGGTGTGTTCCAGCTCTGCGCTGATCGTCTCCAGCTGATAAATACCGGTTTTCTTCGTCTGCTCTGAACCCATCTGAAAGACCATCCACGCATTCATGAAGGTCACCACGACCAGCATGACCGCGATCATAACGACAGTCAGGATTCTTTTTTTCTGCTGATTTTTCATACGATCCTCTCCATTTTCATGTATTTTCAGGGCAAAAAGCATTTCTCCGTATAATTGCCGCCACAATTTGATACGGAACAACATGGCTTATATGCCGCCATCTAGAACGATTCATCCGCTGGCTCTGTCTGTCCAGACAAATTCATTATATACCAAAGTCACCCGATTGCATAGAATAAAATGATACTGCTCAGCAGATCAGCGCATTTACCACGCAGACCATACCAAAGCAGTATGTTTTGACCGCGAGGGGCAGCATCCGGCTCCAGCCGAATATTTCCCTACGCGCCCCCGCACATAAAAAGGAGCACCTGCCAACGGCAAATGCTCCCTTTCATTCCGGGTCTTATTCCCTGCAAACACGCTTTCCACTTAAAGGCAGCATGTCCGCATCCTGTTTTTAGTTGTCTGCGATAGCAGCCTGCGCAGCAGCCAGTCTTGCGATCGGCACACGGAACGGTGAGCAGGATACATAGTCAAGGCCTACCTTATGGCAGAACTCGATGGAAGAAGGATCTCCGCCGTGCTCTCCACAGATACCAAGCTCAAGCTCCGGACGAACCTTGCGGCCCTTCTCTACTGCGATCTGGATCAGCTGGCCAACGCCTGTCTGGTCAAGCTTCGCAAACGGATCATTCTCGAAAATCTTCTTGTCATAGTAAGCATCTAAGAACTTACCAGCATCATCACGTGAGAAGCCGAAGGTCATCTGTGTCAGGTCATTGGTACCGAAACAGAAGAACTCAGCATGCTCAGCGATCTTGTCAGCCGTCAGGGCAGCTCTCGGAATCTCGATCATGGTACCTACCTGGTACTTGATCTCAGAATTCTTCTCCTTCTTCACCTGATCAGCAACCTCTACAACGACATCCTTCACGAACTTCAGCTCTTTCTCCTCGCCTACCAACGGGATCATGATCTCCGGAACGATGTCCTTGCCTGTCTCCTCAGCAACCTCAATTGCAGCCTCCATAACAGCTCTTGTCTGCATCTTGGCGATCTCCGGATAGGTTACAGCAAGACGGCATCCACGATGGCCCATCATCGGGTTGAACTCATGCAGGGCGTCGCATTTTGCCTTAACATCCTCTACTGTGATTCCCATATCCTCAGCAAGTGCCTTGATGTCATCCTCCTCAGTCGGAACAAACTCATGAAGCGGCGGATCCAGGAAACGGACTACCATCGGCATACCATCCAGTGTCTTGTACATAGCCTTGAAGTCAGCCTTCTGGAACTCACCGATTGCCTTCAGTGCCTCTTCTCTCTGCTCAACTGTGTCGGAAAGGATCATGCGGCGGAACTTCGGAATTCTGTCCTCGCCAAAGAACATATGCTCTGTACGGCAAAGACCGATACCCTCAGCGCCAAGCTCAACAGCCTTCGCTGTATCTGCCGGTGTATCTGCATTTGTACGAACTTTTAACTTTCTGAACTTGTCAGCCCATCCCATAACACGTCCGAAGGTTCCGGCGATGGTAGCGTCAACCGTCTTGATCTCACCCTTGTAGATGTTACCGGTTGTTCCGTCGATAGAGATCCAGTCGCCCTCTGTGAAGGTCTCGCCAGCCAGAGTGAACTTCTTGTTCTCCTCATCCATTACGATGTCACCACATCCGGATACACAGCAGGTACCCATACCACGTGCAACTACCGCTGCATGGCTGGTCATACCGCCACGAACTGTCAGGATACCCTGAGCTGCCTTCATTCCTGTGATATCCTCCGGAGATGTCTCCAGACGAACCAAAACAACTCTGTCTCCTTTTTCCTTCCAAGCTACAGCGTCATCCGCTGTAAATACAACCTTACCGCAGGCAGCTCCCGGAGAAGCGCCAAGACCCTTGCCAAGCGGAGTCGCCTCCTTGATCGCTGCAGGATCAAACTGCGGATGAAGCAATGTGTCAAGGTTACGCGGATCGA
The DNA here is from genome assembly GCA_946185495.1 of uncultured Clostridiaceae bacterium. GTDB lineage: Bacteria > Bacillota > Clostridia > Lachnospirales > Lachnospiraceae > CAG-590. Next base: position 699 of record CAMHJT010000026.1, on the reverse strand, counting down.
TCATCGCAACAGCCTCTGCCTCTGTCTTGTGTCCCTCGTCTACGAGGTCACAAGCGATCTGAAGCGCAGCCTGTGCGGTTCTCTTACCGTTGCGGCACTGCAGCATGTAGAGCTTCTTGTTCTCAACCGTAAACTCCATATCCTGCATGTCATGATAGTGGTTCTCAAGGATCTCGCAAACCTTGATGAACTCAGCATACGCCTCCGGGAACTCCTGCTCCATCTGAGCGATCGGCATCGGTGTACGAACACCGGCTACTACGTCCTCGCCCTGTGCATTCTTCAGGAACTCTCCCATCAGCTTCTTCTCGCCGGTTGCAGGATCACGAGTAAACGCAACACCTGTACCGGACTCGTCATTCAGGTTACCAAACACCATCGGCATTACGTTAACAGCGGTACCCCAGGAATACGGGATATCGTTGTCACGGCGATACACATTCGCGCGCGGGTTGTCCCATGAACGGAACACAGCCTCGATCGCAAGCTTCAGCTGCTCAACCGGGTCAGACGGAAAATCCTTGCCCAGCTGGTTCTTGTACTCAGCCTTGAACTGCTCAGCCAGAGTCTTCAGGTCAGCTGCGGTAAGCTCAACATCAAACTTCACGCCCTTCTCTTCCTTCATCTTGTCAATGAGCTGCTCAAAGTACTTCTTGCCAACCTCCATAACAACGTCAGAGAACATCTGGATGAAACGTC
>CAMHJT010000025.1 GCA_946185495.1 uncultured Clostridiaceae bacterium | reverse complement strand
TTCCTCATCTCGTCGGCCCTGCCACCGTGTTCGACCGTTTTCTTGTCTGCTGGCCCTGTTCCATGGCAGGCCTTTCCGCCACGCTGTTTCGTCTCGGCTGCTGCGGTGCGTTCATCATCTGCGCGGACTGCCGCACCATCTGGTTCACCACCTGGGGATTCTGCATGGACTTCGCGAAAGCCTTCGGATTCATCATCTTGGTCGGATCCTTTTTGCACATCAGGGACTGTGCAAAGGAGGGACTTGCCTTTAACTGCTCCGCGTACTCCGCAAGCTCCATGGGCTTTCCGCTCTCCTTTCCCACCGGAAGTTTGCCTGTCTGCTCATAGATCTTGCCCGTCACGACCATGGCGGCGTCTGCCACATAAGCCTTCCGGCTCTTGTAGGCAGGATTTTCCAGGCGTTCCATGGCCTTTTCCGCCGCCTCCATGAATTTTTGTGTCGGTGATACCTTCTGCGGCTGCTGTACCTCCGGCTTTGCCTGTTCTTTTTGCTGCGCCTCCGGTTTCGCCTGCTCCTTTTGCTGTACCTCCGGCTTTGCCTGTTCCTTTTGCTGTACTTCCGGCTTTGCCTGCTCCTTCTGCTGTGAAGCCGCGATCACTGCCTCTCTCTCCTGGATCTGCTGCTTCACCGCATCCACGCCATGGATCTCAAACCGTCCGGAGCCTGCATCGCCGGTAATGCCTCCGGTCAGAGCTCCGCTCCTGTACAGATCCGCAAGGGCCTGCTTTTTCTCCGGCTGCTTTTCCGAACCGTCAAACAGCACATTCAGCACTTCCTTTTCGTACCGATCCATCCTCTGCTGTAACTCCCGCTTCTCCGCATCGGTGAAGACGCATTTCTTCCGTCCGGGATTCCTGTCAAAGAGTTCTTTGGACGTTTTCTGCAAAAAATCATCCTTCAGCAGGGTTTTCAGGGCACTCATGTCCTTCCTGGTCTCAGCCATATACTCTAACCGGTCCTTGTCCGGAAGTTTATCGTCATAAAAATCGACCCGGAACTGATACAGGGCGCCCGCCTGTCTGGCCTTTTTAAGCGCCTCGGGCGCATTCTCCACAAGATGGTCCGCCGCCCCCTGCAGCGCGTAACGGCGCATGGTATCATAACCGACATGATCCAGATCATGCCTGTAGGAATCGTCCGCTTCCATCGCCGTCCGGACCGCAGCCCCTAAAGCCTGATCCGTAAGCCCCATGCCGTGCAGCGTCTCCGCCCACTTCACTGCGGCAATATTATCGATAGCGCTTCTGATATTCCTCTTCTCATTTTCATTTAATATCGCCCCGTTGATCATCTGATCCGACAGGGTTCCAACCTTATTCATCGCATCGGTAATGTATGTGTCAAGCGCGCCGTTTCTCATGCCAAGCTTCTTCTTATAGGACTGGTACACGCTGGCACACTGCTCCCTGACCTGTTCCTCCGGCATATTCCGCGCGTCGTAATCCGCCTTGACCTGTGCAATGTCCGGCACGCCCTCAAAATGCATCTCCGCCGGATTTTGGGGATCAAAGATAAATTTCGCGTCAGACATGAAGTTGCCGTTTAGGATATCATCGTGCAAATCCCGGAACAACGCCTCATTCCGCTTTTCCCCCAGATCCGACAGCTTCATGGCACACTCTTTCTTGGGAGCGCTGGTAAGCTGGTAGGACGCCTCGTTCATGCCCGAAGCGATAAACCACTCTGAAAAGGGAACCTTGTTCTTCTCCTTCCCCCAGGCAATGAGAATATTCTTCTGGGTCTGGAATTTGAGCGCATCCGACACAAACCCCGCGGCGTTTTCAAAGCGCTTTCCTTCCGCCCGACATATCTGGTAGGCTGCCTCCACCGATTCAAGATGCGCATGCGCCTGCCAGATATCGCCGATGGGGCCGTCATGGTCGGACACGTATTTCTGGTAACTGGCAATGTCCTTAATCTCCGGATGATCCTCTTTCACGAGATCGAGGATCTCCTTCTCGCAGTGCGCCACCTCCTGACCTATATCAAAATTGGCATGGCCTACCGCCATCATCCGGGCAAACAGATCCGTATTGGTAAAGTTCGGATCTGTCAGGTCAAGCTCATACATCTTCTCGTCCATCATCCGCTGGGTAACTTGCTGCCCTTCATACATCACCTTTGCCAGCCACTTACTGGCCTCTTTGCCTTCGGGTCCGGGTTTCGCTGCCAGCTGGATGTTCTTCCACACCTCGTCGAACATTTTCGTCCGCTCCTCCTTGATGCTGTTCGGATCCGTCAGCTGCTCGAAGGTGTATTTCGTCTTGCCATCCTTTGTCTTTTCTGCCGCCAGGGCCACCAGCGTAATGGAATAAAGCGCCGAGCGGTCTATGCTGTAGGAGCCTTGTTTCCCCTTTTTCGCAAACTCGCTGTGGGGACGGCCTCCGGAATAGGCCATTCTCACCGACTCCTCACTGGAAGAGTATTTACGCTCGTTTTCCCTGCGCTGCTCGTAGGCCTTGAACTCCTTCTCCTTCTGCTTGTTATCCTCATTGATCCTGTCAACCTCCGCCCGCTCCAGTATTTCAAGCTGCCCCTCCATGCTCTTTACATTGATCTGGAGCTTCCGGCGGACCTCCTTCATGGTATCCACCCTTCCCTGGGCGTAGGGGCCGTTGATATTGGTCTTCTGTTCGATATACAAGCCTGACAGGCGCTCTGCCTCCCTCGCAAGCAGGATGTATTGCTCTGCCTGCTCCGCGGTTGGCGTAAGGCCGGCGTTTTCCAGCTTCTCAGAATACTCCGCCAGCGCCTGGATGGCCTTCACTGCGTTGTCGTAATTTTTGCTGCTCCCCCTCCAGTTGGTGTGATCCTTGAGGTCTTTCTCCAGCCCTTTCAGCATCTTCGTATTGTCTTCCAGCTGTGCCGTCTTCAATGCCATGAACCCATAGTGGTTTTCATTGATCAGACCCGTCACCTTGTCCTCAATCTTTTGTACTGCCTGGTCAAACTGCGCCCTCGCGCGTTCATTGACCGGCTGCGCCAGCGGTTCCAGCTCCACAGACGCAAAAGAGGTGATCCCCTTTGCCGCCTCCTTGTCCGCAGCCATCATGGCGTCTGTCAGCTCATCTCCTTCCGCATTCACGAGCTTCTGATAGGTGTCTGTCTTTTTGATCTCCTCCATGTACAGTGCCTTGAGCTTCTCCACGCCATCCGGCTGTGCCAGAAATGCCTCAAAATCAGTGATCTCGTTCTCCTCAATGGCAGACTTTAAGTCGGCCACGCCTTGGACCGCGCGCTGCTCCTGCCTGAGCTTATGCGCAGGCTCATCGGGAAATGTCTTATCATGCAGCCTCTGAAACAGCATGGCTGCCTCTGTCTCCGTCCGGATGAAGCGTTCAGAGGCCACTGTCTCCGACATGCCTGCGATATATTCCGCAAAGAGCATCTCCGCCACCTGATTTTCACGTTCCTCGCTGCCCGGTGCGGAAGGTTCTGTCAGAAGCTTCTGCTTGATCCCCACCGCGTTTTCCAGCAGGGATATCTGTTTGCTCTCAGCCGTTGCCCGCAGCCGTTTCACCTCGGACACCGTCCCCGTTACGCCAAAGGGCTCCTCTCCCGTCATCTCACCCGCCAGCATCACGCCCTTTTTGACGTTGCTGTAGAGCAGCTCCGGCTTCAGACTGCCTGTGTTATAGGTCCGCTGTGCCGCGTCCCGCATGGCGTAATCCACATAGTTGTTCAGCATCTGTTTCACCGGCTCCATATCGCCGTTTTGATATGCCCGGATTGCCTCCTGCGCATCCTTTCTCGCCTGAACGATCACGTTGGAAAGATTCTGAACCCTTTTTACTTCGTTCTGCTTCACCAGATTCTCCACAATGAAGTTCTGGTTGAACTCCCAGAAGGTCGTCGTTCCCGGCGGAAAGCTCGATCCGGTCAGCGGTCCGTCCAGCCTGTCCGGCTGCATCATCGCGCCGATGATGATCGCCGTCACCTGCTCCTCCGTCAGTCCCTCCGGCACGTCCACCTCGATCTCGTCGTATTCCTTCTTCAGGGGAGTGCCCTCGTAAAGCTTCCCCTTGGGTCCCAAGACCGCCTTCAGGGTATCATATTTTCTCTGCCCCTCTTCCACCATTTTCTGTATATTCTGTCTGTACTCCTCCTGCGGGCTCAGTTCCTGTACATCGTTTTCGCTTACATCCTTCATCTTCGTACCCTCCGTTTCTTTCCGTCCTGCTGCCACATCGTTTCATTATACCATAAAACCGCCTGTTATGAAATCCTTTTCTGGAATGATTCCGCCATACTCCGGCTTCTTACCACCTACTATACCATGATACGCGCAACAAAAGCGCAACAAAACCCCTCCCATTCCTGTCCATAGGAATGGGAGGGGTTTTGCTCATTTTTTTCATGTCGCCTGTCGGCTCCATGAATTTTTCGCGTTATGCCGCTTCATGCAGGCACAGGCGCCGCAACGCTCATTTTTTCATCTCATTCTTAACCGGCTGCTTTTCGTTCTTTCTCGACACCATCTTCTCCTTATAGGTATTCACCTGTGTCTGGCGCGCGTTGGCTTCCCTGATCCGTTCCACTGTCTCCTTCACATGTTTTTCATAGTTGACCTTTATCGTGGCGTTGGTGATACCGTTTTCAAAACCATTTACCGCATTCGGATTCTTCATGTACGTACTAATATCTTTCACCATATCTTTGACAATAGGATCCTTCAAGATCTCCTTCAGATCCTCGTCCGTGTAGCTTTTCTTAGAGGCATTCTGGATCCTCTCCGCATAATGGGTAATGGACTCCCCCTTCATACGGCTGTAATATATGTCCTGGGACTTCATGAGCATATCAATGCTTCGCGTATAGGAACGCCTTAAGTCGGAATCCTTCATATTCTTCGCCTCATCCCTCAGCTTCTGCTCCGCGTCAAGGCTTGCGAGAATAGCTTTCTGTGTCTCATCCTTCCTCGCATTCGTAAAGGTTTTCTCCACCTGCTCCGCCATATTGCCAAGCTTTTCGTAGAGATTGATCGCCATCTGGATCCTGGGCTGCTCGTGGAAGGATTTCTTCCATGAATCCTTTCGGCTCTGATCCCTGTCAAGCTGAACCTGCTTGTGATCCAGATAGGACTTCACTGACCCCATCACGTGCTCGATCTTGTCCGCAAAGGCGATCAGTCCCTTTTCATTGTTCTCCATCTGTTTCCCCTGTTCCTCCAGCCATTTCAGATCTCTCTCCATATTTTGGAACTGTGTCGAATCATGCACCCACATAGACTTCACGCTATTTAATGAGCTGACAAGCTCGCTCATGGACTTTTTCATATCATCCCTGCTCAGTCCATAGCTATATGTCTGATCTTTGATGGATCCCTTGATGCTCTTGTCTACCTGAACGGCGACCGCTCCCACATCCCCCTTCATCTCTGCAAGACGTTCTAACGCAGAGCCGCCTATCTCCATGGGGTCAATCTTTTTCCGCGAGGCCTCCTGGATCCGTTCCTTCATGTTCCTGGTATCATCCGGATAAAGATTTGTCACCGCATCCTGGGCGATCTGAAAGAGTTTTTCACGGTCTCCCGAATTAACGACATTTTTCTCAAATACCGGATTCAATGCCTTGGACACATTTTTTGCAAGTGTCTTTACTTCCTTGGTCGCATTCGGTCGATTTGCATCAAACTGACGCTTCCTTTCCCAGTCATTTACATCCATCAGGATGGACACATCGTCCACCGGCCAGCCATGATTCAGCATTTTATGCGTAAACGCATTCTTCTTGATGAGCACATCCGCGCACCGATCCCTCCACGTCAGCTCATACCCTTTCGTATTGTCAATAAAGGTCTTGTTTTCGTTCACAAGCTGTGCAAGCTGCTGGCGCTCCTCAAAGGCTTTTTTCTCCTCCTCGGAGGGGGAAGCCCCCAGCTTGTCTTCCGGATTCTTGATGGAAAGGATCCTCTCAGCCTTTTCGTTCTGAAGCTTCATATGATCCTCATACCGTACCCGATAGTCTGTCACCATTTCCGGCGTGATCTTGCCCTCCTTTTTTGCTTTAATGTATGGGATAGTGTTCTGCATGACAAACTTCTGCTTCTCTTCAGCGAGATCCAGAAATCCGATCCCATTCATCAGCTGCTCATACTTTTTCTCGTCTTTCCCATATACCTTCTTTCCTTTTTCATCTACGCCCGTCACAAACATCGGTTCTGGAAATGTAGTGCAGATCGCTGAAAACACCGAGTTGTATGTCGGATCCATATCATAGGCGTTCATATACTCGCTCTCATCATATACAAGCTTGATCTGGTTCTCCACAAGCTTCGCCATCCTATGCTGAATGGATTTGGGATCCGTGTACTTTTCCTTGATCTTGTTCACCAGAGCCTGCGTCTTTTCCCGTACCTCCTGACATTCCTTAAGCTGCTCCTCCTTAATCTGGAACTTAGGCAAGGTCTCACCCGAAAAATACTTCTTTTCAGCTCCTCCCATACCAGCCTGCATCATCGTCGTCTTAAGTGAGAGCTCCTCCACCTCCTCTTTAAGCCCGTCAATGTCATACAGCGCGAGACTGTTCTCAATCAGCTTCGGCAGCGCGTAAACCTCCGACATGTAAAGAGCATGGCTATTCTGCTTTCCCTTCTGCCCCATGTTGTTTGCTTCTCTTGCATCTACTTCCTTCATATATCTGATCCTCCTATTCGATACTATTCCGCATTGTCTTCCTGTAAAGCCTGAGCCCGCTTCGCGGTGAAGTGACCTCCCCGTTGTCACAGATACAGGCGCATGACCTTTTCTAACTCTCTGACAGGATTATAGCACAGAATGCGCAACAAATGCGTAACATATTTTCCTGCCGTTCTGTTTTTCTTATGATTATAGACAATTCCTTTCTCCATTACAAGAAGAATCGTAGCTTTCCGGCAGGTGCTGACCGTTCACACTTTGACGGCTTCGAAATAAACAGACGGCTTCCAACGGATCAGTAACTGTTCACCTTTCAGCCGATGCACAGGCTCCCAAAGGATAGTTTATTTACAACGGAGGGCTATTTGCGAACGCCGGTACTAAGATGTGCTGACAAAGGAAGCACATCTTAGTACCGCTGCGTGAGCAACTAAGCGCAATGCCTGAGACCTTAGCGAGCCCAAGCCGTAGGCGCCGGGCAAGCTTAGATCGAAGGTATGCTTTAGCTCGTGCCCGGAGTGTAAATGAACTATCCGTCGGAAGCCGTCCGATATGGATCAAATACATGAAAGGCAAACGGTTACCTTTTCTTCATGAAACAGCCCTAGGCATGGTATCTTATTGCTTGCGAAATACGGGTATTGATGGTACTATAATAGGAGATTCCAATACAGTCAACACAGAAAGGAACAACGCCATGCACAAAAGGATTGAGACGAAGCGCCTGCTCGTCTTGCAGAGAAATGAAGAGATCGCGGACCAACTGCTGACATTCTATGATGAGAACCGGCAGGAATTTGAAGCGTACGACCCGCTGCTTTCCGACAACTTTTACACCGTGGAGTACCAGCGGGCTGTGATCCGCTATGAGCAGAAAGAAATCGCGGAAGGAACCTCCATGCACTACTATGTCTATCTCAGGGAGGATCCGGACACCATCATCGGCAATATCGATTTCCACAGGATCCGTCCCAATCCGTTCTTCAGCACGATCATCAGCTACCGGTTCCATCATGCCTATCAGGGAAAGGGGTACGCCACCGAGGCGCTTCAAAGCGCCATCAGCGCCATGTATGAGACAACGAAGCTTCACCGCATGGAGGCCAGGGTCGCGGTGGACAACGAAGCCTCCATCCGCCTGCTGAAGCGGCTGGGGTTCGTGTATGAGGGACGGGAATACGAAAGTGTCCTGATCCATGGAGCGTTTAAGGATCATCTGCGGTATTCACTGCTAAAGAACCACTGAACGCAGCAGGAAATATTACCTGAAATGCAACTATTCAGCAGATACAAAACAGTTACCGACAACTATGATGAAAGCGAGGTACCATATGGATACTGCATTTGACAAAGCCTATACCATTGATGATATATATTCCCTGCCGGACGGAAAACGGGCAGAACTGATTGACGGACAGATCTATGACATGGCGCCTCCCGCAAGAACACACCAGCGCCTTGTCATGAAGCTTTGCGGGATCATCGACCGCTATATCAGCTCCCATTCCGGCTCATGCGAGGTTTATCCCGCTCCATTTGCCGTATTTCTGGATAACGATGACCGCACCTATGTTGAGCCTGACATCTCCGTGATCTGCGACCACGACAAGTTAGATGAAAAGGGCTGTCACGGAGCACCCGACTGGATCATCGAGATCGCCTCCCCGTCCAGCATTCAGATGGACTACATCCGGAAGCTCGCCAAATATAATGACGCAGGCGTGCGGGAATACTGGATCGTTAATCCCATGAAAGACACCGTTATGGTATATGTATTCGGAGACAACTGGGAATCCAACCAGTATTCCTTCGATGATGACATACCCGTATATATATATTCAGGCCTTAGGATCCGGATCAGGGAGCTTCTTGCCGGACAAAAAGCCTGATATCATGCCTTTTGTGTAACTGTCCAGCAGCTTTCAGGCAGTTACACAGCAGGTAAAGCTTAAGTTATCTGTGCATCCCGGACGCAGGCTTCGCGGCAGAGGTCTGTGTACGCCTTGCAGTTCCTGTATTCTGCGCCTTCGGCGCCTCTTTCGCGGCAGGCGCCTGTGTGTGCCTTGCAGTTCCCGGATTCTGTACCCTCGGCGCTTCCTGCACCTTGGGCGCCTCCTGAACCTCAGGAGCGTTTGGATCATTTATCTTATTTCTCTGGTTTCTTCTCCGGATCGTCTCCTTGATCAGAGGCTTGTACTGCTTATCGTAGGGATCCCTCTGGAAATCCCTCTGGCGCTTTTTCTCCGCGTAAACATCCAGCCCGTTGTACATGTCTCTGCTGGTGGAGTAAATTTTTTCCATCTTGCCAAGCTGTTCCGTCAGCTTATCTCTGGTCTTCACGGCAGCCTGGTACTTTCTCACCTCCGGATCCTTTGAAAGCCTTGCAAGCTCCTTCTTTGCCTCCTCAAGCTGCTCCGTATCCCCCTGAGCCTGATACATGGAAATCTCCGCCTTGCAGGTCTGGTAATCCATGACGGCATCCGGGACATCCTGCAGATAGGCATTTGCCGCCGTCAGCGCCTCTTTCAGGGCTTTGTTATATTTTTCATATTCAGAGGTCGGCCCGTAGATCTTGATGGAGCTTCGTTCATGTTCCAACTCTGTAAGCTCATCTATGAGCTGCATATCGGAGAATTTTTTTTCAAACAGCTTTGATGTCTTGTACACCACCGCCTCAAAGGTTCCCTTTTTCTTCATATTCTTTTTATCAAAGCCTTCCGCCTGCTCCAGCTCCTTCATGGCCTGATGAAGGCTGCCGGGTCCCCGGTCCAGACGATCCCGCTTCACATCAGAGGAAAGCGCCGCCAGCTTCTTGGCATCATTGGAAAAGCCTCTGAGCACGCCGGACAACGGATCTGTCTGCCTCACGATCAGACCGAACAGGTTGCTGTGAACGCCCCTGTTCGTCTGGAAGGCAAGCTGTTCATTGAAGGAATACTTCTCCATCTCCTGATCCGGAACGATCCGCGGAACGCGCTCGTCCAGAAATCCCGGCTCCGTTCCCTTATAAGCCTTCTCCATGATCTTCAGGTTTTCCTGCAGGTTTTTGAAACGGCTGACGGTATTTTCTATCTCCTTCTCATTCAGGTCATAGCCCTGCAGCACCACCTCCAGAGCCTCCGGCTTCATGCTGTTTATCGTGTCCGCCATGGACTTTGGAATGATACGCATATTCTGGAGAGAGATCCCGTAGCCCACTTCATCCAGATCCTCTCTCGCCCCGAAGCTGGTATCGTTGTCAATCCCCTGAATACCGCAGAGCTTGCCGTCCTTATCAAACTGATAAAAATAATTGCCGTTATGACGGTCGGTATTGCCGATCACGTAGTCCAGAAGCTGCAGCGACGCAACATCCTTGATCAGGCCCGGCTGGTTTTCCAGTGACAGCATATCGATGTTGTTAAAATTGCTGTTACAGCCGCAGCCTGCGGGATCATTGCCCTTCGCAGGCATCATCAGGACGCCCTGCTTGACCACCTTTTTCCCATTCTCCATCGCTTCGACCTTCATTTTCTCGGAAAAAGCCACTACGTTTCCACAGCCTAACAGTTCAGCCACCGCGCTGCACAGAGCGTTTCTCTTGCCAAGCGCCGCCTTTTCATCGATCTTGTCGGCACCGCTGACACGGCTTGCGAAGGACTGCTTCAGGTAAAGGCTCGTGTATTCCACATAGGCGTTGAATTTTTCCTCATTGCCGCCGATCTGGTCAAGCACCTCATCCCCCTTTGACCCGGCTCTTTTCATTACATCTTTCATCCTGTCAATGGATTCCTCCATGGTCTGGATCCCGCCGAACATCCCATCCATCAGCCGAAACGTGGTGTCCAGGGGCGATCTCGCATAGAGATATACATCGGCCTTGTTTTTCAGCGGGCCTTCTATAAATTCCTTCGCGCCCGGGTATTTTTTTGTGAGATACTCACGGATCTCTTTTTCCGCGTCATCGCTGATCATGAGCTTGGCATTGACCGTGTCGATCCCATCCGCAGCATCTTTTGGACCGGAAGCATACACCTTGTTCTCCGTAAAATAGCCTGTTACCGTATCCCCGGTCGTAAGCCCTTCCACCGGCTCATCCTCCAGCTTAAAATCAACCTTGTAGCGGATATTCTGACCGGCTCCCGCCTTGTCAAGCTCCGACAGCTCCTGGCCGGGCAGCTTCACCGTCCTGGTTCTCGACTTGTCAAAAAACTCATCCATCCCCATGGCTTTGGCGTTCTCATTTTTATTCAGATAATTCCTGTACTTATGGAGGGCTGTGTAGTCCTTGGAGAACTTCTTCATCATCCGCTGGTAATACGCGTACTGGTCGGAATCCTTCGCCTGCCTGTCCCGCTGCTGCTTCATCTCGATCCCCGCGTCAGCGTAGAGCCGGATGAGCTCGGTTGTCTCCTCCTTTGTCAGGGGATCCTTATTCTCTTTTAACGCATTGATCTTCTGTGAAAGCAGAGAAATGGCAGACTTCTCATCGTTGCTTTTCCTGCTCAGCTCTCTAAACTGGTTCGCCCTTTTGGCAGCCCTTACTCCTTCATCCATCTTTTTGCACCCCGTTCTCTGATCTTCACATTTTTATGATATCTTTTATGACATCGATCCGGCCTAGTATCGCAACTGCCCAGCAGGTGGTGAAGAGCTGCGCAGCAAAAATTTATCATTTGCAAAAAAAGGCAGAGATCATTTTCCCTGCACTTTCTCCGTCATATAAACCATTTGTTACAAACAATCCTTACAATGGCTTATGAGTATTTAAGAAATCATCTGCTCCTGCAGCCTCCTGCCTTACGGCTTCGCGCCGGAAGCCCGGCCAGAGCAAGCCCTCCTTACATCCCAAGTCCCCGGCCGTTTGCGCGGTTGCGCACGGAATTACGCCTGCGCCTTGCCTGCACAGCCGGCTCCTCCTGGTTCCTTCCTGGAGCGATGGAATTGGCTCTCTCTCTCACCTGCGGCTGCTGTGGCTGCATGCGGTTCTGGTTTCCAACAATGGCATTGGCTCTCGGCCTCGGCCGGTCATTCTGCCGTCCTGCCACAGAACCGGCCCTTCTCCTCGGGCGCTCCTGCTCCAGATTATCCCCGTTACCGCGAATGCCGCCCATGGAACCGGCTCTCCGCATCGGACGATTCTGCTCCAGATTCCCCTCGTTGCCGCGAATGCCGCCCACGGAACCGGCCCTTCTCCTCGGACGCTCCTGCTCCAGATTTGCCTCGTTGCCGCGAATGCCGCCCACAGAACCGACTCTCCTCCTTGGACGTTCCTCACCCAGATCCATGTCCGGTCCGGCCGCGCGCCTGTTGCCAAGGGAATTGGCTCTCCGCAGCTCCTGCCCGAGCCTTCTCTGGTTCCGTACCTCCGGAACCATCTCATTGACCGCTTCCTTCTGCATCTTGGCAAGATCCGCTGTCTTGACCTCCTTGCCCTGCTTGATCTGTTCAAGCGTCCCCTGAATGATGCCTTCCCCCTGCGGCGTATCCTTGATGGAATCAAGCTCTCCCTCCTTGGGGATCACGGAGGCGTTCAGCCGGTCCATAGCCGCGGAGAAGGACTCCCCCGGCTTCATGGAAAGCTCTCCCTTTTTGGCCAGATGTGCCATCCGGTTGGCGTAATACAGGGAATGGCTTACGTTGTTTTCCACCTTCGCCGCAAGGTTGGGCTGATTGGGATCCGCCGCCATCTTCGACCTGCTGTTTTCAAGATTCACAAGCTGCTGCTGGCAGCGGGCGTTCATCTCGTCTACCTTCTGCTGCACCTGTCTTTCAAACATTTCGTTGCGCATCTGCTGGATCGACTGGCGCACATCCTCCGCATTGTGTACCCTGCCTTCCTCATAGGAGCTCTTGTAGGCCTTTTCCCCGTTCTTTCCCAGCTTCCGGTTACTCTGCTCCCGCTGGCTCTCCTTCTTTTTCAGGTAATCGTCTGTCGCCTTGTACGCTTCTAAAGAGTATTTATCATAGGCCTCCATATCTTCCGCAGAGAGCACCGCCTTGCCCTTGATGCCCCGCATAAACTTCTCAAACTTGTCAACCGCCTTCTGCATCTTCTTGTATTCTGAAGAAGATTTCTTGAGCAGCGCCGTGGTATCCGCAATGATCGTCAGCTTGTAGGCCTCCTCCGCCTGCCTTGTGGTAACCGAAGTGTCGTAGGTCGCATCGTCATAATGCCCCTTTTTGCTGTTGGGATCCTTAAATTCCTCCTGTGCCGGAGCAGGACTTGGCTGCTGGTTTGCCTGATTCTGCGGCTCTCCGGGATTTACCGCTCCGGGCGTGTTTTGCTGAACCCCTTCCGGAACATTCTGCCGGTTTTCAGCCGCTTCCGGGGCATCCCGCCGATTCTCAGCCGCTTCCGGATGCTGTTCCATATAATGCCTGCGCATCTGCTCAAAGGCCTCCCTGTCACGGGCAAACTGCTCCCGCTCCCTGCGCAGGCGCTCCAGCTCATCTGCCAGCTCCCTGCGCTGCCTTTCGATCTCATCCTGCACATTCACCGGATTACCGTTATTTGCCTGCTCCGCTCCCGGTACCGCATTGTTGTTAAGCTCAGGGTTCTGTTCTTCCTGAACGGGCTGACCCTCCTGATTTTGATTCAAATTATTATCAACAACAGGATTCCGCTCTTCCTGAACAGGCTGAGCCTCCTGATTCTGATTCAAATTATTATCAACAATGGGATTCTGCTCTTCCACTGCCCGATTGGCATCCACATCTCTCATGGCTCAACCCTCCATTATCCTTCAGTATCCGGCTCTCCCGGTTTTTCCATGCTTCGGTACTATCATACCACACCATGCGCAACAAAAGCGTAACACAATATATCCAAAATATCATCCAAGTTCTTCACCCGCTGCCAAAACACAGGTTTCCAGCGGGAGTTTCGATTCGCAATGCAGGGCTATTTGCGAACGCCGGTCCTTGACGAACCGACGAAGGAGGTGAGTCTATGCTAGAGGTCCTTAGCATTCGGCAACGCCGAATGGTTAGTACCTCTGTATGCACCGCGGGAAACAAACTTAATGCATCAAAATGTATAAGCGCGAGTGCTGTACCGCTGCGTTCGCAACGAAGCGCAATGCCTGAGACCTTAGCGCGCCCAAGCCAGAGGCGCGGGGCACGCTTAGTTCGAAGGTATGCTTTAGCTCGTGCCCGGAATGCGAACGAAGCTCCAGCTGGGAACCGTCCGGCAAGTGACATTCCTCAAAGGCTCTTTTTGATGCGCAGGATATTCTTCCCCTCCCTGTATTCATAGGACACCGCATCCATAGTATTCTTGACCAGATGGATCCCAAAGCCTCCCACCCGCTCCATAAAGGTTTTACCGGAGGTATCCACCTCATCATAGGCAAGGGGATCAAAGGGCTTACCGGAATCCATAAACTGAATGACCACGCTCAAGGGATTCCCCGACACCTCGCAGAACACCTCCGCCTTGCCGACCTCCGGCCTGTACGCATAGGAAATGATATTCACAAAAATTTCCTCCACTGCAAGCCGGATCTGCAGCATCAGCTTTTTGGAGCAGCCGAAGGCCATGAGCTTATCCATGATGAAATCCTGCACCACGTCCACGGCTTCCTCCTCCGCGTCGATCACAATGGAGTTTCCATCCTCACTGATCGTATACTCGATCTCAGGCTCCGATTCTCCCAGCGCTCCATCTCCATCAAGGCTAAAACTCAACTCCTCGCCAAAATGAAATTCTGATTCCATTTCCTCACCGGCTGCCGGCCTGTCCTCACCTAACGTAAATGATTCCGTCTCCTCACCGGCTGCCGGCACGCCCTCACCTAACGTAAATGACTCCGTCTCCTCTCCGATGTGAAACTGTTCCGTTGTATGATCATCCATTTGCATCCTCTCCTTCATTCCCGCCTTCGCCATTTTCCTGCCGCAGATACTCTTCTCCGACAGCCTGCTTTAACGCTGCCGCCCGCTCCTCTGCCTTTTTCCATGCGGCAGCTTTTTTCGCGGCAGCCTTGTCAGCGGCCTGTTTTTTCGCCTCCGCCCTCTTTTCGGCCCGTTTCCACGCAGCCTCTTCCCTGGAAAGCTTCTTTTTCTGACGCGCCAGTTCCTTTTCCGCCTTAATGCCGGATACACGCAAATGCCGCTCCCTTCCCGGCAGAGACTCCCGTTTCAAAACTCGCTTTCCATAATATACCAATGTCTTGCACACATCCCGTATGCTGTGGGTTGACATCATTCTCTTCATGCTCTCAGGTAGCCTTTTATCCAGCTTGTCAAGTGCCAGATTGGTTGCAAGCACTGCGGTCAGGCTTCTTCCGGTAAATGTGGAAAGCTGCAGCGTTCCCTCCTCATTCACAAAAAAGACAAGCAGTACGGGATAAAATATATACGTCTTGACCAGGCAGCAGACCGCATCCTCATTATATCGCAGGTCTACCCTGCGCCCGATCTCCTTCATGGTTTCCGCCACCGTATACAGTGTCTTGGTATCATTGTGATCCGATTCATAGAAAAATTCCCTGACGGTAATTCCGCCAAACCGCACCTTTGCCTCTCCGTCTGCCGAGCCGAATACCGGAAAACGGACCCGGTCCACAGCCCGCAAATGGCCGTTGGAATCCTCCTCCATCTGAAACAGTAATATCCTCTTTGCTTCATTCAGCAACGGATCAAGACGTTCTCTTCTACTCCACACCTGACTCACCTCTATATACCATCATTTTACCGCCTGTCCTCCCCGTGCACGGGAACGCCTATATCTGCATTCTTTTTTTCGTGCATTTCAGGCCTGTCCTCTCTGCACACGGAAGCGCTTTTTCTCACAAATAAGCTTCGCCCTGCCATCTGTCCATAAAAAGGCCGTCTATTTTCCTTTTTCAAGTGTCACCCGGCCGTCTGTCCATAAGCTTGCCTTCACCTTTCCGGCTTTTCCTGACTTCACATGGGTGAGGGTGATCCCATACTCCTTTTCCACAGTTACCGCGTTCACGTCATCCTCGCTCAGCTCGACTATGATATAATCCTCCGTGACCTCTATCTCCGCGTCATTCTCCTCGGCCTCACTTCCGCCGCTGCCGGAAGGACCATCCGTGTCCCCGCCTGACGTATCATCGTCTTCTTTCCCATCGGGCTCGGCAGCACTCTCCTCCTCGCCTTCCTGACCGGCCAGTTCACTGGATTGTTCCCTGCCGACCTCTCCCATCTCTTCGTCTCCGGCGTCGGGATCCTCTTCCTCTCCGCTCTCCTTCTTGAGCTGCTCTAACTGCTCCTTGGAAAGCGCCTGGTTGCTTTCAGCGTCCGTGTCCGTATCCTTGTCATTCACCGTATTTAATTCCTGATCCTTTTTGGGCACGATACTGCAATACTCCATGCCATCCTCATCCGTGGAGAAAATGAACCACACCGCCTCGTTTTCCTCTGACAACGTCCAGTCCATAGAGCTGCCTGCGAAACAGATCCTCCCTTCTCCGTCTTCCCGGCTGAGCAGGAGATAGGGGGAATCCGTATCCGTTCCGCCCATTTCTCCGCCCATGTCAACCAGATAGCATCCGCCCGTACAGGTAACGGCAATTCCGTCCCCTGTCTCATATACAAATACAGGAACCGTCAGCTCCACGATCCTGATGCTGTTGTCACCCAGCTCCCTGGACTTGCTGAAGGTGATCTCCACCCGTCCGACTGCTTTGGGCGCAATCTTATAGCGCACCCTTTTTCCGGTTTCTTTTCCGTCCGGAACCACATCCACAAACTGCGAGTGATCTTCTTCCACCTCTGCCTGCCATGCAAGCTCTCCATTGGCCTTGCTTTGCAGCTCAAACTCCAGGCTGTCCCCCGAAACCTTGAACCTGCAGGGATAGTCCGTGTCCTCGTACATCCTGCTCCACTTCTTTTTCTCCCTGACAACAGAATCGATCAGCAGTGCAATGCACAGCAGGACGATCACAGCAGCCGCGATCATAATGATATTTTTCTTTTTCATGCTTCAACCTCTCACAAACCCAATGTACAGGTGTTACGGCGCTGCCTCAGACCCATCTGTCGCTGCCTCCGTCGGCGCTTCTGTCGGGGTCTCTGTCGGCGCTTCCGTCGGCGCTTCCGTCGGTGCCTCCGTCGGTGCCTCTGTCTTCGGGGCCTCTGTCGGTGCCTCTGTCTTCGGAGCCTCCGTCACAGGTGCCTGTGTTGCCGGAGCCTGCGTTGCAGGTGCTTCCGTCGATGCCTCCGTCGGTGCTTCCGTTGGTGCCTCCGTCGCCGGCGCTTCCGTCGGCGCTTCTGTCGGAGCCTCCGTTGTGGCTTCCACTCCCTCAACGGTGATCATTACCACGTCCATGATCTCCGGAGCATCCTTGGAAGAAATCTCCAGCTTGTAAATCTCGTCCTTTGACTTCGTGCTCTCCGGCACGATAAAGGTAAAGTTGTATTTATCAACATTGCTGACCGTATCCGCGGTGATATCCTCCGCGGCGTTGCCGACCATCCGGAACGCCTTGATACTGTAACCCGCCTCGGAATCAAAGACTGTCACAACGCCTGTGATCCTATCTCCGGCCTTCGCGATCATCTCATACCGGTTCTGCATGACAGTCTGCGGCGCCCCGCCGTTCCTTGTCACGGTCGTCGTCAGCACAACCTCATTCAGGCGGATGGTTCCGCCGTTCTGCATGCCAAGGAATTTCTGATCGACCACCCGTTCTCTCTTCTTCAGGTCAAAGCCCAAGATGCAGACGATCTTGGATACCGTCCAGCTTGCGTTCCGGCTCACAAGGATGCGCAGCAGCTGTTGCACGGCCTTGCCCTCAGAGGAGCTGTCCCCATTGCTGCCCGTGTTGCTTTCCGTCGTGGCGTTTGTACTCGCACTGCTTTCCGTCGTGGTACCTGCGCCCGCATTGCTTTCTGTCGTGGTACCTGCGCCCGCACTGCTTTCTGTCGTGGCATTCGCAGCCGCACTGCTTTCTGTCGTGGCATTCGCGCCCGTGCTGCTTTCTGTTGTGCTGTTATTTGCAGTATTTTCTGCCTGTGTCGTAACCGGCTTCGGTGCAGCAGTAGTCGGCTGCGGTCTGACGGGCGTTGGCTTGACAACCGTCGTCGCTCCGCGGTTCGTCACCTCCTGGTCCGCAGGCGTTGCCGGTACCACCGTATCCTCTCCCGTATTGCTCCCGGCATCGTCGCCTGTATCCTCCGTCTCCTGGCCCTGCTCCTCCTGTGCCGCAGCATCCGTGATCTCGTAGGTCGATGTCTGCTGCTGGATCACCCTGCCGTTATAGGGCAGGATATCAATCTTTTCAAGCGCCATATCCTTGCCGAGCTCTGGAAGGAACAGCTTGACTGTCGCATCCTCTTTGGTCTCAAATTTCTGTACGTCACCCTGTATGTAAGGCGTAATGTCGCTGAAGGTCTGGGTCTTCTTGGATCCCTTATAATCCGTATAGTGGAACGTCATCTGCACCATGGAATCCGTGCCGCTCTCAGTCTGGCTGCTGGCCTCCGCCGTTGTGAAGGTCAGCTCCACAGGCATCACGCTGTCTCTTCCATACGGTTCCGTGTTGCTGGTCTTATGGTTCTTTAAGCGGTCTGTGAGCACATAGGTATCTTTAAAGGAAGCGTAACACCGCTTGGTCGATTTGCGGACCGTTTCCTGGGTCATCTGGTTGACCACCTTGTCCTCCACATGGTAGGCTACCGCCGCCGCCGCGTCCACATTGCCTTCCAGATCACCGTAGGCTGCTATGGTGTAGCCTGTGATCTCCTTAAGCTCCGGCACGTCAAATTTCACCTCGGCGAACAGCCCCTCCCGGATAGATGTGTATCCCATATCCGTCAGGTATACATATGGAGACCTGTATTCCTTGAGTCCGCCATCAAGCACTGACTTGTAATGGATGGCCACAGCCACATCACAGTCTTCCTTGATCAGCGCCTGCTCCGGCGTCTTTGCGCCAAAGGAGATCGCCAGCGTCTCCTCGCAGCGGTCAATCTTTTCGTTGCTGGTGGAGGGCTCCGTCGGAAGTCCCATCACCGCACTGGTTGCCCCCATCCTGTATTCATAGGTTCCAATGACCACATCCTCCCTGACATGCTGTACGATGGCGTAATCAAATAAAATATTCGAATTCGAGCACTGAATATTCAGAGTGGATACGCTGGTCAGATCCTGCGCCTTCAACCCCGTCATACAGAACACTGCATCCTGCGTCCCGCTGCCATAGGCATCCAGAGTAGCCACCGCTTTCTGATACTGGGAGAAGGGTATGCCGTACCGAAGGCTCGCCGAAACCGTAGTCCCCTCGATCTTTCTTGTCTTCGCCGTTGGGAATACAAAAATATTAACCGTATCATCCTTGGAATCCGGCAGCCTGTCCACCGGCGAGGTCCAGGATTCATCGTCCCACACGAGGTCATTCATCTTGGTCATGTAGATATAAGGCGTGTATCTCGGCGTTGCCTCCACCTGCATGCTGATATCATCCTTGTCCGTACGCAGGCAGATCCTCCGCACAGACATATTCCTGTACAGCTCATCATTGGAGGTGAGCTGCAGCGGTCCATCCTCCAACACCTGTGAGATCGCTACACTTCCCACATTGAAATACGCCGGATAGCCGTTGCGTGACGCGGCGGCAAACCGCACGCTCACAACCTCTTTGGCATCCGCTAAGGCCGGCATGACGAACCGGTCTGTATGGGTCGCCCGGAACATCCACTCCGGATCGGAGATACTCTTCATGGTATTCGCCGTGACAGTATTTTTCTTTGAATCCGGATCCGTCAGGGCTTCGCCCTGTTTTACCGACTTCTTCAGGTACGCCGCGATCCTTGATACCGCGTCAAAATTCTCAGTCTGTGTAACGCCGTTCTGGTCAATGTAGATGACCTCACACATGACAGATCCCTGGAAGGTCAGGTAACCTGTGGTGCTGTCCCACGGCTCCATGGTTACCTCGCACAGGAGGTTGACCGCACGCTTCTTATTGGATACCTTATAGACCTTCGACATCTCATTGGCTGTCCTGGCCTTCTGTCCGCGGAAGGTGGTGATCTCGATCTCCTCCCTGTAGTCAATATCGATCCATCCAACCTGGTCAATCTCGTAGACCATGCAGGATCCGCCGTTGGTCTGCTCTGACACGACGATGCTGTCAATATTCAGCTTATCATAGATATCCGAATCCGATGATATATCCTCGGGTACGATCCGGATACCGCTTAACTCTCCGTAATCCCTGTTGGTGGAGATCGTGAACACCTCCGACTTGCCGGCGCGGAATCCATCGCTGCTGATCTGCTGGTTTGCCAGTACATAACCGCTGTTGCCGTTTTTGAAGATCAGCTGAAAATAGAAATAGTTGGACGACCCGGAATCCCCGTTGCCGTCGTCATACTCCGGATCCTTTGCCACATTGACCGTAACGTCATAGCTCTTGGCCTTCTTGGTAAATCCCCAGTTAAGCCCTGTCTGCTCATAGGTCATCTTGTAGCGCACGGTTGCATAGTCCACCGTTCTGGCATCCTCGATGGTCCGTGTATTGAACGTGATCGTATAGTTATCGCCTCCGGTAAAGAGCTGTTCCGTTCCTTTTTTCCTCGTGTATCCGCTCGAGTCCCCATCGCCCTCCGCGTCCTCATAGATCGGCTTGCCCTGCTCATCCGTCATAGGCTTGCCATCCTCATCCACTGCCTGCTTCCGGCTGACCTTTTTACCATCCCCGTCCACTTCATCACCGTCGCTGTCCGCCACAACGGAATCCGAGGATGCCAGGCTGAAGACATCCGCCTTCACGATCTCCCTTTCCACCCAGAACTTTGAAGTGATCCCCGCCGTTGTCACATCCTTCCGGTAGGCCCTTCTCTTATTGATCTTCTCGACATAGGACAATGTCATGTTTTTCATCAGCCACTCGTCATCACCCACCAGGGCCACATTCGCGCCGGTGAACGCCTTGGCGTTCTTGGCGTCCACAAGGAACGATGCCGTTCCGCCCTCCGCAAGCGCCGTCTTGGTGAGATAATTTCCCCCCACTACATCCGGCCAGACGCCTAACAGCTCATTGGCAGAGGCTTTCGCCATATATTGCAGGGTCTGGTCCTGGGTCTCATCAAGGGACATATAGAGCAGGCGCACGGATACATCATCATTGGTTCCGGCCCGGCTCAGATCACTGGTTTTCAGGGTAACCAGGAACTTATCCCTGCCGTCCGGAGTTGCCACAACCGGATCCCCGCTTCCGCTCCGATAGGTGACCAGCTTGATCTTGTCACTGATACCCGCCTTGACCTGGCGTCCTTTTTCATCCGTCGTGGTATAGTACATTAACGGTTCTTCCTGCTCAAACACAAACTCCAGATTCGCTCCGGCAAGCTTCTTTCCCGCTGTATCCGTACCATTCACAAGATAAGGCATACAGCCTCCCTTGTATAACGCCACACTGGACAGCCGGACATCATCCGTCCCGGTTGCCGTCACGCTACTGTTCATCTTACTGGTCGCGGATTTGATCTTGATATTATTCTCCGCAATCCTGTCCCTTGCGGAATTTCCAACCGCCAGCACCGGATCCCCCATCACAGATTTATACTCCGGAAGCCATGCCGGAAACGCAATGGTGTCCCCGCGCTGCGCGAATCCGATCACTTCCGCATCCGGCTCCGCCTTGGCCGCTGCCGCGAAAGAGTTTAAGATCACGGGAAACGTCACCTTTCTGGTCCACCCATGGATGTCCTTGTACTGGAAATCGATAGCCAGATCCTCCACGATACCATCATACTGGGAAAGCTTCGACGCGTCCGGATTGGTAAACGCCTCGATTCCGCCGTCCACCTGATCCGCAAAATCCATCCTTACGGAATACAGGGCGCCTGCCGAGGCAAAAGCCCTCTTTACCTTGTTCTTCTCATAATTTTTTATCTCCGTATATGGATCGTCCTTCGCGCCGCCAATGGTGATCACGCCATCGGTCTCCCCTGTGGAGTAAGTCAGCACGCCGCTGTCCTTCTTGACCACATCCGCCACCAGATAGCCCTCAAAATCAAGGAACCGCTGTCCGGAGATCAGCCCGTATTCCTCATACCCCTTATACCTTTCAACCTTATAAACGGAAAGGCCCTGGATCGTCCACGCGCCTGTGGCAAGGTAGAGATCCACGCTCTCCACTTCCTTGATCTCCGTCTCCGTCTGGAAACAATAATCCTGCACGGTCCAGGATGCGAGAGGCTTCTCTTTCACGCCCGGATCACTGTAGTGAAGCGATTCTGCAGCCTGTTTGCCATAGGAGTTATCCACATCATTCCCGCCGTAATATTTCAGCAGCCGGTCGCTGCGCTCCTGACCGTCCACCGTTGGGAACAGAAACTGCGCCTTGCTCACATTATAGACATCCTTATACCGGATGACATAGTAAAGAACTGTGCTCCCGTCTCCGGCTCCTGTCGCCACGGTCATGGAGTACGTGTTGGCAGGTGCCTTAATTTCTTTCCGGTCCTTCCATTCCGACATGTTCTTGTATGTGGTGCAGGCCGGTTTTGTCTCATCCGCTGTCACTGAATACACCGACGATTCCGTCGTGTTCTGGACTGCTTCTTCCTCCCCTTCGCTTCCGGCCGCATCCGCAGCATCAGCCTCCGTATCCTGCGATGCACCCGTATCCTGCGACGCTTCTGTTGCCTGCGAAGCCTCCGTGTCCCCCGACTCACCGACACCATACGCGGTCTGCACAGGCACAACGGAAAGCAGCAGGCTGCACGCCAAAATGCCGGCCAGGCCTTTTTTCAGTTTTCGCTTCCATATCCTCTTCCGTTCCTGCAACATTTTCGTCATAATACATTCCCCATTTCCTATGTGCAATCCTCTTAAATCGGTTGAAATGATGTAACTGCCTAGTGTGCCCATTCAACGCGCAGAACCCACCAAAACAGTATATTTAGCCATACTTTTCCTTATCCTATCACACAACGCGTAACAAATGCGCAACAAACGTCATTCCCGGTCACCTGATATTTAACAGCCCCGCCAGTCCCGTCATCTCAAAAACTTCCATAACATTCTCGTTTACATGAGTGAGGGTCAGCTTTCCGCCCTTTTTGGTCAGCTTCATGTAAAGATTCCGGATCGCCCGAAGTCCCGCGCTGGACACGTATTCCAGATCCAGCATATTAAGGGTCAGGCTTTCAAACCTGTCCGCCATCTGCGAGAAAAGCGCGTCCGCGTCCCTTGCCGTCTTCGTATCCAAATCTCCTGAAAGCAGAAGTTCTCCGTCACTTCCACGATTCACCAGTTTCACATCCATATCCATTCCTCCTCTAAAAACGCCAGCTGCTATCTGTCATCATCCGGTCGAATTGCTACTTTTTCTTTCTATTTGCCCTGACATATTCCGCCAGTTCCTCCAGCGTAACGGCAAGCACGGACTCTCCCATCTCCTCCATGCGCTCTTCTATGCCCATGTTCGCATATTCCTCTGCCGCCTCTGCCAGCAGCTCCGCAAAAATAAATGGTGCAGGCTCGTATTCCTCTTCCTCGTCTTCTGAGTAAAAATCCTCGGCGTCATCGAAATCAAAGTCATCTTCCTCCTCATCGTCTCCAAAGTCAAAACCGTCTTCGTCGGAATCATCCTCTTCTTCGTCACCGTAGTCATCCTCACCCATCCCGTCTTCGTCATAGCCATCCTCGTCACTGCCGTAGGTTTCTTCTCCACTGCTGTAGAAATCCTCGTCACCTTCATAGCCATGTTCTTCAAATTCGTCTTCCTCACTGCCATAACCGTGTTCTTCAAACCCGTCCTCATCACTGCCATAGCCCTGTTCTTCAGACTCGTCCTCATCACTGCCATAACCGGTTTCATCCAGATCATACGCCAGATCCTCTTCCATAAACAAACCGGTTCCAACGTCTTCTTCCCCATAGCCATGATTATCGGTTCCGTTTCCGGCCGGCTCCTTCACTGCGATCTTTCCCAAACCGGATCCGCCCGTCATCTGGACTCCGGCCTGTGCAGTGTAAGCAGCTCCCTGTACTGCAGCACCCGCTGCGGCCGCGCCCAGTGAGATCCATTTGAGCTTGTCCTCCAGCTCCTTTTGCATCTCCTCACGCATGGACTGCTTAAACTGTGTCAGTGTCTCATCAATATATGCCTGGCCGGACGCTCCGCCCACGCTGGTTCTTTCCGGTGTCGCCATGCCGGCAGAACCGGCAGCACCCTCGCCTCTCCCGGACTGCCATTCATCATAGCGTCCGACATTCTCTCCTGAGAAGCCGGTTCCTTTTCCATAACTCTCACCCGGCTCCTCCGAAAACCCGGTCTCACCGTATCCTGTATCTCCGTCATCGTCCCCGTAGGATTCCTCCTGGAAACGGATTCCCCCGTAAACCTGTCCCTGGTCATAGGTATCGTCGGATTCCTCCGAGAAGCTGATGCCGCCAAAGCGGCCTGCTGCCGTCTCGTAATCTCTGCGATCCACAGCCTCCTCGGCCTCCATGAGCTTCTCCATCGCTGATCTGGGCTGGCTGTCCATCTCTGCCAGCCTCGTGGAGGCAAGCTCTGCCGCCTCATCCTCGCTGATCTCCAAGAACGTAATGGTATTCCTGTGTTCTTCCTTCGGCGCCGCAACATCCTGCCGCTTGAGCTCTGCATAGTTGGCGTCATGCGCCGCCCTTCCCTCGGAGACAAATTCCTCCCAGGTCTCGGCGCCATCCTCTCCACTGAAATAATTGCTCTCAAACTCCGGATTCTGGAACATGTCTACCATAGAATCCGGCACCTCGATCATAAAGGATGACCGGGAAGTCGGGCTCATGATCGTGAACACCTGGCCCCGCTTCGCTCCCAGGATATCCTCCTGCTCCCGCTCATTGATGCCGCCCGCCTTGGCGTAAAGCTTGCACAGATCCTCCATGTCATTGGGCGCAAGTCCAAAGACAAAGCTGTACTGGCAGGCGTTGATGATCGCAGAGGACTTTCTCGCGATATCCTCGCTTCCGACAAAATCCTTGATATTCTGGGTGATCACGATCTGCATACCGTTGTACTTCCGGATCCGCTTCGCGAGCTGGAACATGAAGTCCAGGGCAACCGGGAATTTGGTATCGATAAAGACGTGTGCCTCGTCGATCACGACCACGATCTTCCGGTTCAGCCCGTATTTCAGATTGTAATCCCTGTTTTTAATGATCTCATTGTCAATATATTTCAGCACCAGCAGCATCTGGGCGTTGGCGATGGTGGTATTCCTGTTCGCCAGCATGGACTGGAAGTTAAATACCGAGAAGTTCTCGTCCGTTGTGATCGTGGACGGTCCGTTCCAGATATTCGCGTTTCTTCCGCCGGTAGAGAACTTCGCAATATAGTTCACCAGCGAGCGCAGAAGCTGTCTCAGATATTCATTGTTGGTTCTCTCAAATTCCGCCAGCACCACATCATACAGATCGTCAAAGATCGGATAATCCTCCGCCGTAAAGCCGGACAGATCCGTCTCCGGCGTGATGCCAAAGTTTAGATACACCCGCTCCACCAGAGAGTTTAAGTACTCCAGTGCGTCTTTATCAATATCCGGCAGGATCTGCCGGAAAAATTCCTCCAGAAACTGCAGGTGCGTAGCAAAGCTGCCGCCCGGTCCTCCGCCGTCTTCCCCTGCCTCGTCATCATCGAGGGCCGTGATGATATGGAAAGGATTGAGCCGTCCATACTTTGCGTTGCCGACATTGATGACCTTGCCATGCAGATTGCGGGCCAGTTCCGAATACTCATTCTCCGGATCGAGAATAAAGATCTTCGAATCCTCGGAAGCCAGATTTGCCAGCAGGGATTTGGTCGCGTAGGACTTACCGGATCCGGACTTTCCGACGATCACCATGTTGGAGTTGACCCGCTCCGAATCCCTCCTGAAAAAGTCAATAAATACAGGCACGCCGTCCGCCGAACCCAGCTTCACGCCGCCCTGGTCTGATATATGCGCAAAAATCCAGGGATACATACCCGCGATCGTATTGGAGGGTATGCCTCTGGCTTCCTTTAACATAGGATCATAAGTGGAGATCTGGGATCCGATGAACGCCTGCGTCTGCAAAAAATCCATGCCGCCCAGTTTCATCCCGGCCTCCGAGTAGCTCCGCTTCACGGTTCGCTTCATGTCCGCGACAAATGGGAGCACGCTGTTTTTAAATGTCTCCCCATAGATCGGATCGTCCCTGGTGACGACCGCGTCATAAGCCGTGACATAGATATTGACAGAGAGCAGCGTCTCATTGTCCTGCTTCAGCGTCATCAACAGCGCGGACAGCGTATTGATGTGCTCCTTTAACTCCAGCATCTTGGAATCCACGCTGGTGTTCATGTACTGCCCCCGCAGCTCCATCAGGGAATGGTCAATTGCCCGGATCGACTTTTGGGAATCCATCGGCGTGATCTTGACCACGACCTTGGTTCCCGGAAAGGACATCACGCCTGCCATCCAGGCGTCTCCCACTGTAGTGGGGTAGCTGATCACCCGCATGTTATGGGTGACGATCCCGTTGACTGCGATCCTCCGCATGGAGAATTTGAGGTCCTGGGGCATGGCCCATTTCGCCAGATTCTCCGGTGAGATGTCATCCACCTCTTTCTCGTCAAAATCCAGATAGTTGGAATATTTCAGGAAGAGGGCAAGCCCCCTTGTGTCCAGCCGGCGCACAACCAGCTCTCCCCGCTCCAGCTCCATCATCGCCTGACGGATCACCACGTCCAGCCTTCTCTTGTTTTCTTCAAAAAGTACCAGATAGTAGAAGGGTTCGATGACCTTATCCTCTTCACAAAGCCGCCGTACCTCGTTGATCCTGTCATACTGGATCTCCACTCTCGCCTGAAGCTCCTCCTCGGACAGAAGGCCGCTCCGGTAAGACCGCTTCAAAGCCTCCAGCTTGTCATACTCCGCATCCAGATACTTATCGTAAATAATGGGGCGCTGCAGCTTGACGATATTCGCGCCATAGGTGCTCTTCATGCTCCGGAGTACCTTGCCGAAGCACGCCTCGATGGCGTTGTCCCTCCTGTGTCTGGAGAAGAAACGAAACTCCACGGGATCGATCTCGATGACGGCTCCGTAATACTTCCCGTCATACTCGATAAAGCCATCCTTAATGTCCGTAAAGGGCATGATGTCCTCTATGTCCTCAAATGCGGCTTCCTCCTCCTTCGCCTCTTGTTTCTCCTTCTTTTTCAGCGCATTGCGCCTTGCACGTGCTTCCCATACGGCATCCTTCTCATCATTGGTCGCAGTCTTGCTCTTTAAGATCGCATTCTCCTGCCGGACTAGCTCCTTGAGGCGTTTCTTCTCTTCCCTTGGGGACAGCGTCTCCTCCCCATCCTCAGCCTTCTCCTCCTGCTCCTCAAAGATTTCCTTCGCAAGCTCGGGATTGGAGGATAGCAGAAGCGCCTTGTCATCATACAAGCGGTTGTAGCGCCTCGGATACGCCTTATATCGGATCATATGCCATACGAACACATACAGGGGTTCGTCATCAATCCTTATTAACAGAAGTACAAAAATGGAGGCCAGCACCGTGGTGATGATCCATCTGCCCGGCAGGGAAGAGATCGCGCACAGCGATACTACGCCAATTCCTACCGCACCGACTATCACATCAGTTAGTGTGACACCCTTAAACAATTCGATTCTGACTTTGGTTTTTCCCGGGATTAGTCTCATATCTTGCTACCTGTCTTTTTTATCATACGGAA
>CAMHJT010000024.1 GCA_946185495.1 uncultured Clostridiaceae bacterium | reverse complement strand
CAGGACGAAGGAATTTATACAGGGAGGGATTGCGAATCTCCGGCAGAAGCCGGAGAGCCTGCCGGAGAAGCCGAATGTGGTGTATATCATAACGGAGGGCCTGTCCCAGAGCATAGTAGAGGATGAGAGGGATGTCATGCCGAAGGTGCGCGAGTGGGAGGAACGTTCCCTGACATTTACGAATTATTTTAACCATACCTTCGCAACCTACCGCGGAATCATCGGACAGCTCTATTCCGGATACCAGCTTGAAAATTTTGATGAGAATACGCTGGTTTCCGCCCAGAGCATTTTTAAGGATCTTGGATACCATACCTCGTTTATCAATACGGAGCCGAAGAATTCCCAGTTTACCGCGTACCTGGAACGGATGCGGTTTGACGAGGTGATCGGAGATCCGGGGAAGAAACACCACGGGGAGATTGACAGCCTCTCTGACAAGGAGGCTTACGAGATGCTGTATAAAACCATGCTGGAGCAGCATGAGAGCGGGAAACCGTTCTTTACCGTGATCTATACCTTTGGGACGCACGCGTCCTTTGATTCCCCCGACAGGAAATTCGGGGACGGGGATGACGCTATGCTGAACAAGTTCAACAATGCGGACTGGCAGTTCGGGAAGTTTATGGAGAAGTTTCTGGACAGCCCGATGGCAGAGGATACAGTCATTGTGTTTACGGCAGATCACGCGACCTACGCGGATAAATATTTTAACGATTCCTTCTCGGAACATCAGCGGTTCCATCCCGGTCTCGACAGGGTACCGTTTTTTATCTACCACAAGAGGATCGAGCCGGAGCAGATCGATGTCAGCGGCAGGAATTCCCTGGATGCGGTGCCGACGGTCATGGATTATCTGGACATTTCGGAGCCGAACTATTTTCTGGGCGTGAGTCTGTTCGCGGCTAAGGATAACGCCAATAATTATGATACTATTTATCAGGCGGGAACAGAGATCGCTTCAACGGAAAACGGCGTGATCGGACCGCTGTCAGAGTCGAGAATGAATATATTCACAAAGGGCGTGGAGCATTATTATACTGCCAAGCTGCAGAGGGTGATACCGTAAGGGCGGGAAGCGCTTACAGGCCAGGCTGAAGATGGTGATTCAGTCAGAATGTGAAGGGCTTCACCGGGCAGGAGCGGAGTTGATAGGAAGAAAGGAGCCGGATATGAATCAAAAGTTGTCTGAATGCGCGGGGGGAAGGGAGAACAATCTGAACATTATCCGTTTTATTGCCGCATTGCTGGTGATCTACAGCCATTCCTTTCCGCTGACTTCAAATGGGATCGACTATGTGGGGAGGCTGACGGACGGGCAGATTGACTGCGGCGGGATTGCGGTCAGCGTGTTTTTCTTCTACGGCGGCTTCCTGATCTGCAAGAGTATGCTGCGGCTTCAAAAGGCAGGCGCTTACTTCCGGGCCAGATGCAAAAGAATCCTGCCGCCGCTTGCGATGGTCACATTTTTTCTCGCGCTTGTGGCGGGGCCTTTTCTGACCAGCCTGTCGGCAGGGGAGTATTTCAGCAGTCCGGGTACCTACAAGTATCTTCTCAATTCCGTCTTTGTGCTGGTGCATGACCTGCCGGGCGTGTTTACGGAAAACGCTTATGGATCCACGGTAAACGGGCCGTTATGGACGCTGCCTGTGGAGTTTTTGTGCTATATCATGTGCTATGTCATGTACAGGCTGAAACTGCTTACGGAAACCAACCTGAAGAGGGTTGCAATTCCAGCTGTTTCGGTATATATTATATTATATCTTACGATGGGGAAAACTTCTCTTTTGGGAGCGGCGCTTCGTCCGGCCATGCTGTTTTTTGTCGGAATGTGCTGCTACATTTACAGGGAATCGATTCCTGTGAAGGGCTGGATTGCGGCGGTTATGCTGGCGGTTAGCGTTGCTGGCTGCGCGATAGGGTGCTTTAACGCCGTGATATTTATAAGCTTTACCTATGTGCTGCTATGGATCGCCTTTGGCACAGCGCGCAAGCTGGACCGCTTTGGCTCAAGGCTTGAGGTCTCCTACGGGATGTACCTGACCGGATGGCCCATTCAGCAGGTGTTATGCGACATGACGGACAACGGGATTTCCCAGTGGTGGAATTTTGTGATTGCGGCGGTCTTTTCGATTCTGGCTGGCGCGTTGATCAGTTTATTGGAAAAAAGTTATATGAAGCCCGGCAAAAAATAACGGGCTTTGGATCAGGAGGCGGATATGAGGGTATTGATTACGGGTGCGGGGGGATATATCGGCAGGCATGTGGTGAAGGCGTTTTTAAAGGCCGGACATGAGGTGTATGTCAATGATCTCTCCTTTAAGGGAGTGGACGAGAGAGCCATCCGTGTGGAGGAGGACATCTTCAGCGGGGACAGGCATATTTACGACGTGCTGGAGCGTCCGGAGGTGCTGGTGCATCTGGCCTGGAGAGATGGATTTGTACACAATTCCAGCGCGCATATGAAGGATCTTTCTTCGCATGTGGTTTTTTTGAATCATATGATAGATGGCGGGCTTCCATATCTGACTGTGATGGGAAGCATGCACGAGGTAGGTTACTGGGAAGGGGAGATTAACGCCGATACGCCCTGCAATCCGATGTCCATGTATGGAATCGCGAAGAACGCGCTGCGGCAGGAGCTGATGATCTACGCGAAGGACAAGCCGGTATTTCTGCATTGGCTGCGCGCGTATTATATCTACGGGGATGACTCAAGGGGAAGCTCCATTTTTGCGAAGCTTTATCAGGCGGAAAACGACGGCAAGGAAGAGTTTCCGTTTACCTCCGGCAAGAACAGATATGACTTTATCCATGTGGATGAGCTGGCCAGGCAGATTATGGCGGCGAGCGTCCAGTCGGAGTATAATGGGATCATCAATGTCTGTTCCGGGCAGACCATGACGTTGGCAGAGAAGGTGGAATCCTATATTGCCGAGAACCATATGAAGATACGCCTCAAGTACGGTGCCTTTCCGGACCGTCCCTATGATTCTCCGGGAGAATGGGGCAACGCGGATATTATTAAGAAAATCATGGAGTGTGAATAGAAAATGAAAACATATAATTCCTATACAGCGCAGGATCTCACGCTGGTTGTCTGTGCCTATAAGGAGTGTCCGTATCTCAGGGCCAGCGTGAAGTCCATCATGAAACAGACGGAGCGTCCGCAGGTGCTGATCTCCACGTCTACGCCCAACGCATATATTCAGCGGATCGCGGATGAATTTCACATCGATGTAAGGGTGAATCCTGACGGCGGACAGATCAAGGATTACAATTTTGCCATGCTGCAGGCTTCCACGCCGCTGGTGATGCTGATGCATCAGGACGAGCTGCTGCGTTCCTGCTTTGTAGAGAAGGTACTGAAGGAACTGAACCGGGCGAAGGACCCGATAATCGCGTTTACTAATTATATCGAGATGCACAATGACGAGGTGGACAGGCATCCCTCCTTTATGGTACGGGTAAAGAGGTTTTTACTGCTTCCGCTCTGTATAAAGCCTCTTGCGAGGCGCGGGTTCGGCAAGCGGCTGATCCAGCTTCTGGGCAATCCGATCGCACATCCAACGGTTGTGTGTGTCAGAAGCAGGATGCCGAAGGTATGCTTCAGGG
The DNA here is from genome assembly GCA_946185495.1 of uncultured Clostridiaceae bacterium. Lineage (GTDB taxonomy): Bacteria > Bacillota > Clostridia > Lachnospirales > Lachnospiraceae > CAG-590. The sequence continues at coordinate 23,762 of CAMHJT010000024.1, read as the reverse complement.
AGAAATACAAGGCGTCGATGGACTGGGATCTGTGGGAGCGGCTTTCGAGGGAGAAAGGAAGCTTTGTGTATGTTCCTGATGTACTGCTCTTTCACAGAATGAATGCGGAGAACCAGACCAGTAAGCTGTTCCACACCACCAACGCCAGATATGAGGACGAGTCAGAGATTTTCGGCCGTTTTTGGCCGGCGTGGATTGTCCGGATCATTATGCATTTTTATTCTAAGGCGTCCAGATATTATTGAGGGAAAGGGAGTGCCGGATATGAGTGACAGGCGGGTGAATAAATGCTTGAGGAAAATGCCGTGGTTTTTGTCAGCGGTTGTTTTCTGTCTTTTTGTATGGATTGGCGTGCAGCTTTATACGGCGGAGGCACAGGCAGAACAGAAGCTTGAGCTTACCATGTATATGACAGTCGGGGAAGAGGCGGATATCCCCATTTATCTGAATAACGGGAATTTCTTTTATACCGCGGATGACCTGGACGTTGTGAAATTCCTGAATCCGGGAAAAATGACGGCCATGCAGCCGGGAACAACGATCATTATGCTCAGCTATATTGAAGACCTTCACTGGGTGCGGACCTATTATAAGGTGAAGGTGCATGACAAGGTGAAAAAGCTTAGGTGGAAGAAGAAGGTTAGCAGCTTAAGGATCGGCAGGACAGCGACGCTGAAGCCTGTTTATAAGGCGGGCTCCCGCAAGAATATTGACCTTGTCTGGAAGACCAGCAATTCCAGGGTTGTATCTGTGAACCGGAAGGGGAAGATTAGTGGAAAGAAGCTGGGAAGCGCCGTAATTACCTGTTCGGTAAAGGGACAGCGGGGCGCTGTGCTCAAGCAGAAAGTGAAGGTTATGCCGGTGCCGGTTGCGGAGATCCGGCTAAAAGAGAAAAACGTCGTGATCAAGGAGGGGGAAAGCTTTGATGTGAACAAACTGATCGAGGTGCTTCCGAAGGACGCGACCAATACGGAGGTTGTAATCCGGTCCGCCAGCAGGGAGGTGGCCGAGGTGTCTGAAGGAATCGTGCAGGCGAAGGCGCCGGGCTTTGTGGAGATTGAGATCGTCTCAAAGGACAGCTCGAAGGTTACGGCTGAGCTGAAGGTGCAGGTCGAGCCGGAATTTAATGTGGACCGCGGCAGGTGTGTGGCACACAGGGGGCTTTCCACCGCTGCGCCGGAGAACACGGTCAAGGCGTTTGAACTGGCCGGACAGAACGGATTTTACGCCGTTGAGACAGATGTCTGGCTGACAAAGGATGGACAGTTTGTCGTGCATCATGACCAGAACCTATGGCATTCCTGCGGACTCAACAAGCTGATCAGCGAGGTTGATTTTGATGAGTTGAGAGAGCTTAAGCTGATCCGAGGATGGAATTATGAGTATTATAAGAATGATATCTGTGCGGTTAGAATTCCGACGCTTGAGGAATACCTGAATGTCTGCAAGACCTATGAGATGGTTCCCCAGATCGAGGTGAAGTTTTTGAGTGGAAACAGCAGCCTTGACTCCTCTAATGATCTGTACCGCCTGTACACTGAGGTGAAGCGGATCATGGGGGACGCGAAGGTGATGTTCGCTTCCAGCAATTATAATACGATTACGAATATCCATGCAGTCTGCACGAAATCAGGAGAAAAGGATTACAGGTACTTTTATATTCTGGGCAAGCTGGATAAGATCAGCCAGATCCAGCATTACGCGGAGCTTCAGCAGAAAAATATCGGTTTTGATGTCAACTGCGCTAGCCGGGAAGAGGTGATCAAGACACTTGTGAAGGACGGAAATGATGTGGATCTGTGGTGCGTGGATGATCCCAAACAGGCGGAGAATTTTATTAAGAATTATAAGGTGAATCTGATCACCACCAATTTTGTCCTGTGGAATTGAGCGGAATACGTCCTGCGCTGCTGTGGGGAACGGAGGATCATTCCGGATAACGATCTTACCAGATGAAAATGAAAGGGTTTGGCAGCGCATGGTTTGTTTTGTGATCATAAATCAGAGGCCATTGCTGCCGGCGGGCACAATGGAAGCAAGTGAGGTTAAGATATGAAGAAAATAGCGATCATACCTGCATACAACGAGAAGGACAGCATTGTGAAAACGGTGAACGATGTGATACAGAACGCGCCGAGCTTCGATTATGTCATCATCAATGACTGCTCGAAGGATGACACCATGGACATCTGCCTGTATAACGGTTTTCATGTGCTGAATCTTCCGATCAATCTAGGAATAGGCGGCGCTGTCCAGACAGGATATCTGTATGCGTACAGGCATGGCTATGATATCGCGGTACAGTTTGACGGGGACGGACAGCATGACGCGAAGTATCTGGAGCAGATGGCGGAGGTGCTGGTGCGTGAAAACGCGGATATGGTGATCGGCTCCCGGTTTATAGAGAAGGAGGGCTTCCAGTCCTCAAAGCTCAGGAGGGCGGGCATCAGCTATTTTACATGGCTGATCCGTCTGCTGACAGGCGTTGTGATCACCGATCCGACCTCGGGCATGCGGCTTTGCAACCGGCGGACCATAGAGATGTTTGCCAATGAATATCCGAGGGACTATCCGGAGCCGGAGAGTACGGTGCGCCTGATCCGGCATAAGCGCAAGGTGATAGAGATGCCGGTGAAGATGAAGGCGAGGGAAGAGGGAGTCTCTTCCATTTCCTCCCTGAAGAATACGGTGTATTATATGATCAAGGTGACGATTGCGATTTTGATCGAGCGGATACGGTGATATGGTTCAGATAATGATTACGATTTTGCATAGAAAGGATACGGTGATATGATTACACATAAGTTTCAGATCATTTTAGGTGTGCTGATCATACTGGCATTCCTGTTTATCGTGAATATGGTAAGGAAGAGGGCGCTGGAGCTCAAATATGCCTTATCCTGGTTCATCATGCTGATCGGGCTGGGAGTGCTGGTATGCATTCCAAAGACTATGAATGTGCTGGCGAAGGCCATGGGCATCTATTCTCCTGTAAATATGATTTTCTTTGTCGGATTTATTCTGGCTATTATCATCATTTTTGTGCTGACGGTGACGTTGTCTAGGCTTTCCGCGCGTGTGCGGAAGATGGCGCAGATCGTGGCCATGATGAATACGTATCAGGGTGAGGATCTGCGGGAGGAGCAGCACGGATCCGTTTCTGCCGTACAGGACGGGAGGGCGGTTTTGGAAACATCCGGCGTCCCGGAGCAGCAGGCGGGCGTAGAAGGATTCGCGAAAGAGGCGAAGCAGGCGCGGGGAGCCAGCGCTTCCGCGAAGGCAGCGGGAAAAAAGAGGAATCAAAAAAGATAGGAATGAGAGTGTCATGTGGATATATATTGTAATAGGATTATTGGCGGTCTATTTTTTATATCTGGTAAGCTGGACCCTTAACCTGCATTTGTTTAATAAGCGGAAGAAGAAGGTCAGGGAGATCAAGGCCGTCCGCGCCAAGGGAAATGAGATCAAGAAGCGCACAATCGATTGTACCAAGGATTACTGGTACAATCTGAGGGAGCTTGAAGATCGTAAGGAGGATGAGGACTTCGAGAAATATTACCATTATTTCATCGGCGTGGACCAGGGTGTGCATGAGCTTGTCATGGAGATGTATGACTGCGGGATTGTCCGCACGGATGAGCTGGAGGAGATCGCCTATGGAAAGAATCATCTGAAAAATGTGGATCTCTCCTTTCTGGAGGAGCTGGAGAAGGAGATGAAGGCGGAGGAGAAGGCCTCGGAAGACACCGGGGCAGATGTGTCCGGGATCGTTCAGGTGGGAGGCGCGTTTGATCTCTTCGCGAAGGATGACGCGATCGTTGACGCCGCCCGGAACCTGAAGAAGGATGATCCGGGAATTACAGATATCCGCGGAACACTGTCCAAGGGCGTGGAGGATGTGATTGCCGCTGTGGAGCAGAAAAAGCGGGAGGACGAGGAGGCGGAAGAGCCCATTCTTCCCAAAAAGGAAAAGTCGGTGGAGAAGGCAAGAGAAGATCGCGCCAAGACCATGAACGCCGAGATCCGCAATAAGATTTATGAGAAGTGGGTAGGCTATGTATTTGAGCTGTATGAGCTGGTGAGCATCAACGCCAATGAGGATACCAAGCACAGAATACGGAAAGCGCTGATGGATTACGGATATAATGATGTGGATGTTCTTCTGGAGGGCCCGGAATGAGTAGGCCACAGAGGGAGCGAATCCGCATAGATGCGATGAGAAGCCTGTGTCTTCACGTAACAGCATAAAAACGGCTGTTCTTCTGATAACAGAAGAGCAGCCGTTTTTTAACACATTTTTTACATTCTAGGATAATTTGGAAGCCGATGGCAGGCTTGCGGCGGCCTGTGCAGAAATGGTGTAAATGTCAGAGGGGCTGTCCGCTGCGGGCCGGGCCTTGAGGATGTTCTCCTGCTGTGTGTCCGGCAGGGACAATGAGGACGGATCTCCATAATAGGAAAGCACCCTTTTTACATAGCTCTGTGTTTCTGAGAAGGGTGGAATTCCGCCATATTTTTCAACATTGCCGGAACCGGCATTGTAAGCGGCAAGCGTCAGGGAGAGATCCCCGCCGTACATTTTGGAAAGCGAGGAAAGATACTTCGCACCTCCCATGATATTGTCCTCCGGGTCATAGGCGTTTTTGACGCCGAGAGTAGCGGCAGTGGAGGGCATCAGTTGCATCACGCCGACCGCGCCTGCGGAGGATACACAGTTCGGGTCAAAGTCGGATTCCGCCTTGGCAACGGCCTTCAAAAGATTGATATCTACATGGAACGCCCTGGCGGCGCGTTCAAAATAGGGCTGAAGTCCCTTCGGGCTATCGACTCCTGTTCCGGACGTAGTGCCGGCAGGGATGGAGGCTTTTACATACTCATATTCCGGTACGGCTTGAAGGATGATCTCCTTCTCCAGAACGGAAACAAAGGTTCCGCGATTTTTGCGCTCTTCGCGCGGCTGGATCGTGGAGGTCATGTCGTCTATGGTATAAAGCGGAAGTATGGATGGCATCGCTGTTCTCCTTTTCTCTTTGTTGTGTGTCTGCGGCGAGTCCGTCAAAGCAGGCATGCTCAATAAGTATCTTCATTGTACAATAAAATGAGCAGAAAATAAATACAAAAAATGTTTATTATTCAAAAAAGTTGTGATAAAATGTCAGTAATTTGTGACAATGGTAAATGCAGCGGGGCGGAGGGTAGATCAGGATGCGCTGGCTTTCCCGCCGCGCAAGGGGATAGATGAGGATATTCAGGCAGGGCATACCGGCCCGGCGGACAGACAGGAAGGGGAATGGAAATGTATCTTGAGAAAGTGAATCCATATAGTATTGATAAACAGCACAGAAGGGACAAGCTGCATATCACGGAGCGGATCCGGTTGTTGTTTGATGAGGGAAGCTTCATGGAGTATTATCCGGAATATGAGGAAAAAGACGGATATGACGGCGTCATCACCGGATACGGAAGGATATTTGGACAGACTGTATATTTTTACGGGCAGGACTTTACCTGTATGGGGGGAACCTTCGGGTATCAGCACAGCAGGCAGATTGTGGCGATCCTTCGGGAAGCTGTAGAGGAGAAAAAGCCGGTGATCGGGATTTATGACGGAGGAGGCGCCAGGATTCAGGAGGGTGCCGCGGCCGTGGCGGGCTGCGGGGAGCTGTTCAGGATGAACGCGGAGGCTTCAGGCTGTATTCCGCAGATTTCTATTATTGCGGGAACCTGCGCGGGCGGCGCGGTGTATTCTCCGGGACTGACGGATTTTGTGTTTACGATTGACGGCATCAGCAATATGTTTGTGACGGGTGCCAAGGTGATCAATGAGGTGCAGGGGACGGATTATCTGATCGAGGAGCTTGGAGGCGCGAGGATTCATTCGGAAATCAGCGGTGTCGCGCATTTCCGGGAGCGGGATGAAAAGAGCTGTTATGAGAAGGTGAGGAAACTGGTGCGGATCCTGCCGCCCTGTTACACAAAGGAGCGGAGCTACCGTACGGGAGAATATATGGACAAGGATCAAAAGCAGATCCGGCGGCTGCTTCCAGCTGGCAGCTGGAGTCCTTATGATGTGAAGGCGGTCATCCGGGAGCTGCTGGATGAGGACAGCTTCATAGAGGTGCAGCAGGAATTTGCCATGAATATGGTGACGGGCTTTGGACTGCTCGGAGGTGTCACGGTTGGCGTGGTGGCGAACCAGACGCTGTGCAGGAACGGATCGATTGACTGCGATGCGTCAGATAAGGCGGCGCGCTTTGTACAGTATTGCGACTGTTATAACATTCCGGTGATTACGCTGGTGGATTCCACAGGTTTTGTCATGGAGGCGGAGCAGGAACATAAGGGCCTGATCCGTCACGGCGCCAAGATGGTGAACGCGTATGCCAACGCCACCACGATCCGGCTGACAGTGATCCTCCGGAAGGCTTACGGCGGTCCGTATATCTTCATGGGCTGCAAACAGCTTGGCGCGGACCGGCATTATGTATGGCCGGGCGCTGAGGTGGCTGTCATGCGGGCGGAGGGCGCTGTCGCAGTGATCAGCCAGGCGCAGGTTGCCAAACTGGAGGGCATTGAGAAGGAGGATTTCTTAAAGGAACAGCTTGAGGCGTACAAGAGGCGTTATATGAACAGCGACATGGTGCTGGAACGCCATTTTGTGGATGAGGAGATATTGCCGGAGCAGACAAGGGAGATTTTGTATCAGGATATTCAGTGGTTGTCCGGAAAGAGAGAACAGAAGATGGCTGTAAAGAAGCATTCCAATTATCCGGTATAAGAGGCACAGCCCAATGGCTTTAGGAACAGGGATTTCCATGCGTTACGCAGACGCCTATCCGGCGTAAAAAGAGGGGGAGCAGGTGCTCCCCCTTTTTGTGCCGCAAAGCCGCCAGCCGCAGCTGGAAGCTGTCAGCTATGACTGATCATATCACAGGATCAGCATCCGCAGCCACATCCGCAGCCGCCGTTATTGTTGTTGCCGCCGCAGAAAAGAAGAAGAAGGATGATCAGGATGCAGGAGCAGTTGCCGCCGCCGAAGCCACCACATCCGTCGTTGCCGCCTAACAGTCCGCCGAAGCCGTTGTCATTGCCGCAGCAGCTTGTGAGCAGGAGCAGAATGATGATCCATGTGCAGCAATTGCAGCCGCCGATGCCGTTGTTTCCGCAATTTGCTGTTGCCGATAAGTCTCCCATATGGAATACCTCCAATAATCTTTACACTGCTATACTATGTGGAATCTGAAAATGTGTTACAGTGGATTGAGGATTGTTTCAACTGGTGGCAAGCGGACGGTTCCTGACGGATCGTTCCTTTACACTACGGGCACGAGTAAAGCCTACCTTCGGATTAAGCTTGCCCTGCGCCTTTGGCATGGGCTCGCTAAGGTCTAAGGCATTGCGCTTGGTTGTTCACGCAGCGGTAACAGGTTCGCTTCCTTCGTCGGCTCACCAAGGACCGGTGTTCGCAAATAGCCCTCCGCTGCAAATAAACTATCCTCTGGGAGCCTGTGCACTGGCAGAAGGGGGAACTATTACGGCCGGACAGCTCCAGGCGGCAGCAGGCAGGAAAATCCTGTTGAAAAAATGAGAAAATGATGGTAGTCTAGGTGTAGAATGTAAATAGGATGGAGGAATGTGACAATGGCAAAAGAGACAATGGCAGATTTTGAGGAGGAATTGAAGAATTCCTTCCGGGTGGTACGGGAAGGACAGAAGCTGAAGGGCATGATCGTGGATATCAATGATGAGGCGGTCACGCTGGATTTGGGCTATTACGTGCCGGGAGTGATCCCTATGGACGAGCTGTCCGATGATCCGGATTTTTCTGCAATGCGGGATTTAAAGATCGGAGACCAGGTGGAGGCAATCGTGCTGGCAAGGGATGACGGACAGGGCAACGTGGAGCTCTCCCTGAAGGAAGCCAGGCAGCAGGCTGCCTGGGAGAAATTCCGGGAATGGATGGAGAGCGGGGAGACCGTTTCCGTCAGGATCAAGGAGTCCGTCAACAGCGGCGTGATTGCGTATCTTGAGGGAATCAGGGCGTTTATTCCGGCTTCCCAGCTGGACCTTGGGTTTGTGGAGGATACCTCCGCGTATATTGGCAGGCAGGTACAGGCGAGGGTGATCCAGGCACAGGAGCAGGGAGAGAAGCTGGTGCTTTCGGTGAAATCAGTCCTGCGGGACAAGGAGGCGGAACGCGACAGATCCAGAATGGCAAAGCTCGTTCCGGGTTCTATCTTTGAGGGCAAAGTGGAATCGCTGATGCCCTACGGAGCGTTCGTTAGGTTGGACAATGGGCTGACCGGTCTCGTTCATATCTCCAAAATCTCCATGAAACGTCTCCGCAAGCCTTCCGAGGTGCTGTCGGTCGGACAGGATGTGAAGGTAAAGGTGCTGGAGGTCAAGGACGGCAGGATCAGCTTAAGCATAAAGGATGTGGAAACTAACACCTCTGAGATCGTGACGGATGTGGAAGAGGATTTTGATTATCAATGTGAGGATTTTAAGAATAATCCCTTTGGGGCGCTGCTGGCTGGAATCAAGCTGGACGAGTAATTGTCCGCGGCAGATCGGAGGAAGAAGCATGAAGGAACAAGGGCGGAGATATTGGCATTTTTTGCTGTTATGCGTCATAGTATGTAGCATGATGAGTCAAAATGCTTTACATAGTCAGGCGAAGGCAAAGTTTGCATCCCTGCGGCCTGAGGGTGTCATGGCGACAGCGGTGAAAAACAAGGTAGTGATCTCATGGGAGCCGGTGCAGGGAGCCTCCGGGTACAGCGTATATGAGGCTGTGGAAAGCGGGGAGGAAGAACCGGTTTTTCAAAAGGCGGGACAGACGAAAAAATGCAAGCTTGTGCTGTCAGGCAGGATCAGGGGAGAACGGTACCGTTATTATGTCTGTGCCTGGAAACAGAAGAAAAACGGGAAAATAAAGACCGGCAAAAAGAGCACTGAGGCTGTGACAGTTGTGGCGGAGGAGGGAATCTCCACTATATCCAACCTGCTGCGGATCGCGGTCGCGCCTGTGGGCTCTACCATGTATGTGTGGGGCGGAGGCTGGAATAAGGCGGATACCGCTGCGGGGAAGGAGGCCCGCAGCATTGGATTGTGCCCCGGCTGGAGGACATTCGCGGCAAGGCAGAATACTTCCTATAATTACAGGAACCATCGCTATCAGATTCACGATGGGCTGGATTGTTCCGGCTATGTGGGCTGGTGCGTATATAATCTGCTAAATACTGGCAATCAGAAAAAGGGCTATGTGTATTCCGCTTCAAAACAGGCAGAGAAATTTTCCGGGATGGGCTATGGCAGCTACCGTACGGCCGAACAGGTGGCGGATTACGAACCTGGAGACATCATGAGCTCAACCTGCTCCTGCTGCGGGCATGTCTGGATCGTGGTCGGAGCTTGTGAGGACGGCAGCGTTGTGCTGGTGCATTCCTCGCCTGCCGGCGTGCGGCTGTGCGGAACCGTGACGCCGGATGGAAGGAAGGACAGCGAGGCCTGCACGCTTGCGGAGGAATATATGAGGCGGTACTATCCGGACTGGTACCGGAGATTTCCGGATGTGTGCAAGGGCAGCAGCTACCTGCAGCATTATGGACAGATGCGGTGGAAATCCTCCGGGAAGGGGATTGCACTGTCGGATCCGGAGGGATACCGAGGCATGTATGCGGATGAGATCCTGCGGGAGCTCTATCGGGAAGAATAACAGGATCACGCATAACTATATATTTTTAGCAGGTCTGCGCAGTAAATGCGCAGGCCTGCCATGCAGTTACGAAAAACCTCCGATGGACCGGGGAAAGCAGCAAAGCATGATAAGAGATGGGGGTTTTTATGATTGAGAGCAAAATGAGTTCGGAGCTGATTACCGCCCTGGGGGTGACGGGTTCAGAGCGGGAGAGGAGCAGAGAGCTCACGGTGGGCTATCAGGATGGCGAGTGGGAGCTGATCATCCGCTATACCGGAAGTCTTGCAGGTATCCGCGAGGAACTGGAGCTGCAGGTGGAGGAACTCCTGGGCGGCTTTGCGGTGATCCGGATCAGGGAGTACCTGATCGACAGGCTGTCGGAATATCCGCAGATCGATTATATTGAGAAGCCCAAATCCCTTCTGCTGTCTGAGATGGAAGGGATTGTTGCCTCCTGCGTCAGCCGGGTAAGGCTGCCGGATTATGGCCTGACAGGGCGGGGAACGCTGGTAGCCTGCCTGGATTCCGGTGTGGACTACCGCCATCCGGATTTCAGGAACCGGGATGGGAGCACTAGAATTGCGGTGATGTGGGATCAAACGGTTCCGGGGAATCCGCCGGAAGGCTTCGCGGATGGAAGCCTTTACACAGAAGAGGAAATTAATGTGGCACTGGAAGACGAGCCAGAGGAAGAATCCGGCGGCGTTCCGGTGCCGCTTTTTTTGGAGGAGGCAGGACTGGTCCGGGAATTTGACGCCACAGGGCATGGGACGGCTGTGCTGGGAATCATGGCCGGGAACGGAAATGCTTCCCGGAAGCAGGTTGTGGGAATGGCGCCGGAAGCGGGGATCGTTGTTGTAAAGCTGGGGAATCCGGACGGACGGGGATTTCCGAGAACCACACAGCTGATGCGCGGGATTGATTTCGCGGTGCGTTATGCCGCTGAAACCGGGAAGCCGCTTGCGGTGAATATCAGCTATGGCAACAACTACGGCGCGCATAACGGCAACGCGACGCTGGAACGATATCTGGACGCCGTATCCGGGCTGTACAGGGTATCCATAGCAGCCGGAACCGGAAATGAGGGGATTACGGCGCGTCATACCTCCGGCAGGCTCTCACAGGTTCAGAGCGAGGTACAGGAGATCTATGTCGGGGAATACATGGCGTCCTTTAACCTGCAGATCTGGAAGCATTACCTTGACGTATTTGATCTGATCATTGAGACGCCGGACGGGCGGAGGATCGGGCCGGTTTCGAGCTATGAGCAGATTCAGAAATATGTACTCCCGGAGGATGTGCTTGCAATCTATTACGGGGAACCGTCACCCTATGATCCGGAGCAGGAAATCTATCTTTCCTGGATTCCTGTAAGGGATTATGTGACGCCGGGAATCTGGAGGATTTATCTGAATCCTCGCAGGATTGTGGCGGGGGACTATCAGATGTGGCTTCCCTCTGCGGGAAGCACGACGGCAGAGGTATCCTTTGTCAGGGCATCGATCTTCAATACGCTGGTGATCCCCTCCACTGCCCGTTCCGTCCTGTCGGTGGCGGCTTATGATTCCAGAAATGATACCTATGCTGCTTTTTCCGGGAGAGGAGAAAACGTGGAACAGGGATTGCTACGGGTCGTCAGAAAACCGGATCTGGCTGCTCCGGGGGTTGCAATCAATACCTGTCTGGCTGGAGGCGGGTATGGCGTGTTTTCAGGCACCTCCTTCGCGACTCCCTTTGTGACGGGGGCGGCGGCGCTGCTGATGCAGTATGGGATCGCGGACGGCAGGGATCCGTATCTATACGGGGAAAAGGTGAGGGCCAGCCTGATCAGGGGAGCGAGAAAGCTGCCGTTTCAGGATCTTCAGCCATCCCCGAGGGTGGGGTGGGGGGCGCTGTGCGTATCCGCCAGCCTGCCTGTGTAACGGGTTCAAGCGGTTGGCGGCAGCTTAGATGTTAAGATGTATCTGCCGGTCTGTCTGCGCAGCAGGTAATCCGGAATATGCAACGGTTTTAGCGATATAAAAAAGAAGGCACGATGCGATTCGTACCTTCTTTTATGAGGGGGGAGAGAATTTCCGGTACAATGTACCGGTTGAAAAGCTCTTACAAGTATTAGTATATTGATAATCTGTGACGAAAGTATGTTCTATTTGTAGCAGATTTGTGAAATACTATCGTCTCAGGCGTGCGCGTTAGACAGCACGTCGATCATGACACGGAACAGCTTGTCCGGATTGATCGGTTTCACCAGATGTGCGTTCATGCCGGCCTGGAAGCTTTCCTCAAAATTCTCCTGCAGCGCATTGGCGGTCATGGCGATGATCGGAATCGTATCGGATCCGGGAATGGCCTCCATGGCGCGGATCTGCCGGGTGGCTTCGAGCCCGTCCATGACAGGCATAAGGATGTCCATGATGATCAGATCCAGCTTGCCTTTTTCCTGTGTGTAAATAGATACGGCCTGCTGTCCGTTCATTGCGGTTACGGTTTCTATGCCTCTGCTGCTTAATATTTTGTAGCTGACCTCCAGATTGACTTCGTTGTCATCCACGATCAGGACTTTCAGCCCCTTTAATCTGGGCAGGAAGGAATCAATCTCAGACTGGTCAGAGGGAGCCTGTTTTTTTGACAGCGGCAGGGAGAGGGAAAGGCACAGGCGGGTTCCGATGCTTTCATTGGATTCTGCGATCAGCACGTCTGTTCCCAGGGCTCTTGCGTAGCTTTTCAAAATGATCAGCGCGATATCTGAGGAACTGATGTCCTTATTCAGGTTGCTGATCAGGGTATCATAGGTCAGGAACAGATGATTCAGCTGCTCCTGTTCCACCATCATGCCAAGGCAGGTGACGGAAAATTCGATGGTAACTGTCTGTTCCGTTCGCAGGAGCTCATGCGCGTTCAGCTGGATCCTGCTTCCCTTTACGGTAAGATTGGCAACGATCTGAATCAGCCTGGTCAGGATCTGGTAGAGCGCGTGCGAATCCACATCAACGCTCATCTCCATGGAGAGATCGGAATCAGAGGAGAAGAGGATCTCCCGCTCATCAAGTAGCTGAATGGTGTTGTGCTGCAGGTTTTTCAGGTAACTGTAGAGCCGGAGCGATTCAGGCCTTAATATGATCTCCTTAGACAGGATGCGCCGCAGTTCAAGGATGTCGTCGATGGTCTCCTGCATATAGCTTCCGGAAAGGGAGATCTTATGAAGGTACGCCTCCAGAGAGGTGTTGCCCGCGTCATACTCCGCAATCTTCGTCAGCCCCATGATGGAGTGCAGCGGCGTGCGGACGCTGCGGTTCAGCAGGGTAAGGAAGGTCTTTTTTCTTTCGAGCTCCAGATTTGTGTTCTCCAGGGCGTCGCTCAATTCATTGAGCTTGCGTGCGGTCTCCAGAAAGCTGTCGGAGATGTCCTGAATGGTCAGGAAAAGACGGTCTTCTGATTTGAAGAAGGCTGCTTTTTTGTGTAGAAAAACACCCTCATCGTTCTTGATCGTGTAGTAAAATCTCAAGCTGCCTTTCTCATTCACCTCTGAAAGAATGGCCTGAGTTTGTATGGAAGCGATCAGTTTTTCTGAGTCGGAATCCGTAGAATGGCTTAGCAGATAGCTGCGCATGGTGTCCTCAAAGGGATAGATCACCCCTACGGTTTTTTCCCATACGGGATCTGAAGCGTAGATCGTCGTGGCGTTGCCTGTGCCGGCGTTGATGCGGATCATGGCTTCGTATTCATTGACTAACAATTGATTGAGCAGCGATGATTTCTCGTGCTCCTCCATTTCAAAATCTATCATCTCTTATGTACTCTCCAGTCTATGCTATGATTAAATGTGCCACAGCGGCGGCGCACTGTCAGTGAGTAATTATTATTCTTTGCCATTCCAGCAGTAGGTGCACAGCTTTTCTTCAGGAATGCCCACAGCCGCGAGCATATCATCGAGCCGGCTGTAGCGCAGTGTTGTAAAATTAAGTTCCTTCCGGATCTCCTCGATCATTTGGTCATACTTTGGAGACTCAGGATCCGCATATTCCTGAAGAGTCTCTTCCGGGATATCCTCTGTACCCTCCAGGCGCGCGATCACCCTTCTTGTGATCAGGTCCATCTCGGAGGTAGAGCGGGAGAAGTTCAGGTATTTGCATCCATATAACAGGGGCGGGCAGGCGGGACGGATATGTACCTCCTTCGCGCCGCTGGCGTAAAGAAATTCTGTGGTTTCACGAAGCTGGGTTCCCCGGACGATGGAATCGTCAATGAGGAGCAGGCTCTTATCCTTGATCAGGTCGTGGACGGCGATCAGCTTCATCTTGGCGATCAGGTTCCGCTTGCTCTGGATGGTCGGCATAAAGGAGCGCGGCCAGGTAGGCGTATACTTGATAAACGGTCTGGAGAACGGAATGCCTGACGCGTTGGAATAGCCGACCGCGTGCGCTGTGCCGGAGTCCGGAACGCCTGCGACAATATCCGGCTTCACGTTATCCCTTTTGGCGAGGCTGGCTCCGCAGTTGTATCGCATCTGCTCCACGCTGATGCCCTCGTAAGAGCTGCTAGGATAGCCGTAATATACCCAGAGGAAGGTGCAGATCTTCATCTCCTTGCCCGGCGCGACAAGAGTCTTGACGCCATCCTGAGTCACGACAGCAATCTCTCCCGGACCAAGCTCCCTGAAATCCTCATAACCGAGATTCCGGTAGGCAAAGTCCTCAAAGGTGAGGCAGTAGGCGTCTTCCTTTTTGCCGATTACCATGGGGGTTCTTCCGTATTTATCCCTTGCGGCGTAGATTCCCTTTGGCGTCATCACCATCATGGTGAGGGAGCCATCGATCATTTCAAGGGCATAGTGTATGCCTTCGATGATGTTCTCCTTTTGGTTGATGATGGCCGCCACAAGCTCGGTGGGATTGATGTCCCCGCCGCTCATTTCAAGAAAATGGGAATTGCCATTTGAAAAAATTGTATCAACGATCTGGTCCGTGTTATTGATCTTGCTGACTGTGGTGATCGCATAGGTTCCATGATGGGACCTGACGATCAGGGGCTGCGGCTCGTAATCGGAAATGCAACCGATGCCCATATAGCCCTTCATCTTCTGGACATCCTTGTCAAATTTGGTCCGGAAAGGAGCATTCTCAATATTGTGTATGGAACGGTCAAAGCCCTTGCTGCCGTAGACGGCAAGTCCGCCGCGCCTGGTGCCGAGATGAGAATGATAGTCTGTTCCAAAGAACAGGTCAAACATGCAGTCTTCTTTCGCAACTACTCCAAAAAATCCACCCATGGTTTTTCTCCTCTAAAAACGCTAGTTTTTTTATCTGACTTCGTCCGGTAGGATGCCGGTTCTTAAGGCTCGACCAGGGATCGGGCAAGGACGGCATCCGGTTTCATTCTTATACTTATAAATAAGAATTAGTAAAACATACCACTTCAAAGTATAGCAATCATTTGTCAAATTGGCAAGAGTATTTTGAAATTATAGTATGCTGTTGATTTTGTGATTGCATGAAAAATAATATATGGTAATGGCCGTTGGCTGGAAGTGGGGTGGATTACGGCTGATATAAGAAAAAAAGTATTGATGTTCTGCTGTATCACATAGAATTTTATGGTGTTCAAAACGGGAAATATATGGTAGAATATGAGAGAGTAGGAACGGCTGGAAATGTCATTCCTGTGTAACTGTTCAGCAGGCCTGCATATTACCTGCGCAGGCCGGGCTTTATAAAGAGAAGTGGATGCGATGAGAGTATTAGACACAGATGTGATTGAAAATTTAATGCATAGCTCCAGTGTTTCCAAGGGGATTGAGCGGACGATGGAGCATTTGATCAATGAACTTGCAATGGACAGCATGTATGTCATTCACTATGAGGAAGGCCTTCTGGAGCCCTGCATGGCATATGAGTGGGAGAATATTCCGAATCCCCACAAGGTGAAGCTTCAGGTGGGGCTGGAGAAGCTGAATGATTCCTATCACTTTGAAGAGGATGATATGTTCGTCGTGGAGGATCGAGCCACGCTCGACATTCAGGAGGAAAAGCTGTACGAGGAGATTGGCTATCGGTCCGTGATCGAATTCCAGATGCGCAGATATGGAAAAATTATCGGCTATATCTTCTTATCCTGGATCAACCAGAGAAGTTTTGATGAGGATGAGCTGGAGGAGATTCATGTGCTGCTCAAGCTCATGAATGACCAGATGATCAA
Source organism: uncultured Clostridiaceae bacterium (assembly GCA_946185495.1). Lineage (GTDB taxonomy): Bacteria > Bacillota > Clostridia > Lachnospirales > Lachnospiraceae > CAG-590. The sequence continues at coordinate 7,867 of CAMHJT010000024.1, read as the reverse complement.
GCAGTTCTATCAGGAGATTACAGGCGGGAGTGATGGAAGGCTGTTCCGGCTTGCAACCAGCATGACACAGACGATGATCTACGTGCTGGATGACAATTATAAGATCCTGTTTGCCAATGATTACGCGAAGACGGTATATCCGGATATCAAGCCGGGCATATGTTGCTATGACGCCTTCCGCGGCGAGGATTGTCCTTGCAGGGAGTGTATTCTGGAGGAGAGTCCTGAGAACGGGGAGGATGAGGGACGCTGTATCTTCCTGCCGTACCTGCAGGATCTGTTCATGGTTAATTCCGTTGAGTTCAATGCCGAAAATAATGAGAAGAGGTATCTGCTGACCCTGCAGCGACGGGACGGCATCCAGATGATCGGTCACAGGAAGATGCTGGACCGCAAGTTTATTTTTTCGCTTCAGACAATGTTTCACGATGTGATCGCGGTTGAGATCAGGCGGGATCTGTTCTATAACCTGCTGGATGAATATGTGACCCAGCACAATTCCTACAGTGTGGATTTTGTGCTGAAATGGCTGGCGAAGGTATATATTGATGACAGGCAGAAATTTCTGGAATGCTTTGATGTGAGCTACCTTCAGAATATGTACATGGGCGGGGTGAGATCCCAGGAGATCGATTTCCGTTACCGCACCGAAGAGGGAAAGCTGCATTACATGAACGGCAAGCTGCTGTTTGACAGCGGTTCCAATAAGGACATCATTGTCTATATCATGTTCCAGGATGTGGAGCAGACAAGAAGCGCCCGCATTGAAGAGTACCGGCAGTTGAAGGATTCCCTGATGGCGGCCAGATCTGCCGCGCAGCTCAAGGGAGAGGTGCTGGCCAATATCTCCAATGAGATCCTGACGCCGATGGGGGGCATCATCAGCATGTCCAGCGTGGCGAAGCAGGTGTACAAGGAGGAGGATAAGCTGTTAGAATGTCTTGCCAACATCGATAATTACGCAGAGCACATGATGAATGTGATGGATTCCCTGCTGGAGACTGTAAATGTGGATCATAATGCGATCACGATCGCGAAGCAGACCTTCCGGTTGGAATATCTGCTCAACCGGGTCGATATTGCGGTCAGAGAGGGAGTGGAGAAGAAGAATATTCAGTTCTTTATCGAATCCAAATGCCGCTACAGGCAGATCGTCGGGGACGAGATCCGGATATATCAGGTGTTGTGTACCCTGATCCAGAACGCGATTTCCTATATCCCTATTTCCGGGGAGCTGAGGCTTGCTGCCAATCAGGTGGCGGTTGACGGAAAGACCGTCTATATCCGGTTTATTCTGGAGGATACGGGCAATGGCCTGAATGACAAGGTGAAGGAGAGCATTTTCGGTATTTCGCATCAAGCGGAAAGCGGCTTTATCGACGAGGAGCATTTTGAACTGTCCCTGGCAGCGAAGGTGATCCGGCTGATGGGGGGAGAAATCGGCATGGAGGTGGCCGAACGCGGCACCAAGCTGTATTTTACGCTTCCCTTCGGTCTGCAGGAGAAGGAAAAGACGGTGCGGCGCAAGCTGGAGCCACAGGCCGTAAACTTCAAGGGGAAGCATCTATTGCTGGCGGAAGACAGCGAGATGGCCAGAGAGTCCATGCTGGCGGTACTGGAGGTAGTCGGGTTCGAGGTGGATTCTGTTGAGAATGGAAGGCAGGCGGTGATCCAGTTTGTGTCCAAGCCGGCGCACACCTATGACGCGGTTTTGATGGATATCCATATGCCCTTTATGGACGGCAGGGAGGCTGCCAGATGTATCAGGATTTCCGGCAAGGAGGACGGGGAGACCGTGCCGATCATCGGCCTGATGACGAATACCTATGATGAGGATGTGGAGGAATCTCTGCAGGCAGGCATGCAGGAGCATCTTTCGAAGCCCGTGGATGTGGATAAGCTGTACAGGGTATTGAGACACGTGATCCTGAAAGAAGAGGGATAAGGGAATGCGTTTTTTAAAGATCGTATGGCAGGAAAGCTTTGCGAAAAGAACAGGGAGGCTGCGGGTATCCGGCCTGAAAGATAATAGGTGGTGAAAGATAATAAAATGATGATAGGGGAGGCGGATTATGAGTTATACGTTAGTGAGTGACGCAACACTCGATCTTCCATTGGATTTGATCGAGAAATATGGGATGGAGATTGTGCCGATGGCATTTAATTTGGACGGACAGGAGATTGAGCATTATCCCGATGAGAGAAACATCAGCACCGAGGATTTTTATGCTGCGTTGAGAAATGGCAAGGCTTCTGTGACCTCGCAGATCAATCCCGCAGTCTATACGGATTTTTTTACGACAATACTGGAGAAGGGGCAGGATATCTTATATGTGGCCTTTACTTCCGGTCTCAGCGGAACCTATCAGTCAGCCATTCTCGCGAAGGGTATGCTGAAGGCGGATTTTCCGGACCGAACCATTCATGTGGTGGATTCCCTGTGTGCCTCTGCAGGTCTCGGCTTTTTTATGAATCTGATCGGGCAGAAGAAGGAGGAGGGGCTGTCCCTTGACGAGCTTAAGGACTGGGTGGTAAAAAACCGCACCAGGGTTGCCCATTGGTTTACTGTCGATGACTTGTTCTTTCTGCAGAAGGGAGGGCGGCTTACGATGGCGGAGGCTATGCTGGGCAGCGCCCTGAAGATCAAGCCGATCCTGAGCGTGAACGAGGAAGGAAAGCTGTATGTGGAAAACAAGATCCGCGGAGAGAAGAAGAGCGAGGAATACCTGATCTCCAAGATCAATGAAAATATGGATGAGAAGGAGCAGACCGTATTTGTTGCGCATGGGGACTGCCCGGATCGCGCTGAGGCACTGAAAGAGAAGGTGCTTGAAAAGACGCAGGCTAAGAATGTGGTCATCACTAAGATCGGGCCTATTATCGGAACCCATACCGGTCCGGGAATGCTCGCGGTTCTGTATTTTGAGAAGGAATCATAAATAGATGGCTGCTTAGGACGTCTGAGGATGGATTACGGTTTTGTTTTGCTCCGGGAATTCTAAGGGCGGATTACGGTTTTGTTTATATCAGAAATCATCAGGGAAGGCTGCTTCCGGTATCTGGTACCGGACAGCCTTCTGTTCTATTTTTTCGTCAGGAATCATAAAATGATAGTTGTTTCCGGCACTTTTTTTCTGTGATGTCATATGATGTAGTATAACAAGGAAACAAGGAGATTTCTCTTGGATAACTGTCGTTGTATGAATGTTTCAGGGGAAAGAGGCTGCGGCGGTATGATGAATCAGGGCTGCCGCCAGTATCGGACGCAGAACTGTGACAGGGCAAGATCTGCGGCTGAAACGGCTGCAGGCTGCAGACAGCCTCAGATGCAGGGCTGTGAGAAAGGCCGGTCTATGGCTGACGCTGTCATGGAGGGCGCAGGCTGCCCGGGAAGGCAGGGAGGTGTCATGATGGCTCGAAATATGGCAGGTGATATGCCCGGCGGGGGGATGGCGGACTGCGCATGCGCAGTGCCTGACCGCGACTGCCATAAGCGTGACGCGATGGAGAAGCTGGGGGCTTCCTTTCCGGTAGTCATGGCCTATGTGCCCTGGCAGCAGTGGGGAAAGCTTTACAGTGCCGACTGTGGTCTCATGGAGGGTACCGTCTTTGAAGACCTCAATCAGATTTTTTGCGGAGTGAGGTGTTAGAGATGGAAGAATTATGCAGAAAGGATTTAATGAAACTGATTCAGTCCACGAATTTTATGGTCATTGAAATGGCGCTTTATCTGGATACGCATCCACAGGACGCCTGCGCCATGGGAACCTATCAGGAGTATCGCAGGCAGTTTAAGAGGGCGGTAGCGCTCTATGAGAAAAAATACGCTCCGCTCACCTTCTACGGAGTAGAGGATGAGAATGGATGGAGCTGGGGAAATGAACCATGGCCATGGCAGAAGGAGTGTGATTGATCATGTGGAAGTATATGAAAATGCTGGAGTATCCGGTAAACATCAAGACGACCAATGCCAGGCTGGCGATGGCGATCATGTCCCAGCTTGGAGGTCCGGATGGTGAGAAGGGCGCCGCCACCAGATATCTGTCCCAGCGGTATGCCATGCCGGATAACCGGGTGGTCGGCGTATTGACGGATATCGGCACGGAGGAATTAGGGCACGAGGAAATGGTCTCCACCATCATCACCCAGCTTACCAAAAACCTCACCATGGATGAGATCGAGCAGTCCGGTTTTTATCAGTATTATGTGGATCACACCACCGGAATCTGGCCGCAGGCTGCCAGCGGCGTTCCCTTCAGTACGGCAACGCTGCAGTCTACCGGGGATCCGATTGCGGATCTGCATGAGGATATGGCGGCCGAGCAGAAGGCCCGCCTGACTTATGACAACATTCTCCGCCTCTGCCGGGATGAACCCGATGTTTATGACGCGATCAAGTTCCTCCGCGCAAGGGAGATGGTGCATTACCAGCGCTTCGGCGAGAGCCTGCGCATGCTCCAGGATCAGTTGGATGCGAAGAATTTTTACGCTTATAATCCCGCGTTTGACAAGAAGGCGCCCTGCATCTGAAGGGGTGGGATGTAAGAGCTGCCGCTGTCATTGTGGTTAAGATAGGAAAGATGCGGGTGACTATGTGACAGGTCTGTGTATTTACTGCGTAGGCTGTGTCTCAATAATATAGTTAGTCATGCAGCGGGTGAATCAGGTGCGTCTGATTCACCCGCTGCATGTTTGTTCAGTGTCTGTTGAACAGATACAATATTTGATTACAAATTGGTATTTATTTTGTTATTATGAATACGTTGTCGCACCCATTCTGTCAACAGAAAGGGGGTGTACATTTTGGAAATTTTCATCTCATTTTTCATTTCTGTCGGAGCAGGAATAGCTTGCCACTATCTCTGCAAATGGCTTGACAGAAAAGGCGACAACAAGTAAGCATAAAGAAAGCCCCAGAGCTTGCACCTCTGGGGCTTTCAATTTAGTGTACATCTTGGCTCATCTCATTTTCGCCTATGCACATTATAGCATATGCTTACCACAGGTTTCAATATTCCAATATGCTCAAAAAATCTATAAAAACGATGAATAAAGCATTTTGCTAAAATGAGAAAGAGTCCGCATTCGCGGACTCCTTCTGAAGAACTGGAAAATTATAGTTTATAAGCTGGTAGTGGTGTGGTATAATCTATTACACAGTGTTCCTGTGTGCCCATGCTGTACAATGAAGCGCCGGACAGAGATAGGGATATGAGACGATCCAGGCAGTCAGACATTGAGATTTATGACTTTCTGGATTCGGAAAGGAGCTGCATATGGAAAAAACAAGTGGTCAGGGATCCAGATTATTAGCACTGCTCAGGATTTTTTTTCAGAAAACGGATGATACACACAGCTTATCGATCAAACAGCTGATCGAGGAATTGAAGCAATGCGGCTTCTATGCCGAGAGAAAGACGGTATACACGGATATCCATCTGCTGAATGCGTCCGGATTTGATATCAAAGCTGAGAAGGATGGAAGAAGATGGGGGTATCATGTCGCGAGCCGTCATTTTGAACTGCCTGAGCTGAAGCTTCTGGTTGACTCCGTGCAGTCATCCAAATTCATCACGAGAAAGAAATCCAGGGCATTGATCGAGAAGATCGAAGCGCTTGCCAGCATATATGAGGCAAATCAGTTGGAAAGTCAGGTCTGTGTGTCCGGCAGGGTAAAAGCAGAGAATGAGAGCATCTATTACAATGTGGACAAGCTGCAATGCGCCATTGAACAGGATGTGGGGATCACATTCCAGTATTTTCAGTGGACGGTGGAGAAGCAGAAGCTCTTAAGGCACGAAGGGAAGATCTACAGGGTGAGCCCCTGGGCGCTTACATGGGACAACGAGAACTATTATCTTGTGGGATTTGATGAAGGGAGAGAAATGATTCGCCACTACCGGGTGGATAAGATGGTGAATGTAGAGCTGGCCTCTGAGTGCCGCAGGGGCAGGGAACAGTTTGACTCGTATGATCTGGCTGCTTACACCAACAGGCTGTTCGGCATGTTTGACGGCGAGGAGAGGATCGTCCGGCTCAGGGCACAGAATGATAAGGCAGGCATCATTTTCGATCGGTTTGGAACCGAACTGATCGTTGAGAAGGTGGATGCCGACTGCTTTGAGGTGGAGGTAAAGGTTGCGGTCAGCGAACAGTTTCTCGGCTGGATAATCTCGCTCGGGGAGAAGGTGCGGATCGTGGAACCGGAGGATGTGGTGATTAGGATGCGGGACATCGGGGAGAGGATCGGGAGGATGTATGGGTGAGTGAAGATTGGCATGATATGATAATCCTTTGGGATAGAGAACTACGCTATGATATCGGGACTGAGTGATTATGAGAAGTGAGAAAATGGAAAGAGGAATATTGCGGGCAGAGGAGAAGCTGCTGGCTGCGAAGGCGGACAGGACAGGGCAGTATTGGCTGCCACTTTACATACATGCAGCAGACACGGCGGGTGTAATAAAAAAGCTGCTGCAGGAATACATATCTGTTTCTTTTTATAAAATGTGTGGGTTGTCACAGGAGGAGCTGGACCAGACAGCCTGTTTTTTGGCATATGTACATGACATTGGAAAGGCAACGGCGGTATTTCAGAGAAAAATACTGAATGCTGTTTCGTTCTGTGAACAGCGACTTTCCATGTATCATGTTATTGTTCCTGCATGGAAAGATAGGAAAGAAATGGCGAATACACCTCACAATCTGGCAGGTGAGAACATCCTGCGGTTGTTTGGATGTCCAAATGAGCTGGCTGTTGTGGTTGGAGCACATCATGGCATTCCGACAAAACGTGAAGATGTGAGGAATCAGTCTTTTCTGACAGAGAGATATCCGGTTAATTGGCAGTATTATTTTGTTTCCCTTGAACAGGAATCATTATGGAAAGAGATTTGGAAACAATATGTTGATCATGCACTTTCAGAGGCAGGATTAGAAGATATGGAGAAACTACCTGCTTTGAACAGGCAGGCACAGATGCTTTTGACAGGTCTTTTGATCATGGCGGATTGGATTGCCAGCAATACGGATTGGTTTCCGCTGATAAATGTTGAGGATTGGGAGATAGATGGTTCTTTTAAGGAACGAATTCAGGCAGGCTGGGAGGCATTTCATTTGTCGGATGTATGGTATCCGGTGAATGGGGTATTCAGTGAAACGATGTTCAGGCAAATCTTCCGGTTTCCACCAAGAAAGCTTCAGAAGGAGATATTGCAGATTATATCCGATACAGTTGAACCCGGGATGATCGTAGTTGAGGCACCAATGGGGTGTGGCAAGACAGAAATTGCCCTTGCGGCAGCCGAGTTCCTAGCTGTAAAGCATGAAAAAAACGGCGTGTTTTTTGGATTGCCGACACAGGCAACGGCAAATGGTATTTTTCCCAGAGTGTTAGAATGGGCTCGCGCACAATCAGATCAGTTTTATCAGACAATCCAGTTGGCGCATAGTTCGGCCAGAATGAATCAGGCATTTATGGAGTTGGAGAGGGAGATTCCGGAGATATTTGATGGAGAATTAGATGCTGGAATTGTGGTGAACAGTTGGTTTTGTGGAAAGAAACAGTCCTGTCTGGCTGACTTTGTGGTGGGAACGGTGGATCAGCTTTTGATGGCGGCGTTAAAGAGAAGGCATGTTATGCTGCTGCATTTAGGACTGTCGCAAAAGATAGTGATCATTGATGAAGTACACGCATATGACGCTTATATGAATTGTTATCTGGAGCGGGCGTTATCCTGGCTTGGTAAATACCATACACCTGTGATATTGCTGTCGGCGACTCTGCCGGTTGGAAGAAGGGAAGCTTTACTCAGGGCGTATCAGAATGAAAAGAGATTAAATCATTTTGACGTGCAGGAAGGAGCAT
>CAMHJT010000023.1 GCA_946185495.1 uncultured Clostridiaceae bacterium | reverse complement strand
TATCTTCATGCAGAAGTACTATACAGATGGTATGGCCGGAGCTGTCAAGGGCTGACGCATTTGCCCACACAGAGTTTTTCAAGAGAATTACAGGCGCGCCGCATGTTTTGTATCATGCGGCGTGCCTTTTTTGTGGTAATAGTTTCCACAACGAATAATAAAAACATATTGACATACAGTAGATGCAGTGATATAATACAAACACTGACACGCTTTAAAGCGTTAAAGTGATAGAAAAGAATGAGGAGATGAATAGAGATGGCATCAAGAAAAGGTAATTTGATGGGAGTGAGAACTGATATCAAGGTTCTCGACGCAACGATCAGAGACGGCGGACTTTGCAATAATTTTGGATTTACAGACGATTTTGTGCGCGCGCTCTATAAGACGAATATAAGAAGCGGTGTTGATTATATGGAATTTGGCTATAAAGCAAGCAGGAACATGTTTAACGAGAGCGAGCACGGTAAATGGAAGTTCTGCAAGGAGGAGGATCTGCGCGCGATCGTTGGTGATAATGTTTCGGATATGAAGATCGCGGTGATGGCAGACGTCGGACGCTGTGATTTCAAGACAGATTTTCTCCCAAAGAGCGAGAGCGTGATCGATATGGTGCGGGTGGCATGCTATATTCACCAGATTCCTGCTGCCATTGAGATGATTGAGTATTTTCATGATCTGGGTTATGAGACCACCTGCAATATCATGGCCATTTCACAGGCGAACATGAAGCAGGTGGAGGAAGCGCTCGAGATGCTTGCGCAGACCAGTGTGGATGTTATTTATCTGGTGGACAGCTACGGATCGTTATATCCGGAGACCGCGCAGGAGCTGGCGCGCACCTACCTTGAGGTGGCAGACGCATGCGGAAAGCAGATTGGATTCCATGCGCATAACAACCAGAATCTCGCTTTTGCGAATACGATCGAGGTTTTATCGTACGGCGTATCCTACCTTGACGCGACAGCGATGGGCATGGGACGTGGAGCGGGCAACTGCGCGATGGAGCTTCTGCTGGGATTTCTTAAGAATCCCAAGTACAATCTGTACAGCCTGCTGACCTTTATTGAGAACTACATGCTGCTCCTGAAGGAGGAGGGTGTTGTCTGGGGATATGACCTGCAGTATATGTTTACCGGACAGCTCAACCGCCATCCTAGGGAGGCCATGGCCTTTACCGCGGAAGGACGCAAGGATTACTGTGAGTTTTATAAATCCCTGCTGGAATGCTTCTGATGAATAAAAAAAAAGCCCCTTGCGGGCTTTTTTTTATTGCTGGATAGCCGGAAAGAAAATGACAACTTTGGCTGACCGGCGAGGTGTACCTATCATTCACATTCAGCAGATTTCAGAGCAGCTGCATGGATGCGATAAAGGACTGGAAGGCGTCGTGCATCAGGGGATGCAGCAGCACAAAGGAAATTCGGGGCTCGCTGAGACGGGTGATCGTGACAGAGGATTCCTGTACGGAGATCCTGATATTGCTGTAGGGTTCAACCTCTACCCCGGATTCGGGACTTGCGGACGGAAGTACATGATGCGTCCGGACAAGCGGCCGGCAGGAGGTCAGTAGCTCGTCATACATTGTGCGGAAATGGATCAGCGCGTCCTTATCTGTGTGATAACAGTATAAGGCATCCTTCGAGATGCCGGATGTGTGGTAGGCAGTGATGCAGGCTGTATCCGGACACAGGAAAAGGGTATGGGAAAACCGTGTGCCATTCTTTTTTATACAGTAATAGGGCTCGATCATTCCAGTCATGTAAAGCGGCAGCCAGTTGCGGATGCCCTGCAGCATTTCGTCGCGGTTTCTTTCAATATTGTGGATGATCTGGATGTGTATCCCCCGCTTTGCACATTCCATCATCAGGGAAAACCATTTTGCAAGGAAAACCTTGTCCTCCATCAGCCAGTTCGTATTCTGGTCAGAGTAAAGGAAAAGCTGCTTTGCCCCGGAGCTGATGGCGCAGGAGAGAAAACGGATTACGGCCTGCTGCAGCCCGGCGTTGTCCCTGTAGTACATCGTCGTGTCGTGTAGCACCTCGTTCGTCGCAATCGAAGAAAAGGACGGAAGCTGTCCAAGGCTGACCGGTGAAAAGCTGTCTATGTTCTGCAGCAGCTCGTGCAGGCTGACATGGGAATCGTTCTCAATGTCGCACAGCCATTTTCTGAGAGAGAGAAACAGGGCGTCCTCATTGGCGAGGGATTTCTCCGGTATCTTGATCAGGTCGCAGAGCTCTTTAAGATTCTGTGTTTCGGTAAGCTCGGTGATCAGTGCCTGGCAGATCTGGCTGATGATCAGAGGGTTGGATTTCGGGGTTCTCTGTCCGTTTCTCAGACGGCAGATCTGGGAGGGATCAAGACTGATCAGACGTCCGAGCCGCGCGTTGGATATGCCGGTCAGCAGCATGAGTTCATTCAGTTTTCTGCTGAAATTGGAATAGGGCAGAACCCGTTCCCTTCCGCTGGCACCCTTTGAACCTGAGGCTTCTGTAAAAAGCCAGATCAAGAGGTTGTTTGCCAGATTGCTTTCGTCTGTCAGGAATCCGTCTGCTTCCAGAAGCCTGGTGAGCTCCGGCAGGGTCTTGTGCGTATCGGCATAAAGGATCATGCCGTCAACCAGTCGCTGTACGGCGTTTCCCTGGGGATAGGGAGTGCGCTTGCCTGTCCGGAACCTGCTGATCGTAGCGGGATCACTGCCCGAATATTCAGCTATTTCTTTATTCTGCGCGCGGATCGCGCGCATTGCGGTATCAAATCGTTTAGCAAACATGTGTTTTCCTCCATGCCATGTTTATCAGTACTGTATGTTGCGGCAAAGAAATTGCGGAAAAGATCTGCGTAAACCGCTGTCATGTACAGAGCACCATGACAGCAAACGATGTCAGTTTCTTCGCCTAAGATATTTTATCATGTCGAAAAAGGCTATGCAATCAGAATCTTGATTTTTGAAGTAAAAATCAAAGTGTGCCATGACATTTTAAACTTTGTGGAATCTGTATAATATCAGACAGCTCCGGTCATTTTTATATACATTTTTGATATTTTGAGGTATAATAAAAAAAGGTTTGCGGCTGGATAGTTCAGGATAATAACTGAAAAAGGGGGAATAGCCGCATGATTCGGCAGTAAGGATGAGGATGTGCAGAGATGGAGGAGGTATCAGTATGGATGAGGAGAAAACAGGCAGGAGGCTGCTGTCGTTGTTAATGGCGGTGGTGATGGTGGTCTCGCTGGCAGCAGGGGTGCCTGCGGGACGGCTATCCCGAGCATATGCGGACAGCGTGCAGGGTCCGCGGCGGGACGGCAGCGGCAATGTGACCTGGGACAGGATTTATTTTGGCGGATATCCGCAGACGGACGCGACGGGTGTTGTCAGTGACGCGATCATGTGGAGGGTGCTTTCAGTGAACGGTACAGATGCGCTGCTGCAGGCGGACTGCAATCTGGATACATTTTATTATTACAGGCAGAATGCTGGGATTACATGGGCGAGCAGCCTGATGCGCAGCTGGCTGAACGGATATACCCAGGACCGCAATCTGGAGGGGGAAAACTATTATTATGACAGATCGGGCTTTATCTACAGAGCGTTTACCGAGGCGGAGAGGGCGGCGATTCTGGAGACAGATGTAATTACGGCGGGGAATCCATCCTGGCATACCGCAGATGAGGAGACGGTATCGGATAAGGTATTCCTGCTGTCCTATGAGGAGTCGGTCAATCCGGACTATGGTTTTTCGGCTTCATCTTCCGAAGGGAATCCTGCCAGGGTGAGAAAAAATACGGCCTATGTGGCAGCGGGCGGCACGACGGGAGCGAGTGTTGAAGAAGCCGCGGGAGAAGCGGGATACTGGTGGCTGAGAACGGCTGGAATTCAACAGAGCAGCAGACTGATCGTACTGAAGGATGGAACAGTGAATCTTGATGGAGCGATGGGTTTTTATCAGATGAACAGTGTTTGTCCGGCGATCCATCTGAATCTGGCGGATACCTCGCTCTGGTCATACGCGGGTACTATATCCTCGAATGGCGTGAGCACGACGGGCGCGCAGCCGCCCACGGACGAGCAGCGCCATGCGGGGGATGATAAGTCTAAGATCGTGACAGGGATAGAGGCTTCCAAGACGAAGATCTACTATAAGAAAAACGATACGTGGAACACCTCGGATATAGAGGTGACGGTGCACTATGCAGATAATCATTCCGATACGGTGGAGCCGGGACTTTGCTCTATTTCCGAGCCGGATCTGAAAACAACGGGAGTCAAACAGGTAGCGGTGGTATACAAGGACAAGTCAGCTGTTTTGCAGATCACGGTGTATGATCCGCTGGAGGTCACCACACAGCCGCAGAGCCGCAGTGTGAAAGCCGGTGATAAGGCTACATTTACAGTAGCCGCTTTGGGTGGCATGAGCGATGTGATCACCTATCAGTGGGAGTACAGTGTGAGCGGAAAGGTATGGAATACACTTGAGGGCGCGACAGCCGCGGCATTTACAACGCCCGCTCTGAGAACCACGGATTCCGGGAAACAATACCGCTGCAAGGTGACGAATGATAAGGATACTGTTTTCAGTGAGGCGGCGACTGTGACGGTCGGAACGGAAACCGTTACCCATACGGGGCACGATGCAGTGGTAGCCTATGACGGATCTTCCATGATCGATGTGTCACAGTATTTTGAGCTGGATCCGCGCGTCAGCGATCCGGTATATTCTCTGGTGGAAGGATCCGGCTATTTGATTGGCACTATGCTGAGTGCTTATGTTGCCGGCATATTTGTGGTGAAGGTTACGACCTATGCCCAGGACGGATATGAGGAGGCTTCCGCCACGGCGGTACTGACCGTTCGGGAAGGCGGGATCGTATGCAATGCCGCAGGTTACAGCGGAGAATATGACGGAAAGGAACACGGCATCACGGTGACGGTAACAAAGCCTGAAAATGCCACAATTACTTATGGAACAGACGGAAAAACCTATGCCTCCGCTGAGCTGAAGTACTCGGCCTGCGGGGAATATACGGTATATTATAAGGTGGAGTGCGATAATTATGATGCTGTAACGGGCTCCGCAAAGGTGAAGATCACGCCGCAGACCGCGGAGATCAAAGCCAAGAACCAGCAGATCATAGCGGGAGGCTCCATCAGCCTCACGGCATATACCGCATCGCTGCAAAAGGGAGATAAGGTATCCTCGGTGACGCTTGTGACTGTTCCGGAATCCACGGATCGCATCTGCAATGACGGCACCATTACGCCAGGCAGCGCGAAGATTGTGAACGCGTCGGGCAAGGATGTCACAGGAAGCTATCAGCTTACTTATACTCCCGGCGTATTGAAGATCCTGCATGACAGCAAGCTGAAGCCGGATGGGATCAGGGTGGAGAAGGAGAAAACGGAATATCAGGCGGGAGATACGGTTCTGCTGGATGACCTGAAGGTAACGGCGTATTACAGTGACGGCTATGAGCAGGAGGTGGAGGATTATACCACCAATCTGGATCAGCTTAATCCTGTTACGGCTGGTGAGCAGATCCTTAAGGTATCCTGGACAGGAAACAGCAAGACTGTAACCGCGCAGATAAAGCTGACAGTAAGCTCTAATGCGCCACAGCATCTTGGAGTAAACGGGGACATCTCCTGCCAGAGCGGAGATATGGTGGATGCGGCACAGTATTTTGTACTGGATCCCCTTGCGGGCGAAGCCTCCTATTTTGTGACGGATCCGGCGGGAACGAAACGGCAGTTATCCGGAACACAGTTTCAGGTGAAAAGCGAGGGAGCATACACTCTTCAAGTAACAACCGCGGCAAAAGGAAGCTGCCAGGAGGGATCGGCGTCAGCAGTACTCAATGTGCATATTTCGGAGATAGGATTTACAGCGGCCGGATATTCAGGAATCTATGACGGAGCCTCCCATGGCATCCGGGTGTCGCTTGCGTCGTCGGCGGAGGGCTGTGAGATTTATTACAGTGCCGATGGGAACGCGTTTGCGAAGGAGCTGCCTGTATATTCCCATGCGGGCTCGTGGAAGACCTGGTACCAGATCCGCCAGGGAGAAGAGGTGAAGGAGTCGGGCACATGTACCGTTCAGATTGAAAAGCGCCCACTCTCTATCCGGGCGAAAGACCAGACGGTACTCTGGGGCGTGGAACCGGGGAAAGAGTATCTGGCTGAGGGACTTGTGTCAGGAGACGAGGTTTCAGCGATTACCTGTGTGCCCGGCACCACGGAGCTGACGGAAAATGGCACCGTCACCTTTTCACAGGCGGTGGTAAAAAGGGGTGATGAAGATATCACGGACAGTTATGCGATTACCTATCAGGCCGGAGTCCTCAAAATTCAGCATGACACGACACTGACGCCGGAGCGGATGCTGGTGGAAAAGAAGGTTACCGCATATAGCGTCGGGCAGACGCTGAATCTGGACGATATCACAGTGACGTTGGAATATAAGGACGGTTTTCAGGAGGATGGCAGCGGAAAGGTTACGGTATCCTCAAATGAGGTAAACATGAAGAAGGCCGGAACCTACGCGATCGTGGTGACGAGCAGAACAAACAGCAGCCTTGTGTCCAAAATTGAGATTACAGTCGCTTCCGGTCCGGTCATCCTGGAACAGCCGGAGGACGTGGCTGTGAAGGCGGGCGAAAAAACGGTATTCTCCGTGAAGGCGGAAAGCGGAGGGGAGATCAGCTACCAGTGGCTTTCGAGCGCCGATGGCAAGACATGGAAGGAACTTTCCGGAGAGACGGAACCGGACTATGAGATCGAGGCTGCCACTGCGGACATGGATGGCAGACGGTACCAGTGCAGGCTGAAGGATTCCTCAGGCACCATTACGACCAGCCAGGCAGTGCTCACGGTAGAGAGGATTTCAGTGGTCAACAAGGCCAGGGAGAAGGAGCTGTCGCTGAACTATGACGCGGTGGAAGGAAAAGAGGTGGAGCTGTCCCAGTATTTTGTAATGGGAACGGGGGCGGGGACGCCTTCCTATAAATGGAGGCTTGCCGGCGAGGAGACGCTTAAGTCCCTGTCCGGCGGTACGATGCGTTTTACGCAGACCGGAACCTATGAGATATTCCTTGAGACTGCGGAAAGCGGAAATTACGCGTCCTCGGAGCCGGTATCCGTAAAACTTACGGTGAAGGAGGGTATCCTGCAGTATACGGTCAAGCCTGTAAAGGTGGATTATGACGGGCAGCCGCACAGCCTGGAGCTTTCTGTCACGACACCGGGCGCGGCAGTGGCGTATTGCGGAAGCGATGTTGATCAGGAGCCGGCGGTAGATGCATATCAGGCGAAGATGCCGCAGTTTACCGAAGCGGGGACGTATTATGTCTACTATAGGATCAGCAAGGACAATTACAAAGAGGTGAAGGGCAGTGAAACGGTCGTGATCCTTCTGGAGGAGACACCCGATATTCCTGTGATCACTAAGCAGCCCGAGGATCTGACGGTACTGACCGGAAGCCCGGCGGTATTGTCGCTGAAGGCGGAAAGCGGGCAGGAGCTTCTCTACCAGTGGATGATGGACCGGGGGGACGGAAATGGATGGAATCCCATTGAGGGAGCTGTTTCGGATACCTTTACCACTGCCGCGTTGGAAAGCTCGGAGGATGGAATCCGATACCGCTGCCAGGTCAGCAATGACAGTGGTTTGGTGATGTCGGATACGATACAGGTGACGGTCATGCAGATTCCTGTCAATAATACGGGAAGCACGGTAACGCTTGACTATGCAAGGGTGAAGGATGCTCCGTTGGATATCCGCCCGTATTTTACACTGGATGAAAACGCGGGAACGCCTGTTTACCGGCTGGCAAAGGGGACGAACGCGGTCTTAAACGGCACGATGCTGACGGTGCGCGGCACAGGCACGTTTGAGATTGGCCTGCAGACTGCGGAGAACGGCCGGTACGCGGCCGGTAAGGAGGTTTTTGCCACGCTGGAGATTGCGGAGGGCGTGATCGAGAATATCGTGTCGGATGTGACTGTTACATATGATGGGCTGCCTCATAGCTTGAAACCCGATTATGATGGCAGTGAGGATGTGCAGATATTGTATTACTGTGTAAATAACGCGGAAGAACAGGAAAGTGCGGCCCCGGTGCGTTTTTCTCCGGTTGTGCCTTCACTGACGGATGTGGGAAGCTATACCGTGTATTACCGGATCGTGAAGCCGAATTATCAGACAGCGGAAGGAGCAGGAAAGGTGACAATTGAAAAGAGGGCGATTACGATTGTTGCGAATGACCAGACGATACTCGCTGGCGGCCAGCTGGATCAGACCGCATTTACGCTGAAGAGGAGTACGCTCGCGGAGAATGACCAGATCAAGGAGCTGGTGTTTGCGCCGGCACCCAGCGACCTGTCAATGGTAGGCTCCGGCAAGCTGTTTATTTCGGGCGCACGGATCTTTTCCGGAGAGAGGGAGGTGACGGATAACTATTCCATTACCTATGTGCCGGGCAACTATACGGTTGTGCACGATGAGGGAACAGCACCGGACAGGATCTCTGCCACGATGGAAAAAGCGATTTATAAGGTTGGCGAGAAGCCGGATCTGGAAGGATTGAAGGTATTGGCGGTCTATGGAGACGGACACAGCGTGGAGGTGGAAGGTTACACAACCAATGCGGAGGAGCTGGAGCTGTCATCCGTGGGACTATATAAGCTGAAGGTTACATGGACAGGGTATGGAAAAACCTTTCAGACCGAGATCCTGCTGAAGGTAAATGACGGCAGCGGAGATCTGTCGGAACCCGGAGGGGAAGGCGGTACAGAGGATCCTTCGAAGGAAACGGTCACGTTTGTGCAGGAGGGATTTTTGTACAGTGTGATAGCATCTGACGACGGCGTGAACAGGGTCAGCGTGGGCGTTTCAGACGGGACTGTCATGGAGAATGCGAAGATACCGGAGACGGTGACGCATGAAGGCGTGGAATACCAGGTCGCAAAGCTTTCACAGGGCGCGTTTTCGGGGCATCAGGAGTTGTCAGTCCTGGAGATTCCGTCTTCTGTGACTACTATTGGCGAGAATGCCTTAAGCGGCACCGGCCTGCATACGGTGAACATTCCGTCTTCGGTGAAGGTGATAGAGGGAAATGCGTTTTCGGGCTGCGGACAGCTGGAAACGCTGAATTTTGAGGGAACAGAGGCGCCTGCGCTCTCGCAGGATGCATTAGGAGGTATTCCGGAGGGCGTGGTGATCACTGTTCCGGCGGGAAGCACGGGATACCGGGAGCAGGAGGCGCTTTCGGGCAGGGAACCGGTGGAGGTGCAGCCGCAGCAGCCTGCTGTGGAGCAGCCGGTCGAACAGCCCGAACAGCCCGTGGAACAGCCGGCCGTCCTGAAGCCGCTTACGGCTTTAGAGCTTGCCGCCAACAGGGAAAAACTGAACCGGGGCACAGTGGTAAAATGGAAGGGTAACGGTATAAAGGTATCCTGGGGAAAGATAAGCGGCGCTGATGGTTACGATATTTTTGCGGCACCTGCAGGTGTAAAATATAAAAACCCGGACAAGACAGCGGGCGCAGGCGCTAAATCCGCGGGACTTTCGAAGGCTTGCGGGGCAAAGCTTAACGCTTCAAAGCTTTATCACGTCAGAGTGCGGGCCTACCGCGTGAACGGCGGCAAGAAGGAGTATATCGCGACAGGAAAGGACTATTATGTGGCAGGCGCTAAGAACAAAAAGTATACGAATGTGAAGTCTGTCAGGGTAAAAAAGGGATCCTTTACGCTGGCAAAGGGGAAATCCGCTCAGATCCGCGCAACAGCAGTGAAGGAAAAGAAGAATCGGAAGCTGCTGCCCGCAAAATACGGGAAAACGATTTCCTACAGCAGCTCGGCTCCGTCAGTGGCTGTTGTCAGCGCGAAGGGCAAGGTGACCGCAAAGAAGAAAGGAACCTGTAATATCTTTGTGACGGCGGTTAATGGCGTCAGCAAAAAGGTGAAGGTGAAAGTGAAGTAGGTTTTTTGTTTGGCGGCTGGCTGGTAATCTGTGTTTTGGCTGAGGTTTTTACAGTAACAGGAAAGGAATGAACCTGGCGTTTTAGAGAGCGCATGCAGAGAGGCATGTGTATGTTGAATAGAAATGGCAGTCTAAAACTGCTTTCAGAATGGAGGGGACGGGAATGTTCAGTACAATACAGAAGAGATGGAAGAAGAGGGTGTTATATGCCGCGGGGGCGGCACTGTTTGTGTCAATGCTTTGCGGCGTACCCGCGGGATCACGGGCGTTGGCTTCACAGATGCCTGGTGGACCAAAAAACAGCGGGGGAAAGGTGACGTGGGATTGCGTGTATTTTGGAAGATACCCGCAGTCGGATGCCGGCGGCGGCAGCAAGGAGGCGATCAAGTGGAGGGTGCTTTCGGTGGACAACGGGGAGGCGCTGCTTCAGGCGGATTCCAATCTGGACGTATATCATTATTATGACGCCTTGAAAAATATCACATGGGAGGACAGCCTGATCCGGTGCTGGCTGAACGCGGGCTGGATCTCTAACAGTGACAGGTATGAGGATTTCAGGAAGACAGGTTTTGCGGCTGTCGCGTTTACGGAGGAAGAGAGAAACGCGATTGCTGATACAGTGGTGGATAACTCGAATAACCCGCATCAGCCGCAGGTCAATGGTGGGAACGCCACCACAGACAAGATTTTCCTGCTTTCCTATGCAGAGGCGACAAATTCGGCATATGGTTTTTCGTCATCTGCAGCCAGAATCAGGAAAAATACTGCGTATGCTGCAGCCGGAGGACAGATGGGCTCCAGCTATATGGCTTCTGCCGGAGAGCCGGACAACTGGTGGCTGCGGTCGCCAGGCGTTACGGCTTCCAACGCGGCCATTGTTCTGGAGGATGGACAGATTAACGCGGACGGCTCGCTGATCTATTCCGACATGGTTGCGGTTTGTCCGGCGCTGCGCTTGAAGCTGTCCTCTGCCGGAGTCTGGTCCTATGCCGGAACGGTAGGCAGCGACGGCAGCACCACTTCTGGAGAAAATCCTCCGGCAGAGGGAGGCGGACAGGCGAATACACAGCAGCCGACAACGGAGCAGCCGAAGACGGAACGCCCGACAACGGAGCAGCCGAAGACGGAGCGCCCGACAACGGAGCAGCCGAAGACGGAACGCCCGACAACGGAGCAGCCGAAGACGGAGCAGCCGAAAACAGAGCAGCCAGAGACGGAGCGCCCGACAACGGAGCAGCCAAAGACGGAAAGCACGGAACAGGAGACGGGATATTCCGGACAGCCTGAGACGGAGCAGCAGCCTGGAGGACAGGATACACCTGCCGGCGGTACGGAGAGCGGAACAGCGGACGCGGCTTCGACCGAGGGATGGCCGGATTCCGGGCAGAACGGTTCGACCGAGGCTTTCGCGGATCCCGGAAGCGGCATGCCCGCTGAATCCCAGCCGGGTCAGGACGGCAATACAGAGGGGGGGACAGAACAGCCTGCAGGTTCCAGCCTGCCTGCTGTGGGATCTAGCAAGACAATTTCCGGCTGTGTGTATAAGGTGACTGCTTCCTCGGCGGCCGGGAAGACCGTGACGCTGGTAAAATCCCAAAAGACTGGCAGGAAAAAGGTGAAGGTTCCCGCAGCTGTCAGGATTGCCGGCCAGTCCTACAAGGTGACGAAGATCGGGGCGAAGGCATTTGGAAAGCATAAGAATTTAAAATCTGTGACCCTTGGCAAAAATGTGACGTCCGTCGGGAAACAGGCGTTTTCCGGATGCAGGAAGTTAAAGCGCATTACAGTGAAGGGAACCGCACTCAAATCTGTGGGACAGGGGGCGCTTAAGGGAATTCAGAAAAAAGCGGTGATCAAGGTTCCCAGGAAAAAGCTTGCAAGATACAAAAAGCTGTTCGGGAAAAAGGCCGGTTTTAAAAAGGGCATGAAGGTGAAGGCGTGAGGCGTCGATATGGTTTTTCATGTCCGGGAGTCCAGATCTGCGTATTTTATCATATGGAACAGCAGTTATGCCCCGCGGTATGCCGCGGGGTATTTTGCTGTTGGTTTTACGTCAGGCATGAGGGAAGCCGGATGAGGTACAGTAATAAAAAAACAACATAAAAAGAAAAAAATTTATATATTTCTTTTATACATGAAATGATAACATTATTGGTATAAGTGCATAAATTGGGAAGGTTTATGTACGAAAAAAGACAACATTATTAACAAAGAAAAGGAGGAACAACTATGGGAAAACACAATTTTCTCAAGAAGGCACTCAGTATTATGCTGACGCTTGTGATGGCGGTATCCATGCTGCCGTCTGTTGCTGTGAAGGCGGCAGGAGAAGCTGCAGGCGTGACAGTATATTTTGAGCTGCCGGAAGGAACAGCCGTTACTGACTGGGGCGTCAATGTCTGGTCGGATGTGACGGTGACGGGCAATGATGACACGAAGGTGCGCCCGGCGGAATGGGGAGACGGAGACGCGTTTCCGACCCTGTTGGCCAAGGAGGGCGTAGACGGCTGGGGATATGTAACCCTGACTGGAGACGTACAGGGACTTCAGGTGTTCCAGACGACATCCACGGGGGTGGAGAATATCTGGAACGCTGGTATCAAGGCAGGCGGTTACACAGAGGCCTGGTTTGATATTACAGCCGGAAAGTGGTACACAGCTGCAGACAAGCAGGAGGAGATCAAGGCGCCTGAGATCAGGAATATCTTCATCCTTGCAGGTGACGCGGGACTGGCAGGATCTTCCTGGGATCCTTCTGACGTCAAGAATGAGCTGAAGAATGTTGAGGGTACCACAACCTACAGCATCATTTATAAGAATGTTCAGCCGGGAAGCTATCCGTACAAGATCCTGCAGGATCCGGAGAATAAGGGCTGGGATCTTCCCTGGGGCAATGGCTCCGGCGGTGGCGGCAACCGTTCTCTGGAGGTAACTGCTCCCGCAAACGTAACCGTTTCCATTGATACGGAGAAGAAGCCGGCTGCAGAGGAAGTGGATACCGGGGTTGATGTGAAGTTTGACTACATTAAGGCTATCGTAGCGGACAATGCCAAGATTCCTTTGGGCAAGGAGTTTACGCTTGCCGCAACAGGAACCTACTATGATGGCACGGGCAAAGCGACACCGGATGCACCGATCAGCTATTCGCTGATTGGCGATGATAAGGGCGTCAGCCTTTCCGATGGCGTGATCAAGGTGGACGAAGAATCCGGAATTACGGAGGTTTCTTTGCTTGTCAGGATGAATGACGGCACATTTGAACAGGAAGTTACCATTCCTGTTGTGAAGAAGGTATACAAGGTTACCATCAATATGTATTCTCCTGACCTGGCTATGGAGCCCGGCGTCTCTGATATCTACATCTATGAGAATAAGGGGGCAGCAAATACCATCCTTGAGACAACAGGTACGGTAGAGGATGAAGACAACGGAGTGACATGGGTAACAGGCACGGCGGAGCTGGCATTTAATAACCTTGGCATCATTGCAAGGGACAAGGCTGGTACCTGGGACGGAGGACAGGACGGCAATCAGTTCTTTGTGGTACCGGAGGATCAGGAGGAAATCACGCTCTGGTATGAGTATGGCAAGACGCCGGTGACGGAGAAGCCGACCATCACGAAGGCAGCTCCCAGATTTTTTATGCTGGAGTATGAGAATCCTGCTTTCCCCGCTGACAAGACGCCGCAGTTCTATTCCTGGACAACCGGCTATGCAGCAGAGCGGCTTGATTTTGAGAGCAAGGGAGCCGGAAAGTGGGAGATTAAGGTTCCGGTAAAACCGAGCTGTACCAAGGTAGATTTTGTTCTGGTAATTGATGCTTCCGGCAGTGACTGGCTCAAGGACGGCGGTGACCATTCCGTTTCTTTCCCGCTTGACCAGAATCTTGTATTCGCAAGCATGAAGACAGAGGAGGAGCCGCAGCTTTCAGCTCCTTACAACAAGGGTTATGAGCTTCAGCCGAAGGAGGATCAGATTTCCTTCTATTACCGTGATGACACGGCGCTCTCTGAGGGCAGGCTGGCTGAGATGAAGCCGCAGTTAGAGCTTGACGGACAGCTGTTTGATATGACCTATTCAGCGGCGAATAAGCGTTTTGAGTATGTAAAGAAGGGACTGAAGGATGGCAGGATGCTGTACCGTTATTATGTTGAGGCACCTGCTGAGGAGAAAAAAGATGATATCAAGCCGGCAGGATTGGCTGACGGAGCGGATGATAAGGCTGACACCGGAGCGGCAGACACGACCGGAGCAGCAGACACGACCGGAGCAGCAGACACGACCGGAGCAGCAGACACGACCGGAGCGGCAGATACGACCGGAGCGGCAGACACGACGTCCGCAGCGCCATCCTGGATTTATGTGCTGGATGCATACAATGCGAATGTGGAGAAGAAGGATGAGGTGGAATATTCCTATGTGGATTACTATAAGCTGAATGCTACTGTAACCGCTTCCGTACTGAATCCCTCTTTCAACTACAATGAGAATAATGTTGTATCATTTAATGTAAGACAGATCAAGGGCAAGGATCAGCCGGATCTGATAGTGAAGAACGCAACCATTGATGTATCCTCCTTAGGCGGAAGCAAGGAGCTTGCGATCGTACCGGATCTGCAGGAGGTATCCATCGCAGTGACAACGGATACTCCGCTGGGCGTAAAGACGCTTCCGCTTGTGGTGACCGATCAGTTTGGCAATGAATTCAGCGCTTCAGCACAGGTAGAGGTTGTTGCGAGACAGAAAGCAGACGAAAAGGATTTTGACTGGGATGAGGCATGTATTTATTTCATGGTGACAGACCGTTTCTTCGACGGCAACCCGGCGAATAACAGCGCAAGCGATGTAGGAACCGTTTCAACCTATGGTAAAAATGATGGCCTGTATCATGGCGGAGATTTCGCGGGCGTGACGCAGAAGCTTGATTATCTGGAAGGCCTCGGCATCAATACCATCTGGATCACCCCGATCGTTGAAAACATTCCGGGCGTGACCGTAACAGGAACAGGCAGCACGGATGTGCCGTATAACTCCGCGTACCATGGATACTGGGCAAGCGATTTCACGAAGCTGAATCCGACGCTTGGAACAAATGAAGAGTTTAAGACTATGATCGAGGAAGCGCATAAACGCGGCATCCGCATCATGGTGGATATCGTTGTGAACCATGCCGGTTATGATCATGGCAATGCTGAGATTGAGCCTATGATCCGTTCTGGAGAGGAGATCGTGTCAGGAGATGACCAGAAGGATTCCCTTGCTGATCTGCCGGACTTCCGTACAGAGGATCAGGCTGTCAGCGCGAAGCTGGTTGCATGGCAGACACAGTGGATCAAGGATTTCGCGATTGACTACTTCCGCGTAGATACAGTGAAGCATGTAGAGGGAGATACATGGGCGGAGCTGAAAAACTCCCTGACTAAGGTAAACAAGAGCTTTAAGATGATCGGTGAGTATTCAGGCGCTGGTTATGCTTCCAACGGTGGATCCCTTGGCAGCGGCCAGATGGATTCAGATCTGGACTTTGATTTCAATGGTATGGCTACCAGCTATGTATCGGGCAACATCGAGTCGGTTGAGAAGTTCATGGTAGCGAGAAATAAGGCGTTGAACAATACCTACCTGACAGGACAGTTTATCGGCAGCCATGACGAGGATGGCTTCAAGTACAACCTGATGAATGGCAATAAGATGGAACAGGCGGAAGCCGATGCAGCTTCCCTGGTAGCTGCAACCCTGCAGATCACTGCAAAGGGACAGCCGGTAATCTACTACGGCGAGGAACTTGGCCAGACAGGTGCCAACAACTATCCGTACCAGACCAACCGTTATGACTTTGACTGGGAACAGACCAAAGAGGAGGCAGGAAATGCTGTCCTCAAGCATTACAAGAAGCTTTTACAGATCCGTAAGGATTATGTGGATGTATTTGCGAGAGGTAACAGGGAGGTCGTTGCATTAAGTGATTCAGAGGGCTACGATGTTGTGAAGCGTTCTTATGGCAATGACAGCCTGTATGTATGTATGAACATCAAGGATGTGGCAACCTCCGTTCCGGTACAGGCTGAGGCCAATGCGGTTTACAAGGATCTGTATTCCGGAGCAACTGTTGTGACAGACGCACAGGGCATCCTGTACACAAGCATTCCGAAGAGCTCAGAAGGCGGTACAGCAATTTATGTGAAAGCTCCTGCAAGCGAGCAGCCGACAAGCGAGCAGCCTGCGACACAGCAGCCGACAAGTGAGCAGCCGACAAGCGAGCAGCCGACGACACAGCAGCCCGCTACTGAGCAGCCTGTGGATAAAGGTGTGAAGGTTGCGGATGTGACGATCAGCGGCTCCTACAAGAAGGTTGCGGCAGGACTGACAGTGACGCTGAAGGCTGAAGTGCAGCCGGAGGACGCGGCAAACAAGACGCTTGTATGGACCTCAAACAATGATGCTTACGCTACTGTACAGGACGGCAAGGTGAAGCTCTTAAGCGCCGGCGCCGGCAAGACAGTTACCATTAAGGCGACAGCGGCAGACGGAAGCGGCGAGGAGGACACCTATACGATCAAGATCATGAAGGCCAAGGTGGCTAAGATCACCATCTCCGGCAAGAAGTCTGTGAAAGCAGGCAAGAAGGTTAAGCTCAAAGCGAAGATTAAGCTGTCCGGCAGCGGCACGGCTAACAAGACTCTGACCTGGTCAACCTCCAGCAAGAAGTACGCGACGGTTACCAAGAAGGGTGTTGTGACCACGAAGAAGGCAGGCAAGGGCAAGACAGTGAAGATTACCGCGAAGTCTACGGATGGAACGAACAAGAAGGCTACCTTCAAGATTAAGATCACAAAATAAACATAGCAGGAAAATAAATACACAGAGCCGAGAGGCCGAGTGAACAGAGAAGAGAAACAACAACCCCCGGTGCGGATGGACTGCGCCGGGGGTTGTTTTATGGAAAGCTTCGTCATAATGATACAGAAAATAGTTTTAAAAAATTCTGGTTGACATTTGACCGGCTGGATGGTAAAATGATAAAATGTCATTATTGTGGGGAAGTGTCCACAATAGGGAGTATAAATATTATTCAAGGGGTGAAAACGTCGATGGAAAAGAACAGAATCAGTCCTGTCAAGGCGGGCAAGGGAATGCGCATGAGTTACTCCAGACAGAAGGAAGTACTTGAGATGCCCAATTTGATCGAAGTCCAGAAGGACTCTTACCGTTGGTTCCTGGAAACAGGTCTTAAAGAGGTGTTTGAGGACATTTCCCCGATCACGAATTACAGTGGAGAGCTCAGTCTGGAATTTGTTGGATTCCGGCTGTGTGAGGAGGATGTGAAGTACTCAATTGAGGAATGCAAGGAGAGGGATGCGACTTACGCGGCGCCTCTGAAGGTAGATGTCCGTCTCCGCAACAAAGAGACCGATGACCTGAAGCAGATTGACAATATGTTTATGGGGGATCTTCCCCTGATGACAGAGACCGGAACCTTTGTGATCAACGGCGCGGAACGTGTCATCGTAAGCCAGCTGGTGCGTTCGCCGGGCATTTACTATGCGATCGGCCATGATAAGCTGGGAAAGACGCTGTATTCCTGTACGGTGATTCCGAACAGGGGCGCCTGGTTAGAGTATGAGACTGATTCGAATGACGTATTTTATGTGCGTGTGGACCGTACAAGGAAGGTGCCGATCACGGTGCTGATCCGTTCCCTTGGAATTGGAAGCAATGAGGAGATCCGGGAGCTGTTCGGAGATGAACCCAAGATTATTGCCAGCCTGGAGAAGGATCCCTCGACGAATTACGAGCAGGGCTTGCTTGAGTTATACAAGAAGATCCGTCCGGGCGAGCCGTTAGCTGTAGAGAGCGCGGAGAACCTGATCAATGGAATGTTCTTTGATCCGAGGAGATACGACCTGGCTAAGGTGGGAAGATATAAGTTCAATAAGAAGCTTTCCTTCCGCAACCGCCTTGCGGGCCAGGTGCTGGCAGAGGATGTTGTGGATCCCTCCACAGGAGAAGTGCTCGCCAGCGCAGGAGAGAAGCTGACGAGGGACAGCGCCCTGAAGCTGCAGAACGCCGCAGTGCCTTTTGTCATGATCCAGACAGAGACCAGAAATGTCAAGGTACTCTCCAACCTGATGGTGGACATCAGCGATTATGTAGGCTTTGACGCCAGGGAACTCGGCGTGACGGAGTCCGTATACTATCCTGTCCTGAAGGACCTGCTGGACAAATATACGGATGAGGAGGAATTAAAGCGCGCGATCCGCCGTGATGTGCATGACCTTATTCCGAAGCATATCACGAAGGAGGATATCCTCGCCTCCATCAACTACAATATGCATTTGGAATACGGCATTGGCAATGACGACGATATCGATCATCTGGGCAACCGCAGGATTCGTGCGGTAGGCGAGCTGTTACAGAACCAGTACCGGATCGGACTGTCCAGAATGGAGAGGGTAGTGCGGGAGAGAATGTCCACACAGGATGCTGAGACCGTGTCCCCGCAGTCCCTGATCAACATCAAGCCGGTGACCGCAGCGGTGAAGGAGTTCTTTGGAAGCTCCCAGCTGTCTCAGTTCATGGATCAGAACAACCCCCTGTCCGAACTGACGCATAAGAGACGTCTGTCCGCACTGGGACCGGGCGGTCTGTCCAGAGACCGTGCCGGATTCGAGGTCCGCGACGTGCACTATACCCACTATGGAAGAATGTGTCCGATTGAGACCCCTGAGGGTCCGAACATCGGACTGATCAATTCGCTCGCAACCTATGCGAGGATCAATGAGTATGGATTTGTGGAGGCTCCGTATCTGAAGCTGGATAAGACGGATCCGGAGAATCCGGTTGTCACGGATGAAGTGGTCTACCTGACCGCGGATGAGGAGGATAACTATGTCGTTGCGCAGGCGAATGAGCCGATCAACGCAGACGGCACCTTTGTCAACGCCCATATCTCGGGCCGGTACAGAGAGGAGACGGCAGAGTTTGACCGCAACAGGGTAGACCTGATGGATGTGTCGCCGAAGATGGTGTTCTCAGTCGCGACGTCCATGATTCCTTTCCTGGAAAATGATGACGCGAACCGCGCCCTCATGGGCTCCAACATGCAGCGTCAGGCGGTTCCGCTCCTGCGCACAGAGGCACCCGTGGTCGGTACAGGAATGGAGGCCAAGGCGGCGGTGGATTCCGGCGTCTGCATCCTCGCGAAACGGGATGGCGTTGTGGAAAAATCCACCAGCAAGGAGATCGTGATCAGGGCGGATGAAGACGGAAAACGGGATACCTATCACGTGATCAAGTTCGCGAGAAGCAATCAGGGCAACTGTATGAACCAGAGGCCGATCGTGAGAAAGGGAGACCGCGTCAAGGCGGGCGAGGTCATTGCGGATGGCGCGTCCACTGCAGGCGGAGAGATCGCGCTCGGCAAAAACCCGCTCATCGGATTCATGACATGGGAAGGCTACAATTACGAGGACGCGGTTCTGTTAAGCGAGCGTCTGGTGCAGGAGGATGTTTACACCTCAGTACATATTGAGGAGTATGAGGCAGAGGCAAGGGATACCAAGCTTGGCTCTGAGGAGATCACCAGGGATCTGGCAGGACTGGGCCAGGAGATTCTCAAGGATCTGGATGAGAACGGAATCATCCGCGTGGGCGCAGAGGTGCGCGCCGGCGATATCCTTGTGGGCAAGGTAACGCCGAAGGGAGAGACGGAGCTGACAGCAGAGGAGCGCCTGTTGCGGGCGATCTTTGGAGAGAAGGCGAGAGAGGTGCGCGATACCTCCCTGCGTGTACCCCATGGCGCGTTCGGTATTGTCATGGACACCAAGATCTTCACCAGAGAGGCCGGAGACGAGCTTCCTCCGGGCGTGAATAAATCAGTGCGTGTCTACATCGCGCAGAAGAGAAAGATCTCCGTAGGAGATAAGATGGCAGGCCGTCACGGCAACAAGGGTGTCATTTCCCGTATTCTTCCGGTGGAGGATATGCCGTTCCTGCCGAATGGCCGTCCGCTGGATATCGTGTTAAATCCGCTGGGCGTGCCTTCCCGTATGAATATCGGACAGGTGCTGGAGGTGCATCTTGGTCTGGCGGCAAAGGCGCTTGGTTTCAACATCGCGACACCTGTATTTGACGGCGCCAATGAGGAAGACATCATGGAGACGCTGGAGATGGCGAACGATTATGTCAACGAGGATTGGGAGACCTTCGATAAGCGCTGGAGATCACAGGTCTCAGATGAGGTGATGGATTACCTGTATGAGAACAGGGATCACAGGGCTGAGTGGAAGGGCGTTCCGATTGACCGCACAGGTAAGGTGCGTCTGAGAGACGGACGTACCGGCGAGGAATTTGATTCACCTGTTACGATCGGCTTCATGCATTATCTGAAGCTTCACCATCTGGTGGACGATAAGATCCACGCGCGTTCCACCGGTCCGTACTCCCTGGTCACACAGCAGCCGTTAGGCGGTAAGGCGCAGTTCGGAGGACAGCGTTTTGGAGAGATGGAGGTATGGGCGCTGGAGGCGTATGGCGCTTCCTATACCCTTCAGGAGATCCTGACTGTGAAGTCGGATGATGTGGTCGGCCGTGTGAAGACCTATGAGGCGATCATCAAGGGTGACAATATCCCTGAACCGGGCATTCCGGAGTCCTTTAAGGTGCTGCTGAAAGAGTTCCAGTCCCTTGCTTTGGATGTGAGGGTGTTAAAGGATGACAACACCGAGGTTGAAATCAGTGAGAGCATAGATTACGGCAATGACGATGTCCGTGATTTTGGCGATATGGACTACGACAGACGGGAATCAGAGATGAAAGAGCACGGCTACAGCGGTGTGGATGAGAATGACGAGTCCTATGAGCTCGATGAAAAGGATGAGCCGGATAGCGATTCTTACGATTACGCTGACAGCTATGACGGTGATTATGATGGTGAGGATTCTTATTGAAAGGGGAGCAGAGACAGATGTCAGAAATGAATAATCAGGAGATCGAACAACCAATGAATTTTGATGCCATTAAGATAGGCCTTGCTTCTCCGGATAAGATTCGCGAATGGTCCAGAGGCGAGGTGAAGAAGCCAGAGACCATCAATTACAGGACATTGAAGCCGGAGAAGGACGGACTGTTCTGTGAGCGCATCTTTGGACCGAGCAAGGACTGGGAATGTCACTGCGGAAAATACAAAAAGATCCGATATAAGGGAGTTGTGTGTGACAGGTGCGGCGTTGAGGTCACAAAAGCCAATGTTCGCCGTGAAAGGATGGGACACATTGAGCTTGCGGCTCCGGTTTCCCATATCTGGTATTTTAAGGGGATTCCGAGCCGGATGGGACTGATTTTGGGCATTTCCCCCAAGACGCTTGAGAAGGTGCTGTATTTCGCGTCATATATTGTGCTGGACAAGGGAGACACCAATCTGGCCTACAAGCAGGTGCTCTCCGAGAAGGAGTTTCGTGACGCCGAGGAAGAATACGGGTTCGGAGCGTTTCGTGTCGGCATGGGAGCTGAGGCGATCAAGGAGTTATTAGAGGCGATCGATCTGGAAAAGGAGGCGACGGAGCTGCGCGAGGCACTCAAAGATGCCAGCGGCCAGAACCGCGCCAAGAAGATCAAGCAGCTTGAGGTCGTGGAGGCCTTCCGCAATTCCAATAACCGTCCGGAATGGATGATCCTGGACGCGGTGCCGGTAATTCCGCCGGATATCCGTCCTATGGTGCAGCTGGATGGAGGACGTTTCGCAACTTCAGACCTGAATGACTTATATCGCAGGATCATCAACCGCAACAACCGCCTGAACCGCCTGCTGGAGCTGGGTGCGCCGGATATCATCGTGAGAAATGAAAAGCGTATGCTGCAGGAGGCTGTGGACGCGCTGATCGATAACGGACGCCGTGGACGTCCCGTGACGGGTCCCGGCAACCGTGCGCTGAAGTCCCTTTCTGATATGCTCAAGGGCAAGCAGGGACGGTTCCGCCAGAACCTCCTTGGCAAGCGTGTGGATTATTCCGGACGTTCGGTTATCGTTGTGGGACCTGAGTTAAAGATCTACCAGTGCGGCCTGCCGAAGGAGATGGCGATCGAATTGTTCAAGCCGTTTGTGATGCGTGAGCTGGTGAGCCGGAAGCTGGCACACAATATCAAGTCTGCCAAGAAGATGGTGGAGCAGCTGGAGACGGAGGTCTGGGATGTGCTGGAGGATGTCATCAGGGAGCATCCGGTGATGCTGAACCGTGCCCCGACACTGCACCGTCTGGGTATTCAGGCATTTGAGCCGATTCTGGTGGAAGGCAAGGCGATCAAGCTGCATCCGCTGGTATGTACGGCTTTTAACGCGGACTTTGACGGAGACCAGATGGCGGTGCATCTTCCGCTTTCTGTGGAGGCGCAGGCGGAATGCCGGTTCCTGCTGCTTTCACCGAACAACCTGCTTAAGCCTTCAGACGGCGCGCCTGTGGCGGTACCTTCACAGGATATGGTGCTGGGCATTTACTACCTGACGATTGACAAGCCGGGGGATAAGGGCGAGGGAAAGTTCTTCAAGTCTAAAAATGAGGCGATCCTCGCGTATGAGAACGGCGAGATCACGCTGCACGCAAAGGTGAAGGTAAGAATGCGCGGGACCATGCCGGATGGAACGGAAGGCAGTAAGATTCTGGAGACTACGCTCGGACGCATCCTGTTCAATGAGATCATTCCGCAGGATCTCGGCATTGTGGACCGTTCCGTGCCGGGCAATGAGCTGGTGCTGGAGATTGATTATCTGGTAGGCAAGAAAGAATTAAAGAAGATTCTTGATAAATGCATCAATACCCATGGCGCGACCAAGACAGCAGAGGTGCTGGATGACATCAAGAGCATTGGATATAAATATTCTACCAAGGGCGCGTTGACCGTTTCCATTTCGGAGATGACGGTGCCGGCTGCCAAGAAGCAAATTCTGGCAGACGCGCAGAGGACGGTAGAGCTGATCATGCAGAAGTTCAAGCAGGGTTATGTGACGGAGGAGGAGCGTTATAACGCTGTCGTCCGGACATGGGAGGATGCGGATAAGAAGCTGACCAAGGCGCTGCTGGAGGGACTGGAGACCTACAACAATATCAAGATGATGGCGGCGTCCGGCGCCCGTGGTTCCGACCAGCAGATCAAGCAGCTCGCGGGCATGCGTGGATTGATGGCGGATACGACAGGACGTACCATTGAGCTGCCAATCAAGTCAAACTTCCGTGAGGGACTGGACGTTTTGGAGTATTTCATTTCCGCGCATGGAGCGAGAAAGGGACTTTCTGATACGGCCCTGCGTACTGCCGACTCAGGTTACCTGACGCGCCGTCTGGTGGATGTATCACAGGATCTGATCATCCGTGAGGTGGATTGCAGTGAAGGCGCAGATGAGATTCCGGGAACCTATGTGGAGGCGTTCATGGAGGGCGACGCAACGATCGAGTCCTTCCAGGATCGTATTACAGGACGCTATGCGGCAGAGTCTGTATTTGATAAAAACGGCGAAATGATCGTGAAGAGAAATCATATGATCACGCCGAAGCGCGCCGAGAGAATTCTCAGCAGCGCTGTGGATGAGGATGGAAATCCGGTTACAAGGCTGAAGATTCGTACCATTTTGAACTGCAAGTCCCATATTGGAATCTGTGCGAAGTGCTACGGCGCCAATATGGCGACAGGACAGGCGGTGCAGGTGGGAGAGGCTGTCGGCATCATTGCGGCGCAATCCATTGGTGAGCCTGGTACACAGCTTACGATGAGAACCTTCCATACCGGCGGTGTGGCGGGTGATGATATCACACAGGGTCTTCCGCGTGTGGAGGAGCTTTTCGAGGCCAGAAAGCCGAAGGGACTTGCGATCATCGCCGAGTTCAGCGGCAGGGTGCAGATCCGTGACACAAAGAAGAAACGTGAGGTTGTGGTTACAAACGAGGAGACCGGAGAGTCTAAGGCATACCTGATCCCGTATGATTCCAGGATCAAGGTGAAGGATGACCAGCTGGTGGAGGCCGGTGACGAGATTACCATTGGTTCTGTCAATCCGCATGATATCCTGAAGATCAAGGGCGTGCAGGCGGTACAGAACTATATGCTTCGCGAGGTTCAGAAGGTATATCGTCTGCAGGGCGTGGATATCAATGATAAGCACATTGAGGTAATCGTGCGGCAGATGCTTAAGAAGATTAAGATTGAGAACATTGGTGACAGCGATTATCTGCCGGGCACGCTGGTGGATGTGCTGGAGTACAATGAGACGAATGAACGGCTGATCGAGGAGGGCAAGGAGCCTGCACAGGGTACACAGGTCATGCTGGGTATCACCAAGGCCTCCCTGGCAACCAATTCCTTCCTGTCGGCAGCGTCCTTCCAGGAGACCACGAAGGTGCTGACGGAAGCGGCGATCAAGGGCAAGGTGGATCCGCTGATCGGCCTTAAGGAAAATGTGCTGATCGGTAAGCTGATCCCGGCCGGTACCGGAATGAAGCGCTACCGCAGCGTCAAGCTTGACTGCGAGACAATCAGAAAGCGCCAGGAGGAAGAGCTGGAGGCGAAGCTGGCAGCGGAGCGCGCAGCGTTTGCGGCAGCGGAGGCTGAAGAGGACGAGGCTTCAGAGGATGAAGACGATGAACTGGCAGATGAGGAATTTGACGGGTCAGCAGAGAATATGGAAGACGGCGAATGGGCGGAAGACACGGATGCGGAAGATACTGACGCAGAGGATGGCGACGCTGAGGACTGGGATGAAGAGGATGAACCGGAGGCTGCGGATGACGCGGAGACCGCGGACATGGCAGAGGATTCCCAGGAGTAAGGAACTGTTCAAAAATAACATGTGTATCTGACGCAGGACACGGGTTTCGTAAAATGAACAGAATACAGAGGTGAAAACAAGTGCAGGATGGGTTCGTCCTGCACTTGTTTGGCATAACTGTAGTTTTGGCGTACCTGCTCAGCATGTCTGCGCATTCACTGCGCAGACCGTGCCAAAACAGTACATTTGAAACGCATGAACCTGAAAGGTGAGCGAAAATTAAGGACAAAAAAAGAAACTGTGTATAAATTGGCATGGTCTTTTTCTGTCAGGTATGGTAAGATAGGAATAACTGTTCAGCCACGTCCGGACAGCCGCTGCAGGACAGGACGGATTGTGGATGAATATAGCCGGATTTTGTCTGGCATAGAGAAATAGCCGGACGTGAGTAAGAGAAAATCTCTGGATGAACAGCAGCCTGGCTGGAGCTGGGAATGATGATGTAAATTCATGAGAAATGGAGAAGGGAAGTGCGGAAAATGGGCATAAATATCAGGGGAATCATGATCGGAGAGGGGCGGCCGAAGATTTGTGTGCCGGTCATGGGGACAAGGAAAGAGGAGGTTCTTGCGCTGGCGGAAAAGCTGCCGGGAACCGGGGCTGAGCTGGTGGAGCTCCGGGCAGATTATCTTTCTTATATACCTGATGCGGAGGAGTTTTATGGCTTTTTGAAGGAGCTGCGGCAGATGCTGCGGGAGCAGGCGCTGCTATTCACCTTCCGGTCGAGAACGGAGGGCGGGAAAGGACAGCTTTCCGTGGAAGCGTATCAGCGTCTCTGTGAAGCCGCATGCGAAAGCGGGCAGATCGACCTGCTTGATGTGGAGGCGTATTTGAAAGAGGGACTGATGGAGGAGCTTTCCGGTTACGCCCACGACCATGGCGTGAAGGTGGTTGGAAGCAGTCATGAATTTCAGTCGACGCCTCCTGAGGCGGAGCTTGTAAAACGTCTGTGGTACATGGATCGGGCCGGAGTGGACATTCCGAAGGTGGCTGTCATGCCGAGAGAAAAGAAGGACGTTCTGGCGCTGATGTCTGCTGTGCTGTCCTACCGGGAGCAGGGAGGCAGCAAGCCTGTGATCGCCATGTCCATGGGGGAGATGGGACTGATCAGCAGGCTCGCCGGAGAGTGGTATGGCTCCGCGGTGACCTTTGCGGCGGAGGGACATGCGTCCGCGCCGGGACAGATTCCGTATGAAGAGGTAAAGCAGATTTTGGAAATCCTGCATTTGCATGCAGGGAAGGAAATTGAAAACGGCGGGCAAGGGGATATGGCTTGCCAGGGATAAAAATGCGGTGATAAGCCGATTTTAAGAATAGGATTGCAGGGGCAATCGAACAGATACATATTTTCCAGGAGGTTGAGATGAGTGATCCAAAAGCAGCGTCGGGAGCAAATGACCAGGGCAGCAGGAATGACGCGATACAAAAAGGAATGTCTGATCAGGAGATTGAGGCTGTATTAAAAAGGGCAGATGAACAATTGAAGAAATCGTCAGGCAGCTCTTCCGGCAGGGAGAGCACAGGGAAGAAAGCTGCCCAAAACGGTCGCGGATCATCCGGAGGGAAGGATGGAAGCGGTCACGCACTGTCCGGGAAGAAGGATGGCAGGGATCAGAGCCTTCCCGGCAGGAAGGATGGAAGCGGCCAGAGACTGACGGGTAAGAAGGATGGAAGCGGCCAGGGACTGACGGGTAAGAAGGATGGAAGCGGCCAGGGACTGACGGGTAAGAAGGATGGAAGCGGCCAGGGACTGACGGGTAAGAAGGATGGCAGGGAGCAGAACCTGCCCGGCAGGAAGGATGCAGGCTATGGATTATCCGAAAAAAAGGATAATGACCTTTCCGGACTTCGAACCTCCAGCCAGAAGGACGGGAAAAGGAATAACGCAGGAAAAAATACTGAGAGACAGACCGTGGGAACGCATGACAGCCGAAAGGGCGGGGCAGCTTCTGCCGGACAGCCCGGAGGAATGCCTGACAGCAAAAAAAACACAGCCGGGCATCCCGCAGAAAGCTTAACAGGCAGGGCGCCGGGAGCGGAGACAGCTGCAGCCGGGGAGGCTTTAGGAAATCACGCGCAGGATGGCATCCGGACAGAGGGATGGCTGGAGCCCGTCGACATGACAAGGAAGAGAAAACGGATTGAGCCGGGAGAG
Organism: uncultured Clostridiaceae bacterium; assembly: GCA_946185495.1. Taxonomy (GTDB): domain Bacteria; phylum Bacillota; class Clostridia; order Lachnospirales; family Lachnospiraceae; genus CAG-590. The sequence goes on along the minus strand of CAMHJT010000023.1, from coordinate 1,176 downwards.
AGGATCACAGTCGGCTGGGTTTTATCGGATCTCATGGAGGGAATCTGGATCCTTTTTAAGCTGGCGGTTGTGGTCAGCCTTTTCACGGTGATCGCCGGCTTTTTCCTGACGAGGGATCTGTGTATCAGAGGCAGGAATGGAGAGCGGGCTTACTTAAACCAGATTCAGACCACTTCCGTGACCGCTGCCAACCGGGCGGCGGCAGAGGACAAGGCGAAAGCGTGGATGAAGAAGGCGAAGCGGGAAAAGCTTACGCTGGTGGCGGATGACAAGAGCATTCTGGTGGCGCGTGCAATCCGCACCAAAAAGAAGAGCGATAAGTGGGCGGTGATCCTGCACGGCTATAACGGGAACATGGAGGATGTCTATGACATTGCCATGCGTTACCAGGAGCAGGGCTATAATGTGCTCACGCCGGATCTGCGCGCTAACGGCGAGAGCGAGGGCATGTTCCCTGGAATGGGCTGGACAGACCGCATGGACATCATCAACTGGATCGACGTGATCCTGCAGGAAAACCCCTCCGCGAAGGTTGTGATCCATGGCATAGACGTGGGGGCGGACGCGGCGCTGATGCTTTCCGGAGAGGCGGTCAAGAGCTCGATCAAGGCAGTGATCGCGGACAGCGCCTATACGAACGCGTGGGATATCGTGAAGAAGGAGTTCCGGGCCAGGCATGAAAAGCTGCCGGTATTTCCATTTATGTATACCATGAATCCGGTGATGAAGGCCTGGGCGGGCTTTACGCTGAAGGAAGCGGACGCGGTCAGCCAGGTAAAGCGTACCGCCATTCCGATCCTGCTGATCCGTGGAAAAAATGACACCTACGCGTCGGAGGACATGACGCAGGAGTTAAATGAGGCGATTGCCTCTCCGCATGAGGTGCTGAATGTTGCCGGGGCTGGACATGAGGAATGCAGGTTCGCGGAGCCGGAGAACTATTACAGTAAGGTGTTTGATTTTACTGGATTCTATGTGAATTAATGGATGAAGCTGGTAATGTGGATGGAAATAAGTGTATTCCAATTGGAAGCTGATATGAGAAAGCATATGGGAGTACGAAGCATATCAAAAGAAACAGGGAAAGAGAGACGGCATGAAAGATAAGAAATACGATGATCTGTCGGAGAAACTGCAGCAGAGGATTCGGATGGACCGGAAAAACGGATATGAGAA
>CAMHJT010000022.1 GCA_946185495.1 uncultured Clostridiaceae bacterium | reverse complement strand
AAGGAGTTTGTGCTGGAACGGGCAGAGGGCGAGACCGGCATGTTTATCGTGTACATTGACGGGCTTTCAGACCATGAGATGGTGGAGCGCACGATTACAAGACCGCTGCTTTACGAGTGGAGGTCGGCTGTCCAGGACGCCGCAGCGGGCGGGTATACTGTGTGGAAGGCAAAAAGAGACGGAAAATCCGCGGATTTGTCCGGGGCAGAGGGGAAGGCGCCCGGCTGCGCGTTGTGGAAGATGGATCCGGGCGGATGCGGCAGCGGGACGGAAAAAGCGGGAGGACAGGCGGCGGGCAGTACGGTATGGAAGTCCGGTCAGGCCGCGGAACCATCAGGAAAAGGCGGGCGTGCCCGTTCCCTTTGGGACAGCATTTTTTATTTACAGACAGAGGCAGTGGATCTGACGGAAAAGCACACGATGATGGAAGTTGTGGACGGGGTGCTCGCAGGGGATACTGCCATTTTCATTGATGGGGAGGCAAGGGCGCTCCTTTTGTCCACCAAGTCCTTTCCTGTCCGCTCGGTCAGCACGCCGCAGAAGGAATCGGGGCTGAAAGGGCCGAGGGACAGCTTTACGGAAAATTTCCGTACCAACACGGCGCTGATCAGGAGGCGGGTGCGGGATCCCAAGCTGAAGGAGCGGCAGGGGATGGTGGGACAGCGTTCCAGAACCACGTATGGCCTGATGTACATGGAGGATCTGGCGAGTCCCGCGCTGCTTCGGGAGATTGAGAGGCGGCTTGCGGATTTTGAGATTGACGGGATCTATGACAGCGGGATGCTGGTGCATCTTCTGGAGGAGAAATGGTATTCCCCGTTTCCGCAGGTGCAGACGACAGAGCGCCCGGACAAGGCGTCCTCCGCGCTGTTAGAGGGGCGCGTCGTGCTGGTGGTGGACAATTCGCCGGAGGTGGTGATCCTTCCGACGACCTTCCAGACCTTTTTCCAGGCCTCCGATGATTACTACAACCGGTTTGCGGTGGGCACCTTCGCGCGGCTCCTCCGGTATCTGGCGGCGTGGCTCACCATCCTTTTACCCGGCATGTATGTGGCGGTGACCTGTTATTATCCGCAGGTGCTTCCGACGGAATTTCTGCTGGCGATCGTGGGGGAGCGCAGCGACGTGACCTTTCCGATTGTCGTGGAGGTGCTTTTGATGGAGCTTCTGTTTGAGCTGCTGCGGGAGGCGGGACTTAGGCTGCCGGGGCAGATGGGAAGCACCATCGGCGTGGTGGGCGGCATCATCGTGGGGCAGGCCGCAGTGGAGGCTTCCCTGGTCAGCACGATCGTGGTGATCGTGGTGGCGCTGACTGCAATCGCGTCCTTTGCCATTCCAAATGAGGAATTTTCCTCGACCTTCCGGCTGCTGAAATTCGGCATGATTGTCCTCGGCGCGCTGTGGGGGCTTTATGGCATCATGCTGGGGATCCTTGTGCTGCAGATCCATCTGGCGTCCCTGGAAAGCTTCGGAATCCCCTATATGCTGCCGGTGGTGTCCGGCAGCGTGGACGGCGGGATCGAGTATCAGGATTTTATCTGGAGAAGCCCGGTCTTTGCCATGCGTAATCGCCCGCTGTATGCCAGCCGGGAGCACAGGCTCAGGTTTTTTAAGATCCATTAAAAGGTAATTGCGAAACTCAAAATGTAGGCTGAGGCTCCCGGCAGGATCTATGTTTTTTCGCCGGCATTAGGAACGTTAGCCAAGAAAAAATATAGATCCTGCCAGGAGCCGATTGAAAAAGTACATTGTTTCGCAAACGTCTGTAGATCAAGTGATATCTGGAGGAGGAGAGAATGTTCAGCCATAATGGGAAAATATCGGAAAAGCAGCTTCGGTGCATGCTGCTGTTATCTGTCTTTGCGGGCGGGATCTTTGTCCTGCCATATCTGTCGGCTAAGCTGTTCGGCAGCGCGGTGGTTACGGGACTTCTTTTGTTTCTGGTGCTGGCGGCGGGATATACGGCGGTGATGTTCTGGCTGGCAGAGCTTCGGTGCGGTCGGCAGGATGAAATTTCTGCCTGCAGCACGGCAGAGGATGAGGGGGGAAGCGGAACGCAGGGGGACAGGCTCCGGGGATTTTTTGCGTGGGTGCGGCTTCTTCGGCTGTTCCTCCGATTATCCTTTTATATTGTGCTTAGCATCGCGATCCTTCAGGAGGCGCAGGTTCCGTTTCTTAGGGGAAGGGATGAAAACAGCCTGTGGAACGCAGTGATGGCGCTTCCGCTTCTGCTGGCGGCGCTCTACGGCGCTGCCCCGTCTCTTACGCTGTGGGGAGGGGAAAAGCGGGAGCTGGGGATTGAAAAGCAGGCGAGGATCTGTGAGCTGATCTTTCCGGTCCTGTTTGTTCCCTTTGTCGTGATGCTGCTGTTTGGGCTGGGAGAGGTTGATTTTGGAATTTTCCTGCCGCATGGGGGCGTTCCCGCCGGCAGGCTGCTGTTTTCCGCCTATGCGCTGCTCACCTTCCTGCTGCCGGTGGAGCATGTGGTTTATTTGCGCCCGTTCCTCGGCAGGGCACAGGAGGGAACAAATGGCGGAGGAAGGAACAGGTATCTGCTGGTCATGGGCAGCCTGCTTTTGATGGCAGTGCTTACGCTTGTCATTCAGGGAATTTATGGCATACATGGGGCCGGGCAGGAGGAAATGCTCACGATTTCCATCATGCGCTATATCCGGCTTCCCTTCGGCGTACTGGAGCGCTTTGACGTACTGATGGTCTGGTTCTTTATGACGGGCTGTTTTGTGCTGGTGATGGGCACGCTGTACCAGATGGAAGCCATGCTCCGGAAGCTTTACCCGTCCGCGAACCGTTTTCTTTTGTCAGCGCTGTCCCTTCTGGGCGCGTGGCTGTTTGCGGCCTGCCTGCCGTCCTATCGGCAGACGCTTGCCGGATTTCTCGCTTATGGGGTGTTTGTGGACATTCCCCTGTCGCTCATCCTTCCGCTGCTGGAGCTTTTGTCCGGTAAGAGGCAGGGAAAAACGGGAATCCGCCATGCGGCCTTTTTTCTCCTGCTGGCAGGCGCGGCGGTTTCCATGACCGGATGCCAGGCAGGGCCTTCGGTCCGGAATGACATGCGGAATGTGGAGGAGCGGGATTACGCCACCATTCTGATCGCGTCAGGGGGCGTGAACGGGCGCGCCTGGCATTTTGACCTCGCAGCCGCCCAGGAGCGGAGGGTGGGGGAGAAAAGCCATAACGAGCGGGTGAGCGGCTGGGACTGCGATGACCTGGAAGGCCTGGCGCGGGAATACCAGAAGGTCAAGGGGAAGGATCTGTCCCTTTCCCATCTCAAGGTCATCCTGTGGGAGGGCAGGGATACCGTATTGAAAAAGGAGCTGATGGATTTTCTGGCGCTGCTCGATGAAAATGAGGAGGTGGCCAAGACCTGCCCCTTCCTGCAGATCGGGGACAGGGAGGAGCTTTTAACCTGCCTGCGGGAGGCGGAGGCTCCGGTGGGAACCTACGTGGAGCAGGTGATCCGTTCCGGAGAACGGCAGGAAAAAAATATTCCCTGGCTTTCGGATTACCTGAAGGCCATGCGCGAGGGAAGCGGCGTGGAGGCTTATGTGCTGGAGAGCGTGCCGGAGGGATTTCTGGTTAAGAGGCATACCTACCTGTTTGAGAGGTGAGCCGGTGGTGATGGATTGCTGAAAGGTGGAGTGTTTGAGGGATGAGGGAGGACCGGTTGAGCTGTTGCGGACACTGTCGTTGCTTCCGAAGCCAGTGCCTAAAAGGTGAGATCGGAGAGGAAAAAGGAAAAGCGGGCGGCATATCACTGTGAAAATGGTGGTGTGGCTGCCCGCTTTTTTGCCTTGATAGACATTCCGGTAATATATTTTTGTTTGTCCAGAGCGCGGCTTTGTGTTATCATGATAGTATGAGTACAAAATGGTATTTCAAAAACTGTTGTAATTGCTCAGCAGGTGCAAGACAGTTACGCGGCGGGTGAAACGTAAGTATCCTGATTCACCTGCTGTCTGGCAGATTATATTGTTTTGGCAGCCTGCGCCGTGCATGCGCAGACCTGCCGGGTAGTTACAAACAGGTACTTTTTTTCTGAAGCAGGAAGCCTGTTGGCTTAAGGCCATGGGGAATTCCTGTGGTTGGCGATATCGAATAGGGGGAGGAATTGTATGGAAAAGAACCGTGTTCGGATTGGCATTATATTTGTGATCATGCTGGCTGTGCTGGCGGCAATTGTGATAAATGTGACGGTCGGTCTCAGGCACGCGAATACGCTGAGCGATGAGATCGGCAATACACAGCTTGAGGTGATCGGGAGTGATCTGCAGGATACGATCGCGCAGGCACAGAGCAACCTCCTCCATGTCGCGCTTGGCGCGGAACAGCTGATGGAATCAGACGCGCCGGAGAAAACCCTGGAGGATTATTTCCGTGCGCAGAAGGAGAAGTATCTGTCGACCGACAGCTTTATGAATGTGTACATCGCAGGCAGCGACTGGCATATTGTTCCCGGTTTTGACGCGCCGGAGGATTTCCACGCTTCGGAACGGATCTGGTTTATCGGCGCGATGGACACGCCGGACGGGGTGTTTATCTCTGAGCCCTACAAGGATATTACTTCAGGAAACATGTGCTTTACCGTGTCCACGCTGCTCTCAGACGGGGAAACGGTTGTGGGAATGGACTTGAATCTTTCCAAGGTGCAGGAGTCCATACTCCGCATGACGGAGGAGAATAACCGGACGGCTATGATCATTACTTCTGACGGGGAGATCGCCGGTTATACGGATATGTCGCTGGTTGGCGAACGCGTAGATGAAAAACTGCCCGAATACGCGGTCATTTTCGACCGCGTCAAGTCTTCCCGGGTGCATGGGAGCTTCCATGCCGAGCTGGACGGGAAATCCTGCGTGATCTTTTCTTCGGAGACAGGCAATGGCTGGTATCTGATGCTCAGTGTGGATACCGACGCGCTTTATGGCGATAATTACCGGCAGCTGGCGGTTTTGTTAGCTGTAAATCTGCTGATGCTGGCCGCAGTGGCGGGCTTTTCCCTTTACAGCGCACGCAAGGCAGGGATGGCGGAAAAAGCGATTTCCCGTACCGAAAGCAGTATGGAAGGCTTTTCGGGCAGGCTGCATGAGTCGGCAGCGCAGCTGCAGCGTCTCAGTGATATACGGCTTCTTGGGGAGAACGAGGATCCAGTTGAGCTGATCGGCAAAATCCATCACCATGGACAGCATCTTTCCGTGCTTGCCAATGAATTGGCCTCCTGTTCCGGGATGCGGCGTGAGGGAGAAGAAGCTGCCGTAAAAAAACGGCGCAGGGAATCCCTGGGAGGCCCGAGCCGCAGAGTACGGAACGGGATCATTCTTACGTTGCTGGTTACCCTTGTGGTCGTGCTGCTGTTTTGCGGCAGCATTTCGATCAACCGTGGCACGATCCGCATGAACAGGGAAGCGGATGCCTATGAGAATCAGCTGAATGAGTGGCTCGCACAGCAAAAGAGCATCCTTTATATGTTCACTGACATGATTTCCTCCAGGCCGGAGCTGATGGACGATTACGAAGACGCTGTGGAGTGGCTGCAGGATATTGCAAGGCGTTACCCGGACATTTCGCTCTGCTATATGGCAAACCCCTATGCGGAGCATCCCGTTGTGATGAGCAACGGATGGGAGCCTGGCGAGGATTTCCGTCCAGAGACAAGGCCGTGGTATAAGGCTACAGAGCGCTCGCCGGAAGGCTTCAGCGTTTCCGCGCCTTATCTGGACGCGCAGAGCGGGAATTACTGCATTACGCTCTCACGAGTCATATATGGGGAAAAGGATGAATTTCTTGGCATCTTCGGAATCGATTTCTTTCTGGACAAGCTGATCCATATGCTTGGTGAAAGCTACACAAGCCATGGATACGCATTTCTGGTGGATTCTGACGCTGTGATCATCAATCACCCGAACGGGGCCTATCAGATGGATAGAGAAAGCAGCACCAGCATTCAGGATACGGAATATGCGGAAAGCTACAACAGGGAGGGAGTTATGCTGCTTAAGGATTATTCGGGACGTACCATGGCCAGCTTAAGCCGCAGGACGGATTCCGGCTTTACTGTGATGGTGGCGAACCGCTGGCGGGATATTTATGGCAGCGTGGCGCTTGTGACGGTTATTTTTGTTCTCTTGTTTGGTGTCTGCCTTGCGTATATCATCGTCCTGATCAACAGCCTGATCCGGTGGCAGACAGAGGTCAACCGTCAGCTGGTGGAGGCGGCGGAGGACGCCCGGAACGCAAACCAGGCAAAATCCCGTTTCCTGTCCCGGATGAGCCATGAAATCCGCACGCCGATGAATGCCATCATCGGTCTGGACAATCTGACCCTGCGGGATGAGACCATCTCCAGCCATACAAGGGAAAACCTGGAAAAGATTGGCGCCAGCGCGCGGCATCTGCTTTCCATCATCAATGATATCCTGGATATGAGCCGCATTGAGTCCGGACGCATGGCGCTTAAGGAGGAAGAATTCCCGTTCCGGGAGATCCTGGACCAGGTCTGCATCATCATCAATGGACAGTGTGAGGAGAAAGGTCTGCGTTTCGTCTTCCATCGTGTTGAGCCGCTGGATGAAGCCTTTATCGGCGATGAGTTAAAGCTGAAGCAGGTGCTTATCAACATCCTTGGCAATTCCGTTAAGTTTACCGATGCCCCTGGCGTCATTACCTTTACTGTTGAGCAGACTGCCGGCACGGATGACAGCGCGGAGGTGCGTTTTACAATGGAGGATACAGGCGTTGGCATGGACCGGGAATTTATCCCGAGGCTGTTTGAGGCATTTTCACAGGAGGATTCCGGAAATACCAACCGTTACGGCGGCAGCGGGCTTGGAATGGCCATCACGAAGGGCTTTATTGAGATGATGGGCGGCCGGATTGCAGTGGAGAGCGAAAAGGGCGTGGGAACAACCTTTGTGGTTACGGTCGGGATGAAGCGGACAGATAAGAGGGAAATGCCGGAAGCGGCAGAGGAAGAGGTGCCGGAGGCAGCTGTATCTCTTGAAGGGCGGCACATCCTGGTTGTGGAGGATCAGGCTGTCAACGCGGAAATTATTATGATGATGCTTCAGCATGAACATATGACATCGGAGCCGGCCGGGAATGGACAGCAGGCAGTGGAGATCTTCAGTCAGAGCAAGCCGGGGCATTTTGACGCGATCCTGATGGATATGCGCATGCCTGTCATGGATGGGCTGGAAGCGACGGGAAAGATCCGGAAACTTGACCGGACGGATGCGCAGACCGTTCCGATTATCGCGCTTACGGCAAACGCCTTTGAAGAGGATATAAAAAACTGTCTGGATGCCGGCATGAACGAGCATCTTGCAAAACCGGTCGATCTGGAGCTGCTTAAAACAGTTCTGGGCAGGCTGATCAAAAATTCCTGAAAATGAGATCCATAGGAAGCCGGATTAAAATTAATGATTTTATAGAGGAGGATTGGGTAAATGATCAGGGAAGATATCAGGGCAGAGCTGTTTCGTTTACAGGATGTGAGATACCGTGATTTTCAGCGCAAGCTGATTCCAACGGTTCATCCTGACACGATCATCGGGGTAAGGACGCCAGAGCTTCGGAAATATGCCAAGGCACTGGCAAAAAAGGAAGGCATCCGTGAATTTCTGGATGATCTTCCACATCCTTATTTTGACGAGAATCAGCTTCACGCGTTTGTCATCTCTGAAATCAAGGATTATGAGCGGTGCATGGAAGCGGTGATACAGTTTCTGCCGTTTGTCGATAATTGGGCAACCTGTGATCAGATGTCGCCGAAAATCTTTAAGAAACACCGGACGGAGCTGATCGAACAGATCAGGGTATGGATCCGGTCAGATAAGACATATACGGTAAGATTCGGAACAGGGATGCTTATGGAGCATTTTTTGGATGAAGATTTTGATCCTGCCTGTCTGAACATGGTATCGGAACTCAGATCTGATGAATACTACATCAATATGATGATCGCCTGGTATTTCGCTACGGCCCTGGCAAAGCAATATGAGGCTGCTTTGCCATACATAGAAGAGAAGCGGCTGGATGTCTGGACGCATAATAAAACCATTCAGAAATCTGTAGAGAGCAATCGGATTCCGGTGGAACGAAAAGATTACCTGAAGGGTCTGAAAATAAAAAATGTGTCACAGGGTTGACACATACGGGATCCGGAAAAAAATAAGGCGCAAGCCTATCAAAAATAAAGAGGTGAAAACAATGCATATGTATCAAACAATCAGAAAAATGGCAGTATTGTGTCTCGTGGCGTTCGTATTTCTTGGCGGATGCGGAAAGGATGTAAAAACAGAGGAAACGTCGAATGGTTTTGTGATAAGGGGAACTCTGGACGGAGCGGTTCCGGCAAAGGACGATGCAGTGTCTTCGCAGGAAACCGCTTTCAGCGGGAAAAGCTTTGTGATCACGCTGTATCCGGAAACGGCACCGATTACCTGTGAAAACTTCGAGGAATTGGTGGAACAGGGATTTTATAACGGCCTGTCCTTTCACCGTGTCGTGGACGGGTTTATGGCGCAGGGAGGAGATCCCACCGGTACTGGCAGTGGCGGCAGCGGCCAGCAGATCAAGGGGGAATTTTCTTCCAATGGCGTCGAAAACACCCTTTCCCACCAGAGGGGAGTGGTGTCGATGGCAAGATCCGGGCATCCGGACAGTGCATCCAGTCAGTTTTTTATTTGTTATGATGACTGGTCTTCTTCGCTTGACGGTATGTATGCGGCATTTGGCAAAGTGACCGAAGGGATGGAGGTTGTGGACAGCTTTCTTACTGTGCCGCGTTCCATGGGCGGGGACGGAGCTGTGTCCGCTCCGGATATTCCGATTGTGATGAGGGAGGTGTCCATGCTCGAACCAGATGAGGATGGCAATCCGAGAGTACAGGTTACGATGAAATAGTAAGAAGAGGATGTCTCTTAAGATGACCGCAGGAAACGCTTAAAGGCGGATTATCGGGATGGTTTGTTCCTGATTCCTGTCATACATGTAATTCAAGGAAAAACAGACAGCGGAAACGATCATTTGACGCTGTCTGTTTTTTTATTGCAGAGCCCCCGGATACGGTATAGTCCTGTCAGTTTCCGTCAATACTAAAAAAATCAAAAAGAGATCTGTCAGCGGTCTGTGGATTCTCATGGACGCTTCGTATGGATCGGGGAAAGAAAGGACGGGATGAGCATGAAGGTATTGCGGGACGCGTTTACGGCGGTATTCATCGGGGTGATGGGGGGCATACTGTTTTCCACCATTTCCTATTATCATCATCACAAGGAGGGTGGCCTGTTTCAGACCATGTTCGCGGTGATGAACAGCTTTCAGACAGTGGCGGAGGCCTATGCACCGGAGGGAATCGGCACACTGCCGGCAGGCGGGAAGCTGTCGGACCAGGTGGCAGCGGCGTTTGAGCAGATTGAAAGCGGGGAGGAGCCGGAGCTTGCCGGGGCGGCGCTTCACCTGCTTCCGGGCATGGGATCCGGACAGGGCATGGGGTCTGAACAGGACATGGAAACAGATGTGCTGGCCATGCAGGGAGAGAATGTGCAGGTGAAGAAGGGGAAACCCTACTCCGGCATCATCCGCTTTCATGTGCGGGCTAACAGTGATTCACAGGCGGATCAGGAGCTGAAGCTTGCGGTCCGGGACGACGTGATCAGCCTGATGAAGCCGCTTCTGTCGGAATGCGGCAGCGTGGCGGAGAGCCGCAGGGTGATCATACAGAATCTCCAGAACATTTATACCACTGCAGTGGATACGATCACGGAGCAGGGGTATGATTATCCGGTGAAGGTCTATATGACGCAGGAGGAATTTCCCGAGAAAACCTACGGGGAGCTGACCTTTCCGGAGGGGGAATACCAGGCGCTGCGCATCGATATCGGGGAGGCGAAGGGACAGAACTGGTGGTGTGTCATGTACCCGCCCCTGTGCCTGATCGACGGGACAACGGCGGTGATCACGGAGGAGGGAAAGGAGGAGCTTGCCCGCGCCCTGACGCCGGAGGAGTATATGGCGCTGTTCGCGGATCCGAAGGAGAGCGGCGTGACGGTCAGGGGGAGATCGAAGCTGCTGGAGTGGCTGAAGGAGCTGGAAAATTGAAATGGGGTGGATTAATTCACCTTTCATCCAATACACAGGCTCCCGGAGGATAGTTTATTTGCAACGGAGGGCTATTTGCGAACGACAATCCTCCGTGAGCCGTCCGGTTTGTAACAGACTAGTCAAAGGGTGAACTGTTACTGAGTAGTCGCAAAATCGTAACGGTTCTTAAAACAATGATTTGACGGAAGAGTTTTGATTGTGTTATAGTTAACAGTATAGTAACTACTCACCAGGTCTGCGCATTTACTGCTCAGACCGTGCCAAAACAGTATAGTTTGCCATGCAGCGGGTGAATTAGGATGCGCAAGCTTCACCCGCTGCGTAACTGCTCAGCACCTGCTGAGTAGTTACACAATATATAAGGCTGTCCGGGAAGACGCTTCGGGCAGCATCTGAATACAAACAGGAGGTAACAAAAGAATGGATATCAAGGCGAAGGTAGAGGAGATCGTAGCGAAGGTACAGAAGGATCCGAATTTCATGAAGCAGTTTCAGACCGATCCGGTGAAGGCAGTGGAGGGCGTTGTAGGCGTGGATCTGCCGGATGATGTGATCAACCAGGTGGTAGCCGGCGTGAAGGCCAAGATCGCGGGCGACAAGGTCGGCGGGGCTGTGGACGCATTGAAGAAGCTGTTCTGACCGCTGGGAAGCCGGAGATATGGAAGCGAAGAACTTAGAAAAAGCCATGGACATCTACGCGAAGCTCATCACCGGGGAGGAGATCAGCCGGACCGGCCCGAATGGGAGCCTTTATGAGGATTACTATGGCAATACAGAGGTGTATGTGATTGTGGGCCTGCTGCTTAAGAAGCTGAACCTCAATCTGTACGAATATAAGGAGAGCCTGTTTTTGTCAGCCGGAGATGCCAACCGCGTCTTCGGCTATACCAATGAGGAGCTGAAGCGGAGCATGGGGCTTCGGTATAACCGGGAGCTGTATCTGTGCTTTTTCCTTGTCTATGAGATCCTGCTGGCGTTTTATACGGATTCCGGTTCCTACCAGTTCAGGGAATTCATCCGGATCGAGGATGTGATGGAGGAGGCCACGAGGGCGCTGTCCGTCTATACGAGGGATGCTTCGGTCTATGACCTGGATGAGGAGAAGCAGGAGAGTTTCCGGGCAGTGGCGCTTTTGTGGGATGAGCTTCCGGCCAGCACGGGAGAGGCCCAGGAGGAGCTGCGGGCGTCAAGGGCGTCGAAATCGGGCTTTGTGAAGCTGGTCTTCAATTTTCTGGTGGGGGAGAAGCTGTTCGTCGAGATGAATAAGCGGTACTATCCCACCGGACGGTTCCAGGCCATTGTGGAGCACTATTTTGAGGAGTACCGCGGGCAGATCTATGAGGCGCTCTCCAAGGCCGCGGATGGGGAATCGGCAGGTTCGTGCGGCTGATGGCTGCCTGAGACAGGGTAGAAGCTGGAAAAATAGCCGGTCCGCGCGGCGAACGGGCGGATCTGGCGGAACAGTTACGATATGGCCGGTTATTGCGGCGTTTTGCGGGAGGAAGGCGCTGCGGTCATCCGGTCAGAGAGGATAAAGGAAAATGCCGAATATCAACAGGATTCGAGTCAACAATGTAAATTACAACTTTGGAACGCAGGGCTATGATGATTTTTCCATGCGGATGTATGGCAAAAATACCCTGTATGATCTGGCAAACGGAGGCGGCAAGAGTATACTCATGCTGCTTCTTTTGCAGAATCTGATCCCAAACTGCACGCTGGATGAGAAACAGCCGGTTGAGAAGCTCTTCCGCACCGGAGGCGGCAATACTACCATCCACTCGCTGGTGGAATGGCGCCTCGACGACAAGGACGTGCGGGAGGGCTTTCGTTATATGACCACCGGCTTTTGCGCCAGAAAGGCAAAGGAGTCGGAAGAGGGTGTCCTTCAGGAAGAGGAGACGGGGCAGGGCAGTGCCGCGATAGAATACTTTAACTACTGCATTTTTTACCGCGATTACAATGAAAATGATATCGTGAACCTTCCCCTGCAGACCAGCAGGGAGCGGATCACCTACGCGGGGCTTAAGAATTACCTGAAAGAACTAAGGCGCGGCAATCTCAAGCTGAAGGTGGAGATCTTTGAGCGGAAGGGGGAGTACCAGCGCTTTATCAGCGGGTACGGCCTCTATGAGAGCCAGTGGGAGATCATCCGGGGGATCAACAAGACTGAGGGGCATGTGCGGACGTATTTTGAGACGCATTATAAAACCACGCGCAAGGTTGTGGAGGATCTTTTGATCGAGGAGATCCTGGAGAAGGCGTTTCTCGTGAAGACGGGGCAGGGGGACGTCAACGAGGACATGGCGAGAACCCTGCTGGAAATCCGTGACAAGCTGGTGGAGCTGTCAAAAAAGAAGAGCCAGATCTCCAACTATGACAGGGAGATCGAGCTGATGCAGCTTCTGGAGAGCAGGGTTTCCTCCTTCCTCAAGCTCTATGAGGAGCGGGACCAGGTGGCTGGCACGCTGGCGAGCCTTTATCTGACGGGAGAGGAGCTGAACCGGAAGGGTGACGAGACGCTTTGCAAAATGGAGGCGCAGCGGGAGGAACAGGTAAGCAGGCTTGCCAGGGAGCGCAGAAGGCTGGAGGCGCTTAAAATCTGCAGGGATCAGAGAAGCCTTGAGGAGCTGAAGCGAAGTCTCGGCGTTCTGAAAAAGCATGTGGAAAGGGCCTGCGAGGAGCTTCAGGCAGCCAGAGCCGAGATGAGCCTCAAGGAGAGTGTCAATGATTACCTGCGCTATCTAAGCGATGAGGCCATGATGGAGGAGCATCAGGCCGTGATCCGCGCCTTTCAGAATGAAAACGCCGATTATCTGGGGCTGCTCCACCGCTATGCATACGCCAAAAAACAGATGGATGAGAAAAAGCTTTCGGGGATCCGCGCGCAGCTTTCACAGAAGGAAGAGGAATTATCGGGACTTGCCGGACAGGTGGAGCGTCTTGCCCGTGTGTGTGAGGAAGGTAGGATCGCGCTGGCAGTGGCGGAGAGCCGCAGGGAGCATTTTGAGCAGGAATACGCGAGGCGGATGAAGGAGATCGGGGCTGTGAGGAGCAGAATCTCCGTCATGGTGCTGAGTGACTTAAAGGATGTGCTGGCAAAGCTTTCGGAGGAAACGGAGCGGCTTCAGGAGGAACTTCGCGACGCGAGGCAGGCGTATGTCTCTGATATCCGGAGCGTGGGCGAAAAGGAACGGGAGCTGGAGCTTACGGAAGGCTATGTAGGCCGCGCGGCGGAACGTCTCGAGGAGGCAAAGCGGCAGTATGAGGCCTACAGGGCAAACTATGACCGTCTGAAGAAAATGGTGGAGATCTATAAGGTAAAGGATCCCTCCGGGCTGTATGAAACGGTGAAGGAGAGGGCCTTTGGCCAGAAGCTGAAAACGGCTTCCCTCCGCGGCAGGGTGGAGGCCGCCAGACGGCACCTTCATCAGGTGGAGGAGGGGCGGCTGCTGGAGGAATCCGCGGAGATTGCCAGGGTAAAGGATTACTTGGAGAGCCGGCATGGAGAGTACGCGGTGTCGGGCGTGGATTATCTGTCAGCGCTTCCCCCGGTCAACCGGGAGGATCTTCTGGAACGGTTCCCGCTGCTTCCCTACGGGGTTGTGGCGAAGCAGTTTGACAGCATTCTGGAGGATGAACGGATCCGGACGCTGGATCTGGGCAATCAGGCGGTGCCTGTATTTGACAGGGATACGCTGCGCTCCCCCTACACGCCGGAAAAAGCGGAGGGCATGCTGCTGCTTGCCAAGGATCCCCGTGTTTTTGTGGAGGAGGACGCGCTTTCGCAGGAAAAGAAGCGTCTGGAGCAGGAACTTTCCGACCTGTGCGATGAGCTGTCCCGCAGCGAGGAGCTGGAGCGGGCTTATGAGGAGGACCTGGATTACGCGGCGACGCTGGCAGATGCCAGCCTGCTGCGCGCGGAGCAGGAGCTTCCAGCCCTTAAGGAGGCGCTGTTGGAGAACCAGAGAAAACGGGAGCAGATCAGCGGGGATCTGGAACGCCTGGTAAAGCGCAGGGATCAGAGGCAGGAACAGGTGCGCGCCCTTGAGCAGGAGCTTATGGAAAAACAGCAGGAACAGCTTCAGCTTGCCGGAATGGAGACGAAAAGCGAGCTCGCGGACGAGGCGGGCAGGCAGAGGGAGCATTTCAGGGCGGAGGCTGAGCGGATCCGGCTGGAGACCGAAAAATATGAGGAACAGCTTCAGCAGGCGCGGCTTCGCAAGGAGGAGGCGTCGCGGCAGATCTCGCATCTGGACGCGCAGTTAAAGGAGCTTTCACAGGATTGGGAGACGCTGTACCTGCCCTATTATGTGGAAGGCAGCTATGCGCCGGTCGATATGGCAGAGGAGGAGCTGCGCGCGGAATTCATAGCGGCAAAAGCTGTGGTGGAGGAGGCCTCCGTCACGCTGGAGGACAAGCAGAAGCTGATTGCGGCTCTTAAGGAGAGCATGGCCAGGGGCATGCGGCTGATCGAAAAGAGGGGCGTGCCGATGGAGACGCTGCTCCGCATGAAGGAGGAGGGAAGGCTTCACCCCTCCGATGAAGCGTACATGAGCCGCATGGGCATGCATTTATCCGGGCAGGAGGCTAGGCTTCAACAGATGCAGGAGGATTACAAGCGCAAGGAGCGGGAGGCCAGCCGGCTGGAGGGAAGGATCGAGCAGGCGGTACAGGCCGTCAGGGAGCGGTTCGGCAGCTATGAGGCGATAAATGCCACTGCGGAGGAGGCCGCGCAGGCCCTTGCGGAGGGTGAGCGGATCCTGTCCGGCATGACGAAGGAGCTCGCTGACCTGGAGAAGAGCCTGAAGCAGTACGGGAAGGATCTTGGCGTGATCCGTGAGCTTTACAAGGATATCGGGCGGATCGTGGAGCGCAGTGAGATCTCGCTGGAGAACGCTGTGGTGCTCGCGAAGGAACAGCATGAGCTGCGGCAGATGTTTGAGGACAGCCTGTTATCCTATGATAAGAGCGCCAAGGCTCTGGGCAGGGCAAGGCAGGAGCTTCTGAATTTCAAGACGCAGACGGCCGGCCTTCTGTTCACGATGGGCGCGTATGAGCTGTCGGAGGCTGTCAAGGACGATGTGGCTGTGCCGGAGACCTATGAGGAATCCAGGGCGCTGCTGGCCAGCCTGCGGGAGATGATCTCCTATATCGGGCTGGAAAAAGAGCGCGTGGAGCAGGGCATCGCGGATATGGAGGCGGTGAAGCAGCATTTTGAGAACCAGTGTATCCAGCGGTGCCGGGATGTGCGGACAGAGCTTGAAAAGCTGCCGAAGCTTTCAAGAATCCAGCTGGAGGGAGAGATGATCCAGATGGTCAGTCTCGCCATTCCCTATGTAAAGGATGAGCTGGTCAGCCAGAGGATGTCGGATTACATCGACGAGGTGGTGAAGGGAGCCGAGCGCTATGCCGATCCGGGTGAGCGGATTCGCTTTATGAAGAACCAGCTTCTGCTTAAGAAGCTGTTTGGCGTGCTGGTCACGGATATGAACGCGATCCGTCTGAAGCTCTACAAGCGGGAGCGTATGAAGGAGCAGAGCCGTTACCTCCGGTATGAGGAGGCGGTCGGAAGCACCGGGCAGTCGCAGGGCATCTATATCCAGTTCCTCGTGTCGGTGATCAACTATATTGCCGGCATGTACGCGCCGGAGGCTGAGACGGCGGAGCTTAAGAAGGTGATCTTCATTGACAATCCCTTTGGCGCCGCCAAGGATGTGTATATCTGGGAGCCGATCTTTGCCTTGTTAAAGACCAATAACGTCCAGCTCATCGTGCCGGCCAGGGGCGCCACGCCTGCCATCACCAACCGGTTTGAGGTCAACTATGTACTGGGGCAGCAGCTTGTGGACGGCAGGCAGCAGACTGTGGTGGTGGATTACAGGAGCCAGGTGGATCAGGAGGAGATGGAATACCAGGAGATTGAGTATGCGCAGGGGAGCTTCGATTTTATTTGAGGGGTGGTGGAACCGGACGGCTCCCGACGGATAGTTCATTTACACTACGGGCACGCTTGCGCTTCATTGCTCACGCAGCGGTACTAGTACATCGTTTCTTAATTAACTGGCACCTTCGCTTGCCTCAGTTTCCGAATCATACACGACTCAAAGCCTCACCGTAGCCCGCTACGCCTGCGTTTTGAGTCGGCATGCTCGAAAACTGATTCAGCGCGAATGTACCAGTTACTTAATTTACGATGTACTAGGTTCGCAAATAGCCCTTCGTTGTAAATAAACTATCCTCTGGGAGCCTGTTTACTGGTTAAAGAGGAAACTGTTTTCGTAGCTGCTTAAGTATATTCAGCTGTGCAGCACATGATGAGCAGATACCTGGTATTTTTGAAATAAGCGAACGTATATTCGAAAAAAAGCACTTGTGTTTCATCGAAGATAAGAGTATAATACCACTATGTGTGTTTTGATACCTAATGAAAAATGATACAGGATAGAGTGACAGGAGGAAAAAAGAATGAAGAAGGTTGTTGTAATCGGCGCGGGACCTGCGGGTCTGACGGCTGCCTATGAACTGCTGAAGGATCAATCGGGGGAATATGAGGTTGTGATTCTGGAAGAGTCGGACGCGATTGGTGGTATTTCCCGCACTGTCCGCCATCATGGCAACAGGATGGACATCGGCGGCCACCGCTTTTTTTCCAAGGATGAGCGTGTGATGAAGTGGTGGGAGGACATGATGCCGTTTCAGGGAGAGCCGGCGATGGATGACCGGATTCTGAACCGCCAGAAGAAGCTTGTTCCGGGAGGGCCGGATCCTGAGAAGGAGGATCGGGTAATGCTGATCCGCCAGAGGGTATCCCGCATTTATTACAAGAAGCACTTTTTTGATTATCCGATCTCGATGAAGAAGGAGACCTTCCTCAACATGGGGCTTGTGACCACCGTTCAGGCAGGTTGCAGCTATCTGAAGTCTGTGGTGTGCAAGCTGCCGGAGGACTCCCTTGAGAATTTCTATATCAACCGGTTTGGCAGGAAGCTTTACTCCATGTTCTTCGAGGGCTACACGAAGAAGCTGTGGGGCAGGCATCCGCGGGAGATCTCGGCGGACTGGGGTTCCCAGCGCGTGAAGGGGTTGTCGATCCTTGCGGTGCTGAAAGACATGCTGACACCGAAGAAGGCCAAGAAAAAGGTGGAGACTTCCCTGATCGAGGAATTTTATTATCCGAAGTTCGGTCCCGGACAGCTCTGGGAGACGACGGCTTCCGAGGTGGAGCGGCTGGGCGGCAGGATCCGCAAAAACTGCAGGGTGACGGCAGTCAATAGGGATGCGGATGGCAGGATTGCCAGCGTGACCTGTGAGCAGGACGGCAGGACGGAGACCGTGGAGGGAGATATCTTCCTGTCCTCCATGCCGGTGAAGGATCTGGTTGCCGGAATGCAGGATGTGCCGGAGAAGGTGGCGCAGATCGCGAAGGGGCTGCCGTATCGTGATTTCGTGACCGTCGGCCTCCTTGTGCCGAAGCTCAACCTGAAAAATGAGACCAAATTAAAGACGCTTGGCAATATCGTACCGGACTGCTGGATCTATGTGCAGGACGCGGGCGTGAAGCTTGGGCGGATTCAGATTTTCAACAACTGGTCGCCATATATGGTGTCTGATCCGGAGCACAGCGTATGGATCGGCCTTGAGTATTTCTGCAAGGAGGGAAGCGGTTTCTGGAAGCTTTCCGAGAAGGACTGTGTGGATTACGCGGTGAAGGACCTGCTCAAGATGGGCGTGATCAGCAGCGCGGATGACGTGATGGATTATCATCAGGAGAGGGTGAAGAAAGCGTATCCGGCATATTTTGATACCTATCAGGATATTGACCAGGTGATCAGTTACCTGAACGGATTTGACAATCTGTATTGCATCGGAAGGAACGGACAGCACAGGTACAACAATATGGATCACTCCATGGCAACGGCCTTTGAGGCAGTGAAGAACATCCGCACAGGACAGACTGACAAGGCGAATGTATGGAATGTCAATACCGAGAAAGAATACCATGAGGAAAAGAAATCGTGAAAGAGGAATTACATGAAGTGTTTACGTATTTAAGGACGGAGCCGGGCAGGCTGTTCGTCGGGGATACGGACAACACGCTGATCCAGTTTTTCAGATATATATTTGTGGGAGGGATTGCCACAGTCTTTGACTGGGGCATTTCCTATCTGCTGTTTTCAGTTGTATTCCATGGAAATTACGCAGTGCTTGCCAATTCCCTGTCCTTTGTGGCGGGACTGGCGGTCAATTATGTCCTGTCCACCTGCTGGATTTTCAAAAATTCAGTGGTGGAATCGCGGCTGGTGGAATTTCTGGCCTTTGCAGGGATCGGCCTGGTGGGACTTCTCCTGACAGCATTGGTGACGAAGGGCTTTACAGTCTGGCTCTCGGACGTGACGCAGGCCTATCAGATCCTGGCCAAGATCACATCGACGGCGCTTGCGTTTTTGTGGAATTTTTTTGCGAGAAAGTACCTGCTCTACAATGGTTGAGCCGGTCGGAAAAGTACAGGATATCGTAATGCCTGCCAATATTGCAATATGGAAGGAGGAGAACTATGGGCAAGGCAAATCAGGCCCCGAATCAAAAAAATGGACAGAAAAAAGCCGGATCCGACGTGGAAAAGTCCGCAGATCAGGGAAAGAAAGAGGCGATGGAGGAAAACAGGAAGGCCTCTGCCGGCCGGAAGGGTGAAAAAACGGCAAAAGCAGCGGAATCTGCTGCCGGGACAGAAAGGACGCCTGCCGGCATGGCACTGCGGTATCTGCCCTTTCTTTTTTTTGCAGTGACTGTTCTGGTCATGGTCTTTTATCTTACCAAAGCCTCTAAAGGGGAATTTCATTCGGACTGCACGGACACGATCATGTGGGCGGATGCTTCCTTGGAGAGCGGAGAAGTGTATAATCCGGATTTTCAATACGCGTGCTTTCTGCCTTTTGGTACCAATCTGCTGATGATGCCTCTGATCAAATGGCTTGGGCTGTCCATGGAAGCGCATATCTATGGAATGTTTGGATTTTTTATCCTGTTTACAGTATTTTTCTGCCTGATGCTGCATGAGATGGGGTGGAAGCCGGGAGAGATCGCTGTGGCAGCCGCGGCATTGCTGGCGCTGCTGCTGTCCTCGCCGAAGCTTCGGGAGATTTTCTGGGGGCATACGATCTATTACAGCCTTGGAATTCTCTTTCTGTTTATTGGCATGTATCTCTATCTGCGGTTTCTCCGGCTTGGGGAAACAGACGGAAAGAACGGACGCAGCACGGCGCTGCACAGGTGGCTGACCTTTGGCGTGCTGCTTGTATTTATTGTCGGCACTGGAACAGACGGCGTGTCGGCCATCTCCATTTTCCTGCTGCCCTTCCTTGCGGCGCTTCTGATGGAACGTATGCTGGATGCGGAGGTTCCTGTGTTTAGCCGGGAAAATGGCAGGACGCTCGCGCTGGTCGCGGCGTTTGGCATTTCCTGCGTGATCGGGATGATGCTCAACAAGCACTGGATGGGCGATTTGGAGGCGTGGTACCAGAAGGGCTATTCCGGTTATTCCGAGATGGATACATGGATGGAGCATGTGCTGAAGCTTCCCGTGGAATGGCTGAAGCTGCTGGGGGTTCAGAATATTCCAAATGTGGAGCTGATGTCGGCGGAGAGTCTGCCGAACCTGTTTTATGTCATTGCGGGCGTGCTGCTTGCGGTGATGCCGGTGCTTGCGAGCGCGCAGTACCGCCGGTACCGGAAGGATACGGAGGGATATGCGCTCAGGCTGTGGATCTGGATACACTGGGCAGTGACCGGAATTGTACTGCTGGGTTATATCTGCGGCAAGCTCGCGACGGCGAACTGGAGGCTCAGCCCGATTGTCGTGACCTCCATCGTGGTTTCGATGCAGTTCCTGAAATGGTGCATGTCGCAGAAGCCGCAGGTGCGGCTCCCGATCTTTTTCTTGATACCGATCGCGGCCGTTGCGTTCTGGAATCTGTCCGGCACCGCGAAGCTGCCGTCGGATCCCTATGAGTCCAACGTACTGTACCAGCTGAGCGATTATCTTGAGGACGAGGAGCTCTATTACGGGTACGCGACCTTTTGGAGGGCCAACGCGATCACGGTCATCTCCGGCGATTATGTGGATGTGAGAAGCGTCAAGGTGTCAGATGACGGCCAGCTCTCCATATACCACTACCAGTCGGATATCAAATGGTATGACGAACAGGCTGAGCAGGATGAATACTTCCTGCTGCTGGACCAGGGGGAGTACAACTCGATGGTGAATGCGGGAAATCCGCTGCTCTCTGAGGCGCTCAGGACGGAGACTGCCGACATGGGGGATTTTGGGACGTTCTATGTGCTGGTGTTTGACCACAACCTGTTCTGAGGCGAAGGAAGAGCGGGGGTTTGATCCTGTGAGCGGTTATCTCTCGCCACAGCCAGCTCGTAACTGTTCAGCACCTGCCGGGCAGTTACACAAAGACAGGAAAACCGCCATATTCCGAGTGGAATATGGCGGTTTTTTTTTTAAAATGTACAGGAACCGGTCCTGAAAGGGAAGCCTGCGCCTGCCCTGCCGGTACTTCCGGCTATTGCCAGAACATCACCATTTCTTCAATGGCGTTATAAAGATCCGGGCAGTGCCGCATCAGATTTCCGTTTGTGATTCCCAGCAGATACAGGGAGCTGAACATCCAGGTCACGATGACAACCGCGCATAATACCAGATACAGGTAACGGTTCTTTCCTGCCGCCGGGCAGGTTCTGAGGATCGCGGCCAAGCAGCAGAGCAACAGAATCGGAGCCAGGTCATACAGATAGCGCTGGTTGACGCCGCCTGCGGAAAAATCCAGCCATGCGATCAGGAACGCCGTTGCAATGCCGGTGAGCAGGAATGCCCGTCTCTGTCGCAGCGTGATCTGGCGGCGGCAGCGGATGCGGTCGCCGGCAAGCGCTGGATAGACGCAGAGCAGGCCGGCAACGATCAGGGGATATCGGAACCATCCGATCGTTCCCTCCAGGTAGACAAACTGCTGGTAGTTGTTGAGATGCCCGTACTGGGGTTCAAAGAACGGAAATGTCGGCGTATGCTGCGGCGCAATGCTGAAATAGTGGCTCAGAACGCCCCAGAAATAGGAAAGCCTGAACCGGTTGGCGTGCACATCGCTGACGGTGAGCTGGTATGCAGCGCCAAAGTCAAATACAGATCCGAACCGCGCCTGATTGTACCACATAAGTCCCCCTATGCCGGCGAAGAGGGGCGCAAGAAAGCAGGCTGCCTGTCCGAGACGGCAGGAAAGCTTCTGTCGCCTGTTCAGGAGAATTCCGAGATAGAGCGGGATCAGGACAGCCGCGCTGATCGCAACGGAGGGACGCGCGCCGGCACAAAGCGCAAGGGACGCGCCGCTTACAAAGAACAGGAGCATCCGCACGGGCAGCGGCTTTGCCATGCAGGCCTTGATGCCTGTGAGCAGGCAGATCGAGAGCATGCACAGCCCGCAGACAAAAGGCAGATGATACATGTCGCCATAGTTCATCATGTAGCAGACTCCGACGCACAGCGTGGCAGCCGGCAGAGACAGAAGCGTCAGCAGCAGGTTCGGGCGCGTTGTAAACATGCGGATTGCTGAAAGCAGGGCAAGGCAGAAAAACAGCACTGACCAGACTGAGAAAAAAGTGATCGCCATCGACAGCGTGGGAAGCTTGTCATGGATCAGGTAATACGGCTCGTAATAGAGCAGGACGGGTGTAATGCCGAAGTAGCAGTAGTATTTCCCGTCATGGTAGGCGTAATCCCAAAGCGGAGAGACCTCGGCGGCGTTGCGCTGGTCACGGGAATATACATTTTCAAGCTGTTTCAGATTTTCGTCCGGCGTGATGTCGAGCCAGAGCTGCCCGTGCTGCAGCGCGTCAAAGACGAGGGCATAGGGATCCCTGGTGGATGGCGTGTCCGTATAGTCATAGGGTTTTACGCCCGGCCGGGAAAACATGTAGCACAGGCACATGCAGGCCGCGATCACGGCTCCCACGCATATTACGTGGGCAGGTTTTTTCCGGTCATAGCGGATCGTGTGCCATGAAAATTCAATTGCTGCGGACACAAACGCGATGGCGGCGAGCAGAATGAAAAAGCGAATGGAAAGAAAACGGAACGGCAGGCAGCTCGCGGCGTTGATCCGTTTGAGTGTAACGGGAGTCGAGAGCTTGGAAAATTTGATTTCCAGAGAATGTGTCTTTCCGTAGGGTTGGAAACAGAGCCGGCAATCTACCTGCCTGCCCATCTGTTTTTTTTCCTGTACCGTGATTGCGGTGTTAGGAAAATTGTCGTCCCGCATTGTGAGCTTGACAAAATAGGGGAGGGCGTCGCTGTTCATTCTCTGCTTCAGGGGGATCGTAACGCACCGCGCGAACGAGGGAACGTCCTCCAGTATGAGCGTCGCGTCGCCGGTAATCCTCAGGTAATGAGGTCCCTCCTCCACCTCGCCCTCCCAGCGGATGTCCTCAAGCTCGAGAGCTTCAGCTTGATAGTTCTGTGTCAGGCTGTTGCCGTTCATGACAAAGATCTCAAGCAGAAAAACCGCGCAGGACGCGATGCAGAGGGTTTTCAGATAGCGGTAAGGCTTTCCGTCCTTATTCAGGTCTTTTTGCAGGGCAGCGGCGTAGGGAAGCATGCAGGTGGTCAATACGGGCAGCAACGGAAGCGAACCGGACCAGTCCGCCGCAAACAGTGCAAGCGCCTTGCAGATGAGAAACAGCGCAGCGTACTGCGAAATGCAGAGGATAAAAAAAGAGTTCAGGATGGATTGCGCCCGAAGCTTTTTGGAAATTGCGATAGAGGTCAGGAAACAAATAAAAGGAATCAAAAACATAATATCACCTCGAAGTAGAATAATTGGCAGCTGCGAATAGTTTGCCAAAGGGCTTTTCCTCTGGCAGCAGCATAGGTTTGTCAGTTAAAATGCGTCATGCAGGTATTGAGCGCCAGGTCATAATAAACATTTCATTGCCGTCAGGCTGGTGGTTATAATAAAGGCGCGTACAGCCGCAGCAGGCTGAGCCATATCCGGTAGGGCCGGTTCATCTGCAGGCAGGATTCGTAAGTGATCTCCTCGGAGACGGAGAGCGTGTCCAGGATATCCTCCTTGATCGACCGGATCTCGCTGCAGTGGTACAGGAAGGCGGCGCATTCAAAGTGCAGGTACAGGCTTCTGTAGTCCAGGTTGATGGAGCCGACCACAGCGTAGTCATCGTCGGCGATCATCATTTTGGAGTGGATGAAGCCAGGCACATACTCATAGATTTTCACGCCCGCCTTGGTCAACGGCTCGTAGAAGGAGCGGGTGATCATGAAGACCGTCTTCTTGTCCGGAACCCTCGGCGTGATGATGCGGACGTCAATGCCGCTCTGGGCGGCCAGCGTCAGCGCGGTGATCATCTCGTTGTCGACGATCAGGTATGGCGTAGTGATATAAATGTAGCGGGTTGCCCGGTGGATCATGTTGAGGTACACATTCTCGGCGACGACCTCGGAAAAAAGCGGGTTATCCGCATAGGGCTGGACGAATCCGTCCGGCTTTTCATTTTCATGGGGCGGAAACGCTTCCGGCGGGATATGGTAGGCTTCGTAATCCACCTCTTCCCCGGACGCCTGTTTCCAGAGCTGGAGGAACATGACCGTAAAATTCCAGGTGGCCTCCCCCTTGAGCATGATGCCGGCGTCCTTCCAGTAGCCCGCCAGCTTCTGCCGCTTGTTGATATATTCGTCGGCAAGGTTGATGCCGCCCGTAAAGGAGGTGTGCCCGTCGATGACCGTGATCTTCCTGTGATCCCGGTTGTTCAGCCGCAGCGAGAGCGTGGGGCTGAAGGGGTTAAAGCCGACGCAGTCAATATGGTATTTTGAAAGCTCCTCGGCGTACCCGGACGGCAGTGTCCGGATGCTTCCCATGTCGTCGTAGATGACCTTGATCTCCACGCCCTGCCTTGCCTTTTTCTTCAGGATATCCAGTATGCTGTTCCAGAAAATGCCGTTGTGTATAATGAAATATTCTATAAAAATGAAGTGCTCCGCCTTCTCGAGTTGGTCGAGCAATGCCATGAACATCTCCTCGCCGGAGGCGAAATACTTTACGGAGGTATTCTGGTATACGGGATATCTTGCAAGATTGTAAATATAGCTGGCCTGTGGCGCCGCATGGGCGCTGATCTGTTCAATGCGTTCAATTACTGAGGGGTCCTGTTTCAGGTGTTCCTTGGACTCCTGCACCGACGCCCGCACGCTGTTGCGGAATCTCTGTCTTGTGCGGTTGACCGACAAAAGCAGATAGAAGAGCCCGCCGAAAATGGGGATCAGCAGGATTGTGATGCTCCAGGCCAGCTTGTAGGCCGGATTGATCGGTCGGTTGATGATGTAGAGCACCACAGCCAGGCTGACCAGCGAAAGAAGAGCCTGAATATTGATATACTGCTCCCGCAGCTTGATGTAAGTAAATAATATGAATCCGAACTGCAGCAGGACCAGGATCAGAACCCAGTACAGCTTGCTGGTGAACAGGTCATAGTCTCCGCGTTTTCGTTCTTTGTCAATGACTTGCTGGCGCTGCATGATTTGCCTCCTATATATTATTACCGGAACTCCCAGCGCCCGGCCGCGCCGCAGGGCAGCACCAGGCCGGTTGCGGTGACAGGAAGGCCGATTTCCTCAGATAGCACGGTTCCGCCGCGCCCGGCTGCGATCTCGGTGGAGAGAAGGTAGGTGAGGACGGCGGGCGCAAGCCCTGTGGTGTAGGAATTGACGAGGAAGAACAGGGGATTGTCGCTTAACAGCTTCGCGCAGAGCGCGATGAACGGGTGGATCTGCTCCTCGATTTTCCATATCTCTCCCTTAGGACCGCGGCCGTAGGAGGGAGGATCCATAATGATGGCGTCATAGCGGTTGCCCCTGCGGATTTCCCGTTCCACAAATTTTACGCAGTCATCCACCAGCCAGCGGATCGGAGCGTCGGCAAGGCCGGACGCCTGAGCGTTTTCCTTTGCCCAGCCGACCATGCCCTTGGAGGCATCCACATGGGTAACTGCCGCTCCGGCTTTTGCCGCGGCACAGGTGGCGCCTCCTGTATAGGCAAACAGGTTCAAGACCTTGACGGGACGGCCGGCATTCCGGATCAGTTTGGAAAACCAGTCCCAGTTCACGGCCTGCTCCGGGAAAAGTCCGGTGTGCTTGAAGCTGAAGGGCTTCAAATGAAAGGTCAGCTCCCCGTAATGGATGGACCACTGCTCGGGCAGGCTGAAAAACTCCCATTCCCCGCCGCCTCTGCTGCTCCTGTGATAGTGGGCGTTTAATTTGTTCCATGCAGGATGCGTCTTTGGGGTGTTCCAAAGAACCTGAGGATCCGGGCGGAGCAGGATATAGTCTCCCCAGCGCTCCAGCTTTTCTCCCCCCGAGGTGTCGATTACTTCATAGTCTTTCCAGTGATCTGCTGTCCACATACATTTCTCCTCTATTATATGTTTTTATTCAGGTAATTGCGAAACTCAAAATACAGATTGAGGCTTTGCGCAGGATATCATTCCGCGATCGGCTGATGTCCTTTTTTCAATGTTGCATGACATTACTATACTCTAGTTGCCCGGTTTCGTCAACTTTCCTGTCACTCAGTCAGCTGGATGCTGCCTGATCTTAGTTGAAAACACGGAAGGTAACAGTCTGCGCTTTGAGATACAGGTCGGTTCCGGCCGGATAGTTCCTTTACATTCCGGGCACGCTTGCGCTTAGTTGCGCACCAGGGACCGGCGTTCGCAAATACTTGACATTTTGCAAAAGAGTGGTATAATGATGATATCAAAAAGATATCATTGTGATTTGGAATTGGAAAAGCCTCAGAGCTCAGCCATGCCGGACACGCTCCGTCAGGCTGCTGCGGCACATTTTAGAAGAGGAGATGAGTGTTATGGGAGTAAACGCTGTGCTTGAGATCAGGCATTATTCGAAGTCATACGCGGAGGGCAGGAAGGCGGCGGACGATGTCAGCCTCAGCGTGGAGGGAGGAGATATCTACGGCTTTATCGGCCACAACGGCGCGGGCAAGTCGACGACGATCCGGGCTGTGGTGGGCGTGCTCGACTTTACAGAGGGAGAGATTCTGATCGACGGCCATTCAGTGAAGGATGAGCCGGTTGTGTGCAAGCGGCTCACGGCATATATTCCTGACAATCCGGATCTGTATGAGAACCTGACCGGGATCCAGTATCTCAATTTTGTCGCGGACGTGTTCGGCATCGGCGCGCGGGAGAGGGAGCAGAGCATTCAGAAGTATGCGGATCTATTCGAGATCACGGCGTCCCTGGGAGACCTGATCAGCTCCTATTCCCATGGCATGAAGCAGAAGGTTGCGATCATTTCGGCCCTGATCCATGAGCCGAGGCTGCTGGTCCTGGATGAGCCATTCGTCGGGCTTGACCCCAAGGCGACCTTTACCCTGAAGGAGATCATGCGAGAGCTGTGCGGGCAGGGTGTGGCGATCTTTTTCTCCACCCATGTGCTGGATGTGGCGGAGAAGCTGTGCAACAAGGTCGCGATCATCAAGCAGGGAAGGATCGTGGCCGCCGGAACCATGGAGGAGCTTACCGAGGGGCATTCGCTTGAGGAAGCGTTTCTGGAGGTGGAAAATGATGAATAGCTGGATCCTGTTGAGGACGCTTCTTCTGTCTACGAGCCAGAGAAATATCTACAGGCATACGACGGACAGGAAGAAGCGGGGAAAAATAGTTGGTGCTTTTATAGGCTCCGCCTGCCTGTACGCGATGCTGGTCGGATACAGCATCAGCATGTGCATCGGGTATGGAAAATTAGGGATGATCGACGCGGCGCCGGAGCTGTGTGCGCTGATCATCAGCCTGCTGGCGTTTATCTTTACAATTTTGAAGACGAACGGATACCTGTTCCATTTTAAGGAATACGACATGCTGATGGCGCTTCCGTTTGAACCGGGGACGGTCGCTGCGTGCAAATTCCTGTACATGTATGTGAAGAGCCTGCCCTGGTATATGAGCGTTTCGTTTGCCATGGCAGCGGGATACGGGTATTATGCCCGGCCGGGGATCGGAAGCGTTTTGGCGTGGATCGCGCTTACATTTTTTCTTCCGCTGATTCCGATGCTGGGGGCGGCCTTTCTGGGCTTTCTGATCGCGCGTGTCAGTTCGGGATTCCGGAAGACCAACCTGGTACAGACTGTGCTCACGATGCTGTTTGTGATCTTCTGCTTCTCCAGCCGCTATATCATAGAGGACATTGTGCATAATGACAAGGTGGAGGACATGCTTGCCACGGCTAAGGAGATGACGGGGCAGGCGGCGGACGTTTACCTGCCTGCCGGATGGTTTGCCGGCGCGGTCAAGAGGCAGAACGTATCAGATTTCCTGCTTCTGGCAGGCGTCAGCATGGTGCTGTTCGCGGCGGTATTTTGCGTGGTGGGGAAATCCTACCGCAGGATCAATTCCGCCCTCATGTCGCACGCGGCGGCGAAGGATTTCAGGATGACCAGCCAGAAGGAGAGGAGCGCGGTCCGGGCGATCGCCTTTAAGGAGTATAAGAGGATGACCGGTTCGACCGTGTATATGGTAAATGTCGGCATGGGAGAGGTGCTGTCCGTCTTATTTGGCGTTACCACGCTCCTGATCGGGTTTGACAGGATGGTTTCGATGGTCACGCAGGGGGCGCCCTTTGATCCCTCTATTTTGCAGCCGTCGATTCCGTTCATCATTTACTTTTTTATCGGCATGGTGGCCTCGACGGCGTGCTCCCCGTCGCTGGAGGGAAAAAACGCGTGGATCCTCCAGAGCCTGCCTTTGGACGGGAAGGCCATTTACAGGGGAAAAATGCTCTTTAATCTGTACCTGACGGTACCGGTTATGGTATTTTCGGAGCTGTGCCTGTGCGTGTCCGCAAGGGTGCCCGTAGCTGATACTGCGCTCTACCTGGTTCTGGGGATCGCGCTTTGCGCGTTTTCCACCGCGTGGGGATGCGTGTGCGGCATAAGGCATCTGCGCCTTGACTGGGAAAATGAGATCGAGGTGGTCAAGCAGGGCGCGGCGGTCGCCGTGTACATGTTTCCCAACATGTTTGCGGTCATGGGCCTGACGGTGCTGATGGTTTTCCTCGGCATGCGCGTGGACCACTGGCTGCTGGCGCTGATCATGATCTTTGCCGTGTCTTTGCTGGCACTTCTTTGTTACCGCAGGGTAATGAAGCTGGCAGATAAAGGCGATTGAAACCTGAAATGTAGATTGAGGCTCCCGGTAGGATATATGGTTTTTCGCCGGCATTAGGAACGTTGGCCAAGAAAAACCATATAT
>CAMHJT010000021.1 GCA_946185495.1 uncultured Clostridiaceae bacterium | reverse complement strand
CCCTGTCATACACGCCCTTAAACTCCTTGCCGGAGCCGATGGGCCAATTTACCGGACAGGTCCGGATCCCCAGCACCGTCTCGATATCATCCAGCAGTTCAAACGAATCCTTCGCGTCCCTGTCCATCTTGTTGATAAAGGTAAAAATCGGAATATGCCGCATCACGCAGACCTTGAACAGCTTGATGGTCTGCGCCTCCACGCCCTTGGAGGCGTCGATCACCATGACCGCGGAATCCGCTGCCATCAGTGTCCGGTAGGTGTCCTCCGAAAAATCCTGGTGTCCCGGCGTGTCCAGAATGTTGATGCAGTAACCGTCATATTCAAACTGGAGCACCGAGGACGTGACCGATATTCCACGCTCCTTCTCAATGTCCATCCAGTCTGAAACCGCGTATTTGGAATTTGCCTTCCCCTTCACGGAACCAGCCGTGTTGATCGCCCCTCCAAATAAGAGGAACTTCTCTGTCAGCGTCGTCTTTCCCGCATCCGGGTGGGAAATGATCGCAAATGTCCTTCTTCTTACTATCTCCTGCTTATAATCTGCCATGTCTAACTCCCTGCTGCTTTTTCCAGATATCCGGCAGCCGTATCCGGCTGCCGGACTTAAATCCTGTCATATCCCTTTACTTCGCCACAATGTTCACGATCTTGCCGGGCACATAAATCTCCTTGACCACATTGACGCCGGACAGCTTATCCCCAAGTGCTTCCCTAGCGGCTGCCAGAACATTGTCCTTTGCCTCTTCCGCAGCGATATCGATGGTCGCCCTTGTCTTGCCGTTGATCTGTACCGGAATTGTGATCTGATCCTCCTTCATAGCCTCTTCCTCATAGGCAGGCCAGCCCGAAGCAAATACAGTCTCCGTTCCGCCGAGCACCTCCCAGAGCTCCTCTGCGATATGAGGCGCGAATGGCGCTAAAAGGCGCACGACCGTCTTCAAGGTCTCGGCGTCCACGCCGCCTTTTTTCGTCAGCTCGACAAGCTTATTGTTGTACTCCATAAAGCCTGAGATGACCGTATTCAGGCTGAAGGACTCCAGACGGGTGGTGATGTCATACACCATCTTATGTCTGAGCTTCACAAGCTCCGTCGTCTCCGCTCCCGGCTTCTCCGCATTCTTCATCACCATCGTATAGAAACGCGCAAGGAACCTGTACACGCCATCGATTCCCCTGTCATCCCAGATGGAATCCAGCTCCGGTGGTCCGATAAACAGCTCATAGAGCCGCAAGGAATCACAGCCGTAATCCCGCACCATGTCGTCCGGAGACACGATATTGCCGAGGGACTTGCTCATCTTGGTGGCAGCCCCGGTCTCCCTGTCCCTGCCGCAGATCATGCCCTGGTTGAACAGCTTCGTAAACGGCTCGTCAAAATCCACCACGCCGATATCGTTCAGGAATTTGGTATAGAAACGGGCGTACAGAAGGTGCAGCACCGCATGCTCCACGCCTCCGATATACATATCCACCGGAAGATACTTGTCCGCCTTTTCCCTGTTCACCAGTTCACTGTCATTGTGGCTGTCCACATACCGCAGAAAATACCATGAGGATCCGGCCCACTGCGGCATCGTATTGGTCTCCCGCTTCGCCGGCTTGCCGCAGCATGGGCAGGTGGTGTTGACCCAGGAATCAATGGCCGCGAGCGGCGACTCACCGGTTCCTGTCGGCTCATAGCGCTCCACCTCCGGCAGCAGCACAGGAAGCTGATCCTCCGGCACAGGCACTGCCCCGCAATCCGGACAATGAATGATCGGAATCGGCTCACCCCAGTAACGCTGGCGGGAGAATACCCAGTCGCGCAGCTTGTAATTCACCGTCTTCCTTCCATAACCCTTCTTCTCGATCATGGCGGGCGCTTCCCTCTTCAGCACCGCGGACTCCATGCCGTTCCACTCCCCGGAATTGATCATGGTTCCATCCGCCTCAGTATAGGCCTCCGTCATATTTTCAATCTCCCGGCCGTCCTTCGCGATAACCTGGATGATCGGCAGGTCAAACTTCTTCGCGAACTCAAAATCCCTGTCATCATGGGCAGGCACGCACATGATCGCGCCCGTACCGTAATCCGCAAGCACGTAATCCGACAGCCAGATCGGAGTCTTTCTGCCGTTTAACGGGTTGATCGCGTAGGATCCCGTAAACACGCCGGTCTTGTCTTTGTCCTGCATACGATCCACATTGGACTTCATCGAAGCATCATAGATATATTTCTCCACGCGCTCCCTCGTCTCGTCCGTGGCAAGCTTTGCCGCCAGCGCATGCTCCGGTGCCAGCACCATGAAGGTCGCGCCCCAGAGCGTATCCGGACGGGTGGTATAGACGGTGATCTCCTCGTCCATGCCGTCCACCTTGAAGTTTACCTCCGCGCCATAGGACTTTCCTATCCAGTCTGTCTGCATCTTCTTAACCTTCTCCGGCCAATCCAGCTTGTCAAGGTCAGCCAGCAGGCGCTCCGCATATGCCGTGATCTTCAGCATCCACTGACGCAGATTCTTCTTCGTCACCTCTGCCCCGCAGCGCTCACACTTTCCATTCACAACCTCTTCATTTGCCAGGCCTGTCTTGCAGGAGGGACACCAGTTGATCGGCATCTCCTTCTCATACGCCAGTCCCTCCTTGAACATCTTCACGAAGATCCACTGCGTCCATTTGTAATAATCCGGATCCGTGGTGTTCACTTCCCTGTCCCAGTCATAAATGGCAGCGATCTCATTGATCTGTCTCTTGATGTTCGCCACATTTTCCGCTGTCGATATGGCGGGATGCACGCCGTTCTTGATGGCGTAGTTTTCTGCCGGAAGCCCGAAGGCGTCCCAACCCATCGGATGGATCAGGTAATACCCCTGCATCAGCTTGTATCTGCTCCAGACATCAGAAATCACATACCCTCTCCAGTGTCCCACATGCAGCCCGTTGCCTGACGGATATGGAAACATATCCAGACAGTAATATTTCGGCTTTTTGCCATCCTCTGTATTGATCGGGTTCTCTTCCCATTTCTTGCGCCATTTTGCTTCGATCAGCTTATGATTATACGCTGCCATAGTCTCTATTCCTCCTGTTGTTCCAATCCTGTGGATGTTTTTCTATTCTTCTGTCAATTTCATCCGCACCGCAGGGAATCCTGCCCCACGGTCCGTGAATTCCTCCATCGGTGTCCTACACCTGAGGATGCTTTTTCATCTCCTCCGCTATATCATCATAAAATACATAGCGGTGCTTTGTCGTCTTCTTCACATAATACATCATCTCGTCTGCCCTTTTCAATGTCTCCTCCAGCTTGCCATTGGAAATATCACTGTGGGACAGCACCGCGTCTGAAATACCGATAGAGCACGATACATACCGCTCCTCCGGGATATCCACCTCCATCCCCAGTTCCTCCGCGATCTGCCGCTTAAAGCCTGCCTCGCGCTTCAGCGTGGCGTATATCTCCTTCGCTGCCCATTCCACCTCTCCTCTGTCGATGGAATACAGCACCAGGATAAACTCATCGCCTCCGTAGCGAACCGCGTACCCCCTGTCGCCGCAGATCCGCTTGATCAGCGCAGAGAACTGCTTAAGGATCAGGTCGCCGATATTATGCCCGAAGGTATCGTTATAATACTTGAAGTTATCCAGATCCGCATAGAGCAGGGATACCGCAAGCTTCCGTCCCAGCTTGCCCGCGCGGAGCATCTGGATCTCCAGCTCCTCCTTAAAGCCCTGACGGTTATAAAGACCTGTCAGGATATCCTTGACTGCCAGCTCCTTCAGCTTGCCGTTTACAAACTGCAGCTCATCATTGATGTTGCGGATATGGTTCTGCGTCTCCATACGCTCGATCGCATCCAAAAGCTGGCGGTACAGCATCATCAGGATAGCAAGGTCGTTCTCGCCGTATTCAAAACGTTTGGCCTTATAGTTCCAGTCCGCGCCCATCGCCACGCTTGACACGAACAGTCCGCTCAACTGCTCATTTACAAAGAGCGGCGCACAGATCAGTGTGTTGATGGAATTCATGCCAAATACCCGCGCGATCAGGTCCTTGTGCTTGACATACGCCTTGTCCATACGGGTGATGGAGAATTCCTTGCGGTTGCGGTTAAAATAATCCACCAGATAATCCACCTTCTGATCG
Organism: uncultured Clostridiaceae bacterium; assembly: GCA_946185495.1. Classification (GTDB taxonomy): domain Bacteria; phylum Bacillota; class Clostridia; order Lachnospirales; family Lachnospiraceae; genus CAG-590. Next base: position 24,451 of record CAMHJT010000021.1, on the reverse strand, counting down.
TCGATCCGGTAAACGGAATCATTGTAGCGCAGCACCGGCTTGCCCTCCTCCATCCGGATAAAGATCATCTCATCAAAGCCATAGCTGGACTTCAGTGTCTCGATTGAATTGTCAATGATCCTCTGGATCGACGAGTCATTCACATTCACGATCTTCTGCCAGATGCCGAGGAAATTGATCTCGTCCTTCTGCTCATCATAGGAACGCTGCACGCCCTTGTGCGACGCCATCTCCAGCACCTGCTCCAGGGCGATTCCCTTGATGGACATATTCCACTTGAGCGGGCTGTAGGCTGTATTCTCAAGCTCCGCTTTCACCAGTTTCTTCTTGTAAATATAACCCCGCTCGTTGCAGAACTGCATGCAGTCCTTGAGCCGCTTTAAGGCGCACTCATTACGGCCAAGCTTCTTTTCCACCCGCGCGTAGGACACCTGATAGGGAACGACATTGAAGAACTGGCTTCCCACCGATCGTTCCAGATACTTTATCCCCTTCTCAAAGAAAGTGACAGCCTCCTCCAGATGATCCTCATACTCCGAGAGCAGTCCGTTCACGAAATAATACAGGATCAAGTCGTCATCCCACATATGAACCTCATAGAGATCCTTGTCCTCCAGCTCAATAATATGCCCCAGAAACTGCTGTATATTCTGCATATAGATCTTCACGTTGTAGTACAGTCCCATCTGGTAGCAGCAGAACGCCTTCAGCCCGTAAATCTTTGAGATATTGCAGACTCGCACGCTGTTGCACTTCATGATCCTGATGATCCTTAAACACACGCCCAGATAGGTGTCGCCCACAGCATAATCCTCCGCCATGATGGCGTTGACCGCCATATTGTAGATCGTCTCGTTCATGTACTCAATATCGCCCAGTTCCGCGTACAGGATCAGCGCTTTGTTGAAGTACTCGTTGGCCTTGGCGTATTTCTCAATGGTACAGCTGTTGTAGCCCATGCCGTTATAGATGCAGGCCTCCTCAAAGATATCGTTGTTGTTCCGCACGATCTCAAAATATTTGTTATAAAAATAGTTGGCAACATCATAGTATCCATTAGTGGACGCAATCATGATATTCTTTTTGTAGGCCTCAATCATCATCTGGGTATTGCCGATATGCTCCGCCAGCGCGATGCCTTTGTTGAAATTCGGCAGCATTTCATCCAGTTTCTGAATATCGGAAAACCTGCTGCCATCTATCTCAAACGCGTACGCGTAGATATGTGCCACATGGTTCTGGTATCCATACTGTTCCGCCTGCTCCAGCAGCTTGGACTCCACCTTTCTGTCTGTCCGCAGCATCCAGATGTCACGCCATGCCTGAAAATCGATCATATACTCCAGCATGTCCACCTGAAACTTCATCAAGGGATCGCGCAGGTACTTGCAGATGTCCTGGCATTTCTGTACATTCTTCAAGGCTTCCTCCGCCTGAAAACTGTACATATGGATCTCCGCCAGCAGGAAATAATACCGGAATCTCCACTGCACGCTGTCCAGATCCTCGGCTAATGTCCACATGCCGTTGCAGTACAGCATCGCATCCGACATCTGTTCCCTACACATGGCAACCCTGGCGCAAAGCTCCAGATATTTCAGCTTCTGGTTCGGAATAATGTAGACCTTCTCCACCTCGAATTTGTGGTACAGGATACCCAGAAAATAATCAGCCTGCTCCAGATCGAGAAAAGAATACATATTGAGCAATGTCTGGTAATACTGATCCAGTCGGTCATTCTGGAATTTAAACCCGGCGGTCAGATCCGGATCCAGCATGTCTGTATTCAGCGTCCAGTCCACAATGCAGTCTTTCTCATCCAGCTCGGTCAGAAGCTGCTGCCATACATTCTTCGTATAATCCAGCTCCGGCGCCAGCTCATTGTAGGTTGCCACAACCGCGATATTGCTCTCCAGCGGACTGTTAAACAGCTTCCGGATCAGCTTCACCGTGGACACTCCTGCCGCGTGAAAACGGTTCAACACAAGCACAAGGGGCTTCTCCGTGGCAAAATACTGGAGCATGCGCAAAAGCTCCGTCTCAAACTTCTTCTGTTCAAATTCAATCTCACTGATCAGAAGCTCTTCGTCCCTCTTTCCGATCCCGCTTTTAAAATATGACCGGAAAATCGGCTTATGCAGCTCATACACCTCGCAGGTCTCAAAAAAATCATCCATGTCGATATCCGTCTGCTTTGCGTACAGATCCCTGATCCACTCCAGCACAGGCTCATATGCGCCCGACATGGTGGTGATATCATAAGAATGGTATAAAAAACAGACATCCTCCCTGGCCATCGCCAGAGAGCGGATATACCCGGCTGACAGATCAAAGGTGTTATAATGCTTGATCAGCAAAAAACCGGTATCTGATATTCCCATGTTCAACAGCATGGAATCAATCAGATTGGGAATGTAGTCTTCCTGTATTGTTCCTACCATAATGCCCCTCCCTTGCTATGTTTTTTGGCTGCACCTTACAGCGCAGAATATGTTTTGTAACTACTTGGCATGTCTGCACATTTTCTGCGCAAGCCGTGCCAAAACAATGTACGAAACGGTGCCGCAGGTAAATCGGGATGCTTAAGCTTCACCCGCCGCGTGTCTGTTCAGTGCCTGCTGAACAGATACCACTATTTCCATTTTACTACATTTCCGTACCGTTTTCAATATTTAACTAAACCGACATACAAACGAGATTTCTCCGTCCTTCCATTCCGCCTTGATCACACCCCCGCTCTGGCGGCAGACGCCCTCGGCGATGGACAGGCCGATGCCGTATCCCCCCTTGTCAATATTGCGCGAGCTGTCCTGCCTGTAAAAACGGTCAAAGAAACGGGAACAATCGAGTCCCTTCCCTTCCGCGTAGGTATTGGATACCGTAAGCTGGAACCCCTTTCCCCGCCGTATAGGAACCAGGCTGACGGTAATCCTGCCGTCCTTGTCGCAGTACTTGATCGCGTTGTCCACAAGGATCGTCGTTAAGGTACGGATGCGGCTTCCATCCATTTTCCGTTTGATGTTTTCTTCTATGCGGGTTTCCAGCGTGAGGTCCTCCTGGGTAGCGGCAGCCTGAAAGGACTGCACCGACTCCTTCACCAGTGCGGACACATCCACCTCCATCAGCTCGCTGTGATCCTCCCGCTCCTCAGATTTCGCGATCATGACCAGATTCTGGAGCAGCCCGTTCATGCGGTCCACCTGCTTTAACGTGGACTGTGAAAGCTCCGTCTCCCCGCCCATGATCTCCATCAGCTCTACATTTGCCCGGATCACGGACAGCGGAGTCTTCAGCTCATGGCTGGCATTGGTGATAAACTGCTTCTGCCGCATGCTGTTCTCAATCTCCGGCTGGATCATTCTCTGAGAAAAAATCCCCACAAGGATCAGCGTCACCACCATTCCCACGCCGCAGATCAGCAGCGTCCAGTAAAACAGCCTGGCCGCCGCGGCGATCTCCATTGTTCCGTCCAGAAATACCACCAGCACATTCCCGTCTGAATTTTCTCCGATCTGATAAAAATAATAATCATATCTGCCAAACGGAACGATGCTTTCAGAAATCCTGTCAGCCATCTCCTGCAGATGCTCCTCATCTCCCTGTCCCACAAAATGGTTCATCACCTGAAGAACCTCATGGTCCTCTCCGTACACGCAGGAATAATACTGATATTGCTTGTACCGCGGGCTGAAAACATCCGATATGCTGCCAAGCTGAACCTTGACCGACGTTCCATGCCTGGACAGTTCCCCGTCATTTTCAACGATATGCTGAAGCACCTGCCTGACCAGGCTGACGGAGGTCCGGAAATTTGCCACATTGATCCCCACGCTGATTACCAGCATCGTGATCATCAGGGAAAACATCGAGATCAGGATAAATTTAAACCTGAGAATTCGGATTCTCCTCGCGTTCATTGGTCACCTCCGCTCTTCTCCGATCCGGAGACAAGCTGGAACGCGCCGCCCTTCGCGCCTGTGATCTGCACGGAGGTTCCCACCGACTTAAGCTTCCCCCTCAGATAGGAGATATAGAGCCATACCGTATCCTCCTGCGCCTCAGTCTCCCCGTTCCACACATGCTCAAGCAGATATTCCGTAGAAAGCTCCCGGTCCGTATTCGCGATCAGCATCTGCATCAGCTCAAATTCCTTGATAGACAGCCGCACGGAATTTCCTGCTGTAAGAGCGAATTTCTCCGCATCCAGGAAGATATCCTCGTAACGCAGGGTCTGCTCCCCAAATCCCGCGCTTCTGCGGATCATCGAACGCACTCTCGCCATCAGCTCCTTCATGGAAAACGGTTTGGACAGGTAGTCATCCGCGCCCGCATCCAACCCGGCTACCCTGTCGTCAATCTCGGTTTTCGCCGTCAGCATCAGCACCGGTGTCAGAATGTGGCGGCTTCTGAGCTCCCGGAGCACCTCCATGCCGTCCTTTTTCGGCATCATGATATCCAGAATGATCCCGTCATAGCTGCTCTTTTCAATATGCTCCATAGCCTCGGCACCGTCATAGACCGGTTCCACCTCATATCCCTCATGCTCCAGCATCATGGTCACCGCCCTGTTCAGGTCCTTTGTATCCTCTGCTAATAATAATTTCATCTGCCCCTGTCTCCATTCTTCTATAAATAATCTGACGCGACTGCCTGATGGCGTCAATGAGCCATGCTCGTCCCGATTCACCAGCCGCGCGCATTTTATTACTGTTCAGGCACAACCTGCACGCATTTTTATTAGGGTTCAAACACAGCCTGTGCGGCACACGCGCGCCACAGCCATCCTCATTCCTCAAATATCATGTCCCGGATCGTCTGCATGGAAATGTCCGTAGAGGCCAGCTCGTCGGCGCACCTTTTCAGCTCGCTCACGATGAGCTGCTCGTTTTTTCCGATTTTTCTCTTATACTTCAGATGGTGTTCAAGTGCGGCCCATGTATCCATCGAGATCGTGCGAAGCTGCACCTCCATAAAAAATCCCTGTCTTGTCTTTAAGATCATATGATAGCTGCGGTAGCCATTCGGCTTCGCGTTTCTGATGTAATCCTTCTCCTCCACGATCTCATATTCCGGCATTCCCGCAAGGTCGTCCCTGATCAGGTAGACATCGCTGATAAAGCTTAAAATGATCCGGATGCCGATGGCGTCATGGATCTGAAACAGCACGCTCTCCGTAGTGCGGGGAAGCCCCTTCCTGTCGCATTTTTCCAATATGCTCTCCTCTGATTTGATCCTTGACAGAAAATGCTCTACCGGATCCATTCCCCTCTGTTTTTTCAGCTCCTCCCGCAGCGCGCTGATATGGCGCTCCATCTCATCTATGCATTGTTCCATCTCCTCACGGTAGGAACCGTAAATACTCTGTCCTGTCATTTTCTTACATTTCCTTCCTGTCGTTTTCATTTTTCCTCTTTGTCCTGCATTTCAGTATACAATTTATTTTATGTCCAATCAACTTGTTTTTTGTGAACTTTATCTCAATTCTGCAGGGTCAGGATACGAAAAAGGACTGAACAATTCACTGTTCAGCCCTTTTGCTTTCCATCTCATCCAGATCAGTATTTATAAACCTTCGCGGTTCTTCTTCCAAATGCCAGCGCGCTGTCATGTGTCGCGCAAAAGATATCGATATGATTCCCGCAGACACCGCTTCCACAATCCTCGACAGTATAAACCACTCCGTCAATGACTACCTGTGTACCATAGGGCAGGACACTCGGATCCGCCGCAATGGTTCTTCCCTCTGCCGGTGTCGTACCTGTCGCGGTCAGGTTATGGCCGCCGCTGCATTTGGAGCATCCGCAGTACGCAGTCAGTGTAAAGGTTCCAAGGCATTCTCCTGAAGAGGATGCCGTAACCGGCGTCACGGTCTCTCCGCTGTAGGAGCTGCTGCTTGAACCGCTGTCAGACGAACCGCCGTCATAAGAATTGCTCTCATAGCTGCTTGCCGCTGCCTCCTGAGCCTGACGGGCTGCCTCCTGTGCCTGACGGGCTGCCTCCTCTTCTGCGGCCCTTCTCGCCTCTTCCTCTTCCCTTGCCTTACGCTCCAGCTCCTCTGCTGAAACCGCAAGCTCATATAACCTGTCTACATCTACAAGCTCAGCAGACACATAGCCAACCTGGCCATCCTCCAGCATAACCGGAAGCCATGTAATATCCTGTGCAGCTGCCTCTGCCTGGTTCTCTGTCTCTTTCTCCGTCTCGGTATCCTCTGCCTTCTGCTCTGCTTCCGCTGTAATCTCCTCAACAGCCCCTGTAATAGAAGGCAGCTTCTCTGTGGACGCCTCCAAAACCTCAGCGTCAGAAGCCTTCTCAGCCTCAGCGGCTTCCGTATCAGCACCCGCTTCCTCCGTCTGCTCCGTAACCGTCTCAACAGCCTCTGTATCAGCCTGTTCTCCGTCCTGCTCTGAAACCTGCTCAGTGTTCTCCTCCTCTGTGGATTCCTCCTCAGCCGGAGCCTCCTCTGAAGGCTGCTCATCATTGTTCTCCCCATCCTGTGCATCCTCTTTCGCGGCGCATCCAAGAACAGAGATCTTAGCATCCTTATCCAAAACTGTAAGAATATCCGAGTCCGTAGACTGTTCCATACGGACATTCACGCCATCCTCCAGAACTGTACCTACCAGTGTCACATGCTCCTCGGCAAGCTCCTCTGCGTTCTCGCCTGTAAGGATATACTCGGTCAGGACATATCCCTCAACCTCGCCGGACTTAATCTTTGTCCACTCGCCCTCTGTTCCTTCTACCAGCGCGATCGCGCCGTTGCTCATGCTGCCCACAAACTCAGCGTCTGTGCTGGGCTCCTTGCGGATATTCAGTGTCTCCTCCACATTGGCAATACACTTGCCGTCAAACTCACTCTTCTCTTCTGTCGTCTCCTGGACCGGAGTCTCACGCACCGCCAGAATAACGTCCTGCTCCGCTTCCGTCTGTTCCTCTGTAACAAGCTCTGCTGTATCTGCCTGAACCATTACCGTCTCCACCAGAGTATTCTCCGCTGCCATCACAGCCTCCGTACTCTCTGTGTCCTCAGCTGTACCGAAAAGCGCTTCCTTTACGGTGTTCCTCGCCTCAGTAGCTCCAGACGCATTGCCAAGTGTCGCAACACCTGCTGCTCCTGCGACCAACAGGCCAACTGCAGCAGTGCAGATTCCTATCTGTACATTCCTGACAAAATATCTTCCGTTGAAAATATTCTTTTTCAAATATAACTTATAATGCTCAGTCATTACAGCTCTTCTGCTATGTCTCATTTTTCTAACCTCCATACGGAACCCCAAAACCAAAGTGTTACAAGGTTCATCATCAATTCCGTACCAATTTGTTACAAACTTGTTACATGTCGTAATATAACATTTAACAATCTGATTGTCAAGCATTCTTTTTTGTAACAATCTTTCTTTTTTTAGCTTTCCACTATCATTTTTTACTATAATATGTTAAAATATACCTGTTTTTTGTACAAATCAACAAATGTTCACTGAAAAATAAAAAACAGGCCGGAATTATTCTTGTAATCATCCATATTTTTTTACTTTGAAACAGTCAAATTTGACAAGAATATACCTGATGCCGGGCCAACGCTACGTAACCGTTCACCCTTTAGCCAATACACCGGCTCCCGAAGGATAGTTTATTTACAACGGCGGGCTGTTTGCAAACGCTGGGAACCGTCCGGTATACAACAAAAAGGAGGCTTTACTATGTCCCAATATCGTCTAGATAAGTACCTGGCCGAAGCAGGCCTCGGAACACGCACCCAGGTAAAGGCCTGCATTCGCAAGGGAGAGGTTATCGTCAACGGCGTGCCAATCCGAAGACCGGAGCAGAAGGTAGATTCCGGAACAGATGAGGTGGTCTGCCGGGGAGAAGTTGTATGTCTTTCAGACTTTGAATACTACCTGCTGAACAAACCGGCGGGTTGTGTCAGCGCTGTGACAGATCCCGTCTCCCCGACTGTGTTGTCTTATATCGACAGCCGGAGAACAGGTCTGTTTCCTGTTGGGAGGCTGGACAAGGATACCGAGGGACTGCTCCTGATCACCAACGACGGCGCGCTTGCCCACCATCTGCTCTCCCCAAAGCACCATGTGGACAAAACCTACTATGCCATTACGGAAGGGATCGTCACAGAAGCGGATGTCGCGGCCTTTGCAGAGGGACTTCACATTGGTGCGGAGGATCTCATGACTGCCATGCCCGCCCGCCTGACAATCCTGAATACCGAGGGCAGCCGTTCTTATATAAATGTAACCATTCAGGAAGGCAAGTTTCATCAGGTAAAGCGAATGTTTCAGGCTGTCGGCAAGGAGGTCATCTATCTGAAAAGAATCTCCTTCGGACCCTTGCGCCTGCCGGACTCGCTAAAGCCCGGCCAGTACAGGGTGTTGACAGACGAAGAGATCACCCTGCTTAAGACAGGCCGTATAGATCCGGATGGACCGGTACCAGAATGACAGAACGGAAAAGCGGCTGAATACCGCGTATAGTGGAGCCAGATTCCATTTCCTCCCGTGCTTTGGGCAGGACATACGGTATCGGCATCCGACCGGATGATGACAGATAAAACTAATGTTTTTAGAGGAGGAAGGAATGAACCAGAGATCATATTGTATAGGAATTGTCGGACTCGGGCTGATCGGCGGCTCCATCGCCAGATGCATCCGCCGGGTTTTTCCGGAGACAACCATCATCGGCTACGATGTGGAGCCTGAGACCCTGAAGCTGGCAGAAGAAGACGGCACACTTTCTTCCCACGCTTCCTCATTGAGGGAGCTGGGCGGCTGCGATTACATTTTTTTGTGTGCGCCGGTTCATTATAATATAGAATACTTACCTGTATTAAAGGAGTGCATCAGCGATTCCTGCATTCTGACAGACGCGGGAAGCGTCAAAAGTGACATCTGCAAAGCCATTCAGGAAAACAGCCTGCAGCACTGCTTTATCGGCGGGCACCCCATGGTCGGCTCCGAGCGGAGTGGATATGAAGCCGCAACCGACCGCCTGATTGAAAACGCCTACTATTTTCTCACGCCGCCGGATGAGGTCCCGGAACAGAAGATTCAGGAGTTCCGCACCTTTTTGGAGGATCTGGGCGCGATCCCCATTGTCGTAAGCCCGGAAAGGCACGACGAGATCACCGCCTACATCAGCCATATCCCCCATGTGATCGCGGCAGCTCTTGTAAACCTTGCCGCCGGTCAGGAGGATCCGCAGGGTATGCTGAAACAGCTCGCGGCCGGAGGCTTTAAGGATATCACCAGGATCGCCTCCTCAAACCCTGTGGTCTGGGAGCATATCCTGCTGAGCAATCCGGAGCAGGTATCAAAAGGACTTTACAGCTTCATACAAATGCTGGAGCAGATGACAGCCTCGATCAAAGAGGGCAACGCCAGGGATATCTACGACTTTTTCGACTCTGCCCGCTCCTACCGGAATTCTGTTCCCGATCATCCCACCGGCGTGATCCACATGAATTATGAAGTATATGTCGATATTCCGGATGAGCCGGGTGCCCTGGCGCAGGCGGTATCCCTGCTCGGCGCGGAAGGCATCAACCTGAAAAACGTCGGCATCACCCATAACCGCGAGGATGACGAAGGGGTGCTGCGCCTGTGTTTTTATGACAACGAGAGCGCTGTCCGCGCATCGGCTCTTTTGAGAGGCAAAGATTATCAGGTGTATGACAGATAAACGTTTAGCATAGAGGAGGACTATATGACCAAACTTACACATTTACATGGGGAACTGACCGTTCCGGGAGATAAATCCATCTCCCACAGAAGCATCATGCTTGGATCCATCGCAGATGGAACCACTGAGGTGACAGGATTTCTGGAGGGCGCAGACTGCCTGTCCTCCATCGCCTGCTTTCAGAAAATGGGAATTGAAATAGAAAATCAGGTAAAGCAGCAAAAAGTCGTTATACATGGAAAAGGACTGCACGGCCTTGCCGGGCCTGACGGCGTTCTGGATGTCGGCAACAGCGGCACCACCACCCGGCTCATGTCAGGGATTCTCGCCGCACAGCCTTTTTCCTGCACGCTGGACGGAGATGATTCCATCCGCAGACGACCCATGAAACGGATCATGGAGCCGCTCTCCCAAATGGGCGCTTCCTTTTCCTGCCTGGGGAAAGAGCAATGCGCGCCCTTCACGATCAGCGGCGGCTCCCTCCGCGGTATCCGCTATGACTCACCTGTGGCTTCGGCACAGGTGAAATCCGCGATCCTGCTGGCCGGGCTCTATGCGGACGGGCCTACCACGGTGACGGAACCGGCGCTTTCCCGCAACCATACGGAACTCATGCTGCGCGCCTTTGGCGCTTCGCTGCATACCGAACACACCACTGTCACAGTGCACCCTGCGTCAAAACTGACAGGACAGCGCATTCTGGTTCCCGGAGACATCTCCTCCGCAGCCTACTTTTTGGCTGCCGGCCTGCTTGCGCCCGGCTCGGAGATCACGGTAAAAAATGTCGGCATCAATCCGACACGGGACGGTTTCCTGACCGTCTGCAGGCAGATGGGCGCTGACCTTCAGCTTGACAATCTCCATGAGGAAACCGGCGAGCCGGTGGCTGACCTCACCGTCCGCACTAGCAGCCTCCATGGCTGCACCATTGAAGGTTCCCTGATACCCAGACTGATCGACGAGATACCGATCATCGCGGTCATGGCCGCCCTTGCAGACGGCACTACTGTCATCAGGGACGCGCAGGAGCTGAAGGTAAAGGAGTCCAACCGCATCGACCTCATGGTAAAAAATCTCTCCGCCATGGGAGCCGACATCACGGCAACCGAAGACGGAATGATCATCCATGGGGGAAGCCCCCTCCACGGTGCGTCCATCGATTCCGCCAGGGATCACCGCATCGCCATGAGCTTCACGATTGCAGCCGGCCTGGCGGATGGCGAGACTGTCATTTCCGACAGGGACTGCACGGCCATCTCCTATCCCTCATTTTATGAGGACCTGCGCAGCCTGATATGACGCCTTCCCTCTCCTGCCGCCTGTTTTTTCTGATGAACGAACTCCATAAAAAAACCTCCATACGTGCGGAACCGGACCGAATCACCGGCCGTACAGCCCGCACATATGGAGATTTGCAATACTGTATTAGTAACTGATACATCTATCGGGAGACGTCACACTAGCACACATTGACCGGCTTCCCGTTAAGCCACGCCTGCAGATTCGAGGCCACCACCCCGATCAGCCTTTTCCTGGCCTCCAGGCTGGCCCATGCGATATGTGGCGTAAGGATCATATTCGGCGCTTCCAGCAGGGGATTCTCCGCCTTCATCGGCTCACATGACACCACGTCCGCCGCCGCAGCGGCTATCTTCCCGCTGCGGAGGGCTCCGGCAAGATCCGCCTCCTTCACCAGGCCGCCCCTCGATACATTGACCAGAATCACGCCGTCCTTCATCTTCGCGATCGTCTCCGAACAGACCAGTCCCTCGGTCTCCGGAGTGAGCGGGCAATGCAGGGTAATGACGTCCGAAGCCGCAAGCAGCTCCTCTAGCCCTGTAAACCGTATGCCGTCCACTGCTGCTTTCTCGTATTTTTCCGGGTGCGCCGTATGCACGAGCACCTCCATGTGAAAGGCTCTCGCAATCTCAGCAACCCGCCTTCCGATATTGCCGTATCCGACAATCCCGATGGTCTTACCCGCAAGCTCCACCACCGGGCTCAGCCAGTAACAGAAGCTCCTGCTCCTGATCCAGTCACCCGCATGCACGCTCCGGTCATGCTCGCTGATCCTGCTGGCGTTATCAAGGATCAGCCCCCATGCCAGCTGCGCGACAGATTCCGTACTGTAAGCCGGCACATTCGTCACCGTCACGCCATGCCGGCGCGCCGCCTCTAAATCGATGACATTGTAACCTGTGGCACAGACTCCGATATACCGGAGGCCGGGACAGTGCTGAAACGTCTCCTCGTCAAACAGGATCTTGTTCGCGAATACAATCTCGCTGTCTCCGATATGTTCCAGCTTATCGATTTCCGTTGTATTTCCATAAATCGTCGTATCCACCACCGACGTGATCGGTGAAAAATCCAGATCCTGGCGGCTCACCGCATCCGCCTCAAGATATACTGCCCTCATATCCCTGCCTCCTCTATCAATCCCGCCTCGCTGTGATTTGCACTCAAGCCGCACGCCTCCTGCTGCAGATACCAGAATACGACTCGCGGTTCTCCCATCCTTAATATCTGGAGCATCTAAACTGGAGCTCCTCCCATCTTCTGTCCACTTCCTGCTGGAACTGCACAAGCAGGTCCTCATTGCCCTTCTTGAACAGGTGCTTGAACCTGCCCTGCGGGCGGAGGAAATCCTCGATCGGGAGCTTCTTCTTCGGCTCATAGTTTAAGATCCACTTGCCGTGATCCACCTCAAACAGCGGCCAGTAGCAGGTCTCCACGCCCAGCTTGCAGATCTTCATGATATCCTGTGTGGGATATCTCCAGCCCCTCGGACAGGGCGCCATGATATTCAGGAAACAGGCACCCTCCGTATAAATTGCCTTCTCCGCTTTGGTATGGATATCCTTGAAATTACCAAGCAGCGTGGACTGGCCCACATAGGGCACGTCATGCGCCGCGATGATCGAAGCCAGATCCTTGCGGTTCTGCATCTTTCCGTTGGACTCGCTTCCCACCGGGGTGGTCGTGGTATCCGCATACATCGGCGTAGCGGATGAGCGCTGGATTCCCGTATTCATATAGGCGCCATTGTCATAGCAGACATACACAAAATCATGGTTTCTCTCCATCGCACCGGACAGCGACTGCAGGCCGATGTCATAGGTTCCGCCGTCACCGCCGAAGGTGATAAACTTGTATGTCTCGTTCAGCTTCCCCTTCTTTCTCAGAACATGGTAAGCCGTCTCCACACCGCCCATGGTAGCTCCGGCATTTTCAAACGCGTTGTGGATATAGCTGTCCTCATACGCCGTAAATGGATACATGAAGGTAGAAACCTCCAGGCAGCCCGTCGCGTTGCCGATTACAGCCTTATCTCCCTCATGCAGCGCGCGGAGCACCGCCCGTACCGCGATTGTGCCTCCACAGCCTGCGCACATCCTGTGTCCGGGAGCCAGACGTTCCGGTTTGTTCATTTCTTCCTTAAAATTATAACTCATTTCCCTGTGCCCCCTTCTTTAGCCTCTCAGTCCTACATAACGGTATTCCTCAAACGCCTTACCGTCCCGGTCATACGCCTCCAGATCCCGATAGATCTGCTTTGCCTCTTCCACTGTAAAGTCCCTGCCGCCAAGTCCGTAGATCAGATTAAACGCGCGGACATTTGCCGCATGGTCATAGAGCGCCGCCTTCACCTCAGCGCCCAGCGGACCGCCTTTTCCGCGGAAGCTCTCGCTTCTGTCCATGATCGCAACCACCTTGCAGTTTTTAAGCGCACCAGCGATCTCCTCATCCGGGAACGGACGAAAGACGCGAAGCTTTAAAATGCCAGCCTTTACGCCCTCTTCCCTTAACTGGTCCACCGCATCCTTGGTGGTTCCCGCCGCCGAGCCTATGATCACAAACGCGTAATCCGCGTCCTCCAGGCGGTACGCCTCAAAGAAGCCGTAGCTTCTTCCGGAGAGCTCGCCGTATTCCTTTCCCACATCCAGGATCACCTGTTTCGCGTTCTTCATCGCGGTATTCTGCGCCATCTTGGTCTCCATATAGTAATTGGACACCGCATACGGTCCGAGCGCCATGGGCTGCTCCGGATTCAGCAGATAATTCTCCGGCTCATACTCGCCCACAAAGCCTTTCACCTTCTCGTCCTCTAACAGCTCAATGTTCTCCACTGCATGGCTCGTGATAAAGCCGTCCTGGCAGATCATGATGGGAAGCCTGACATCTTTGTGCTCAGAAATCCGGTAGGCCTGCACGAAATTATCATAAACCTCCTGATTATTCTCCGCATAGATCTGGATAAAGCCTGTATCCCTCGCGCCCATGGAGTCAGAATGGTCGCAGTTGATATTGATCGGACCGGAAAGGGCCCGGTTCACCAGGCAGAGCGCCAGCGGAAGCCTGTTTGACGCAGCCACATAGAGCTCCTCCCACATCAGCGCCATACCGCAGGAGGATGTCGCGGTCAGTGCCCTTGCGCCTGCCGCGGAAGCTCCGATGGTCGCGCTCATGGAGCTGTGCTCGCTCTCTACCGGGATAAATTCTGTATCCATCTCCCCGTTGGCGATATAATTAGCCACATACTGTGGAATCTCCGTAGACGGAGTGATCGGAAACGCCGGCATGACGTCCGGATTCACCTGCTTGATCGCGTAGGAAATTGCCTCATTGCCGGATAAACGTTCTCTAACTGCCATGATTACTGTCCCTCCTTCATTGAAATCGCTTCAAACGGACATACCTCCGCGCAGATCCCGCAGCCCTTGCAGTGGTCATAGTCAAAATCCTGTCTCTTACAATCCTTCACCGGAATGGAGCTGTCCGGGCAGACCGGCACACACAACAGGCACTGCTTGCACTTCTCACTGTGAAATACCGGCGACTGTGTTCTCCACTCTCCTGTCTTGAACATTCTGGAGGTGCCGGAAGCGTAAATCTGGTTACCTACCGTCAGATCCTGCCAGTTGCTCTTTTCCGTTATTTTTGTGATATCTGTAGCCATTTACTCCACCTCCTCATACGCCATGCGAAGCGCCTTCAGGTTGCCTTCCACAACCTCCGGCTTCTTGGCAAATTTATGCCGGTAGGATCCCTCCATCTCACGGAAGAAATCCTCCTTCGTCATCACCTTGCTGATGGCCGCGATTGCCGCGAGCATCGGCGAATTGGGGAAGTATTTTCCAAGGCATTTCTCGGAAATCTCCCTCGCGTCAATCGTGTATACGCCGCCCGCATATCCCTTAAGCAGCGGCCTGACCTCCTCCGGCGTCCTCGTGGTATTAATGACGATGGCACCCTCAGCCTTCAGTCCTGCCGTCACGTCAACGCTCTCTAACAGTGTCTCATCTACAACCACCACATAATCCGGCTCGTAGATGTTGGAATGCACACGGATCACATCCTCGCTGATGCGGTTGTACGCGGTAATCGGTGCGCCCATGCGCTCCGGCCCGTACTCCGGAAATCCCTGTACGTATTTTCCAGTCATAAAAGCGGCGTCTGCCAGCATCAGAGCGGCAGACTTGGCACCCTGGCCGCCCCGGCCATGCCATCTGATCTCTACTGTGTTCTTCACTTCTTACACTCCTATCTAAACCTTCATTCGCAATGACATGATGCTGGCAGCGAAACCATTCCCTTTCATCGCTGCCAAAGCACACTATTTCTTATTATATAGGGCTTGCAGCAAATTGTAAAGCCAAAATTCAAAAAATATAATCCAGGTATCATTTAGCAAACCATACCTGACTATTTTTCTTCAGCCTCATCACGGATTGTAAACTCCATTCAAAAATGATATAATAAGACTACAAAAGCACAAAAAGGAGGAACTATTTATATGGCTTGGTACGACGAGGCAATTTTTTATCACATTTATCCATTGGGGCTTTGCGGTGCTCCGGAGAAAAACTCCTACGGGGAACCGGAACACCGGTTAAACCAGCTCATCCCATGGATCAGCCATATCAAACATATCGGCTGCAACGCGATCTATATCGGACCGCTCTTCGAATCCGTGGGGCACGGGTATGAGACCACCGATTATAAGAAGCTGGACAGCCGTCTGGGAGACAATGAAGACCTGAAACAGTTTGTCAGGAAATGCCACGAGGAGGGGATCCGTGTCATCTTTGACGGCGTATTCAACCACACCGGGCGGGACTTCTTCGCATTTCGCGACTTAAAGGAGAAGCGCGAGTCCTCTCCCTACAAGGACTGGTACTGCAACGTGAATTTCTGGGGCAACAATGAATATAACGACGGCTTCTGCTATGACAACTGGGGCGGCTATAACCTTCTGGTAAAATTAAACCAGCGCAATCCGGCTGTACGGGATTACATCTGTGATGTGGTGCGGTTCTGGGTTTCTGAGTTCGACATTGACGGGATTCGCCTGGACGCGGCAGACGTGCTGGATTTTGACTTCATGAAGACGCTGCGCTGGGTTGCGAACGAGGTCAAGCCGGAATTCTGGCTGATGGGCGAGGTGATCCACGGCGACTATTCCCGCTGGGTGAATGAGGGCACGCTGCACTCCGTCACCAATTACCAGCTCCACAAGGCGCTCTATTCGGGACATAACGACCATAATTACTTTGAGATCGCCCATACCGTAAAGCGCCTCTATGGCATGGGGCAGAATCAGCCGGGGGGCTTTAAGCTCTACAATTTTGTGGACAACCATGACGTGGAGCGGATCCATACGAAACTGAACAACAAGGCGCATTTCGTCCCTGTCCACATCCTGCTCTACACCCTGCCGGGGCTTCCCTCCCTGTACTACGGCTCCGAGTTCGGCATCGACGGCAGAAAGGAGCGCCATTCCGACGCCTCCCTGCGCCCCTGCCTTGATCTTACGCAGTATCAGGATGCCGTTCATAACAACCTGTACACGAAGCTGATCGCAGCTCTTGGAAAGGTACGGCAGCAGACCAGGGCGCTCTCCTACGGAGATTACCAGGAGCTTCAGCTTACCAACCGCCAGTACGCCTTTTCCAGAAACTGTGACGGCCAGAGCGTGATCGTCACCGTCAACAATGACGACAACGATTCCACCATGACACTGCCGGCAGGCAACTGCGCGACCTATATCGGCGCCCTGTCCGGACAGAAGGTTGCAGTCAACAATGGCAGCATCTGCGTCACCATCAAAGGAAATTCCGGCGATATCTGGGTTCCTGCCACAGATGAGGCAAAGGGAAGCGAAACCTATGAGACCGTTCTGGACGGAAATGAGACTCTTCCGGAAGCACAGGCACCAGACGCCGGAAAGTCTGCAGGACAGGCCGTTTCCCCTGCTGGAGGCAACGACACGACCCCCACGGGTGCCGCTGCCGCAAACACAGCCTCCGCCGCGCCTTCTTCCACCGGCGAAGCCGACAAAGACCCGCGGTATCAGGAAGGTGTCATCGCTGGACTGCAGGAGGCCATCCTCGCCATCATGGAGAAGAACGGCTATGTCACAGACCAGATGAGAAGGGATGTCTACAACAATACGCACCACGATTCCCTGATCACCTGGATCAAGAGCTTCCGCTAATAAAAACAGCCCTGCTACGGACGGTTTCAAACCGCCCGCAGCAGGGCTGAACTTATCTCTGATCTTCAAAATCTTCTATTCTGCCACCAGCAGGCTCTTCCCGCTCATCTCCGCAGGCTGCGGAACCTCCATGATCTCCAAAAGCGTCGGAACGATATCTGCCAGGCATCCGCCCTCCCGCAGTTTGACAGGCTTGTCATAGTTCACCAGGATAAACGGAACCGGATTGGTCGTATGCGCGGTGTGCGGCTCGCCCGTCTCATAATCGATCATCTTCTCCGCGTTGCCATGGTCAGCACAGATGAACATCACGCCGCCAACCTTCTTCACAGCCTCCACAGCGGAGCCGACACAGGCATCAATCCGCTCGACCGCCTTGACAGCAGCCTCGATCACGCCGGTATGCCCAACCATGTCCGGATTGGCAAAATTGATGATGATCACATCGTAAACGCCGCTTGTGATCGCCGCGTCCAGCTTCTCTCCAACCTCCGGCGCGCTCATCTCCGGCTGCAGATCATAGGTAGCCACCTTCGGGGACTTCACAAGAGTTCTGTCCTCATCCTTATTGGGCTCCTCCACACCGCCGTTAAAGAAGAAGGTAACGTGCGCGTACTTCTCCGTCTCCGCAAGGCGAAGCTGCTTCTTGCCAAGCTTCGCGAGATATTCGCCAAATGTATTCTCAATCGACTGCTTCTTGAATGCTACGCGCTTATTCGGAATGCTCTCGTCATAGTCCTTGAAGCAGACATAGCAAAGCGGCATGCGGCCGTTTCTTCTCTCAAATCCCTTGAAATCATCATCACAGAACGCCCTGGTAATCTCTCTGGCGCGATCCGGACGGAAGTTAAAGAAAATAACGGAATCATTTTCCTTTACGGTTGCAACCGGCTTGTCACCCTCCATGATCACAGTCGGAAGCACAAACTCATCCGTCACCTCCTGCGCGTAAGAATCCGCCATCGCCTGCACCGGATCCTCTGCCTTTACGCCCTCGCCATAAACCAGGGCCGCATACGCCTTCTCCACGCGATCCCAGCGGTTATCCCGGTCCATCGCGTAATAACGTCCGGAGAGCGTTGCAACCCTGCCAACGCCGATCTCCTTCATCTTCTCCACCAACTCCGCCACATAATCCTTACCGGAAGCGGGCGGGGTATCCCTGCCATCTAAGAACGGGTGCACATAAACATTGGCAAGGCCTTCCCTCTTGCATAATTCCAGAATGCCATACAGATGCGTATTGTGGCTGTGCACTCCGCCGTCTGAGAGCAGCCCCCACAGATGCAGGTCAGAGCCATGCTCCTTGCAGTTTTTAATCGCTGCCAGAAGCTCCTCATTCTTAAAAATGTGCCATCCTCAATCGCCTTGGTGATCGAGGTCAAGTCCTGATAAATGATACGGCCTGCGCCGATATTCATATGTCCTACCTCAGAGTTGCCCATCTGCCCATCCGGCAGTCCGACCGCAAGCCCGGAAGCATTGCCCGGCACAAAAGGACACTCCGCCATCAGCTTGTCCATCACAGGAGTACTGGCCATCGCGATCGCGTTTCCATCCTTCCTGTCGCTCAATCCATATCCATCCAATACCATCAATACCACAGGTTTTTTACTCATTTCCGTCTCTACTCCTTCCTTGTTTTTTCCATTTCCGGCCGGCAGAAAGCCTGCAGGCTGGAATTTACATGACAACTTAACTGCTCAGCAGGTGCTGAACAGTTACGCAACGGGTGAAGCTTAAGCATCCTCATTCTCCCGCTGTCTGACAAAATATACTGTTTTGACACGGTCTGCGCAGTGAATGCGCAGACCGGCTGAGTAGTTACATGACAACTACTATTCAGTCTTTTGCCGGAATGATGCCGGCCGACTTCATATCATAACACTTATTTCTCGCATACATTCTGATATGCGCCAACGACCTCTCATCCGGCTCAATGATGATCAGCTCCTTGCGGTCCTTGATCTCGGCCAGAATGCCATACTGCTTCAGCTCACTCTTTTTAGAGCAGAAGGAACTCCTCCGCTGGTACTTCTGCTTCCCAAGCTCCGGAGAATCAGCCGGCGCGATCATGATCACATGATCAAAATCAAAATGGAAAAACTCCCTTCGCTTGCTCGCCTTATAAATCCCGGCAATCTCCACATCACCATTGATAAAGATATACTCATACTCGATCGTGCCATAGCCCCAGACAGCCAGGAACATATAAACGCCGATAATAAAGACAATCGGTCCGGAAACCACCCTGCCCATCACAAGCGTCAATATATCGCCAATCCCCACCAGAAGGAAGGAAAACGCTATCTTCCCATAATATGCCGGCCTGGGGATTCCTCTCTTGACCACCTGCTCGATCACGCTGTCATTTCCATACATCTGCTGTCCACCGCCTACTCTGTCTTACCCTGAAGATACTCATCAATCGCCTTTGCAGCCTTTTTGCCCGCGCCCATCGCAAGAATTACCGTAGCTGCGCCTGTCACTGTATCTCCGCCTGCATAGACGCCTTCCTTGCTGGTCTTCATGGTATCCTCGTCCACAATGATACCTCCCCATTTCTGGGTATCCAGCCCCGGTGTGGTCTGACGGATCAGCGGATTGGGACTCTGGCCGATCGCGATGACAACCGTATCCACATCGATCACATAATTAGATCCCTCAATCGGCTTCGGAGAACGCCTGCCGGACGCATCAGGCTCGCCAAGCTCCTGCTTAACCACCTCAATGCCCTTCACCCATCCGTCTTCGCCATGGATCTCACAGGGATTATTGAGCAGCTTGAAGATGATGCCTTCCTCCTTCGCGTGATGCACCTCCTCCGCTCTCGCGGGAAGCTCCTCCTCGGAACGCCTGTAAACGATATAAACCTCCTCCGCGCCAAGCCGCTTCGCTGTTCTGGCTGCGTCCATAGCAACATTTCCGGCACCGACTACAGCAACCTTTTTGCCAACCTTTACAGGAGTCGGCGTCTCAGGGAATTTATAGGCCTTCATCAGGTTCACGCGCGTCAAAAACTCATTGGCAGAATATACGCCAAGCAGATTCTCGCCCGGAATATTCAAAAATCTCGGAAGTCCGGCTCCGGATCCCACAAACACAGCGTTATATCCCTGCTCGATCAACTCATCTATGGTAACGGAACGCCCGACGATCACATTGGTCTGGATATCCACGCCCAGCTTCTCCACTGTCTCGATCTCCCTGGCAACAAGATCCTTCGGAAGACGGAATTCCGGAATACCATAGCTCAGCACGCCGCCGGCCTTATGCAACGCCTCAAATACCGTCACCTCATATCCCTTCTTCACCAGCTCGCCGGCACAGGTAATGCCTGCGGGACCGGAGCCCACTACCGCCACGCGCTTTCCATTCTTCTGCGGCTGAACCTCTGAGGAAACCGCATTCGCCATATGATAATCCGCAACAAATCGCTCCAGACGGCCGATGGCAACCGGCTCGCCCTTGATGCCGCGCACACACTTGCCCTCGCACTGGTTCTCCTGCGGACATACCCTTCCGCAGATCGCGGGAAGCGCGTTCTCGCTGGTGATAATCTCATACGCCGCCTCAAAATCTCCTGCTGCTACCTTCTCAATAAATCCCGGAATCGGCACATTGACCGGACATCCTGTCATGCACGGTTTATGCTTGCAGTTCAAGCATCTTGCGGCCTCCTCCATCGCCATTTCCTTCGTATATCCAAGCGCAACCTCAGAAAAGTTTTTGTTGCGGACGTCCGGCTCCTGCTCCGGCATTGCAACCTTCGTCATGCTCATATTTTTTTCCATCTATTTTTTCTCCTTACCGTTCCTAATCTGTCAGCATTATTACTGTGCAGCTCTCAGCTTGCATTCATGCTCCTCCTCGCGGAACATGCCCTGACGCTTCATGCACTCATCGAAATCCACCAGAAATCCGTCAAAATCAGGTCCGTCCACGCAGGCAAACCTGGTCTGGCCTCCAACCGTCACACGGCAGCCTCCGCACATTCCTGTACCGTCAATCATGATCGGATTCAGTGAGACAGCAGTTGGGATCTCAAGCGGCTTGGTCACCTTCACCACATTCTTCATCATGATCAGCGGTCCGATCGCGATCACCTCGTCAAACTTCTCGCCCTTGTCGATCAGATCCTGAAGAACCGTTGTGACAAAGCCCTTGATTCCGGCGCTTCCATCGTCTGTCGTCACATATACATGATCACAGAACGCCTCAAACTTCTCCTTCAGGATAACAAATTCCTCTGAACGTCCACCAATGATCACATCCACCTTCACGCCCATCTCATGCAGCTTGCGAAGCTGTGGATACAGCGGAGCAGCGCCCACGCCTCCAGCCACGCCGATCACATGGTCACATTTATGTAAGGGAGCCGGCTGTCCGAGGGGACCCACAAAATCCTGCACATAGTCTCCTGCCTGCTTCTTGGACAGCAGTCCCGTAGAATATCCTATTACCTGATAAATGATCGTCACTGTCTTCTTCTCACGGTCATAATCAGCAATTGTAAGAGGTACTCTCTCACCATCCTCGTCCACACGGACAATTACAAACTGACCAGCCTCACATTTGTTCGCCACAAACGGAGCCTCGATTACCATCAACTCAACTGCACTGTTGAGTATTTCCTTGCTCACAATCTTGTACATCTTCATACCTCTTTCTTCTTGATTTCCGCATGCGGGAAGCTGCCAGGCATCACGCCCGCCGTGTATTTCCGCTGCGGGGATCTCAGTCCCTATGCATCGATCACGGGACAATTGACATAAACCTTATCTATTATAACTGTTTTACTCGAATAAGAAAAGAGTTTTTTTGTGCCCGCTAAAACTTTTTTCTGATTTCAGGTTCCAAAATAAGAGAAATGCATATAATCTCCCTCCAACTGCAAAAATCCATATTTTCCAAGAATACGGGCAAGCTCCCCGTCCCTCGGAATCGAATAGGGATCCTTTCCAGGCCTGTAATAGCTACCCACATCTGCCACGCCATTCGTAAAATGCGCGTTCTCATTGACATTGATATCCATGGCAAGGCCGACTCCGTGCTGTCCCCACCTGTAGGAATACCCGCCGATATCATGGATTGGGAATTTCTCCTTGCCCTTGTAGATCTCCTCAAAGGCTTTTTTCAGGGACGGCGCTACCTTTTTATGTACCCGCAGCGGGAAGGTGCGGGTAATCTTCTTTCCGGATTTTCCACGGGCAAAATCCCAGACCTTGATATAAATGGTCTTCATCTGGCTTTCAGCCTTTGCAGGCGTCTTGTAATAGGCTTTGCCCTCGCTCTTTCTTTCCTGGTATACCTGAAATTTTTTGGAGGCATTCTTTCCAAAAAACCTTGTCAGCTTGTCATCATACGGACTGGTGTAATAATTCATGACAGCGGAGAACACCTCGCTGTCAGCTCCCTGTACTTCCTTTCCTCTCACCGTAAGATAGGGCACCACAACCACCCGGTACTTTTCGGCATGCTTGCGCTTCTTCCAGGTATAAGAGGTGGTCGCGCCGGATACTTTCGTGATCTTCTTCCTTGTTCCCATCACGCCCGAAAGCTCATAGAGATAATACCCTTCCGCCTCCTCCACGGATTTCCATGAGAGTTTTAACTGATTCCCCTTCAGCGCCTTTGATTTCAGGCTCTTCGTAGACAGAGGTCCCGAATGTCCCTCTGCCACATTGGTTTCCAGCACATAATCAGGCTGCGGTTTTGGCTGCTGGCCGTTTGCGTCTGTCCCGGATGACACGTCTGACGACTGTCCGTTTACGTCCGTCTGCGGCGTCCCGCCCGCCTGTTGCCCGTTTACGTCCGTCTGCAATGTCCCGCCTGCCGGTACCTGATCACGGGGGCTTGCTTCCCAGTCATCCCAGTCACCGTCATAATACTGGTAATTGTCATATTCGTCCTCATCATAAAATAAGGCTCTAACCTTATAATAATATATCTCTCCAAGCGCAGCCTCCCCGTCCACATACACATTGTCTCCATCACCGGGATAATCGTACCTGTCATAGGTCGCCACCACTGCATAATCTCCATCCTTCGAGGAAGCCCGGCATATCTCATATTCCCTTGGACTCCTTCCCTCCACCGGACTGCCGAGTGGGCCCTCTGCCGGGCCGGCGATCAGCCTGATCCGGTCATCCCCCCCAGGTACCGCCTTGAGGCTCCAGGTAACCGTAAAGGATGCTGTATCCGAATACGGGCTGTATTTCCTTTTTCCCTTCTTATTATAGCGATATGTCCGAAGCTTCACATAATACCCGCCCGGCGCGTACCTTTCCGCATAAATCTGACAGGTGCACGTATCCCCGGCAACCTCCCAGTCATATGTGCTCCAGCTGCTCACTGCCTCGTATTCCCCGTCCTTCCGGTCGCTGACATATACCTCAAAACCATCTGCGTTTGCGACATCCTTCGCCGCAAGCTCAACATACACGCTCCCCTCTCCCGGGTTATAAACTGCCGGCACAGGCGGTTTTGCCAGCTTTGCCGCCGCATCTGCCCCGACAGGATACAGCCAGAGCATGCCTATGACCACCAGCAGGCTCCACAATACAGCTCTTTTCCCACGCAGCTTTCTTTTCTTTTGTTCTTTCATTTCATTTGTAGCCTCCATCTTATATCCACCTCCATGCTGTAACTATAGCAGATTCAGTATTTTTTTTCAAGAAAACAGCGGAGATTGCACCAATCTCCGCCGTAATCCCGTTATTTCACCTTTATTTTTACAAGCTTTGTAACGGTAACAGATTCATACTTTGAGTTGCCCTTCGCCGTGATTTCTACCTCAATGCTATAGGTTCCCTTCTTTGCCTTTTTCCAGTTCTTAAAGGTTATCACGCCCTTAGAGTTAATCTTCACAAGCTTTTTAACCTTATCCGGTACATCTGTCAGCTTGTAGCTTACTTTGCCCTGGGCGTTCTTGACTGTGATCGCCTTCACTGTCTGGGCTTTCTTCTTGAGCTTTTTAAGCTTTAACGTCTTATTCTTCACCGATACCTTCATCGGGTTGGCCTTCTTAGCGGCCTCCTGTGTTGTCGGTGCTACGGTTGCAGGCGCTTCCGTCTTCGGTGCCTCGGTTGCGGGCGCCTCCGTCTTCGGTGCCTCGGTTGCGGGCGCTTCCGTCTTGTCCGCTTCGCCTGTCGGTGCCTCCGTCTTTCCTTCCTCGCCTGTCGGTGCCTCTGTCTTTCCCTCTTCGCCCGTCGGTGCCTCCGTCTTTCCTTCCTCGCCCGTCGGTGCCTCTGTCTTTCC
>CAMHJT010000020.1 GCA_946185495.1 uncultured Clostridiaceae bacterium | reverse complement strand
GAGCTTAAGAGAGCATTAGCCGGAAATTGACAGCGGACAAGAAAAACGCCTGTCAACGTGAAGAACTTGTGAAATATTGTTCAAGCGGTAGACAGGCGTTATTTTTTATGGTGATATCCGAATAATAGTATATATAATATTGAATGGCGGCGGCTGATGTGGTAAAATTCATAAAAAGTAAGCCGTCGGCAGAACAAGGAGAAAAATAAGGATGGTTGATCTATTGAACCGTATATCATCTGATTTAGATAATGTGTTCATAATATGCTTTATGATCATGTTTTTTATTTCAATCAAAAAATGTTTTTGGAAGGGTGATAAAAGCAGGATAATCCTGTTTATCCTGCTATTTTTGACAAGTCCTATGACGATGCTGGCTGTCTTGGTGGTACTTTATAGTATCAGTTGGGATGTCGTGTTTGGCAGTGATGATTATATGAATCATTTGAGTTTCCTTCTTCCACAATCTGTACTGGTTTCCATTGTATACCTGCTATTCATGGTCTTATTTTCGGGGAAAATTGCCAGATGGCTGGGGGTAAGGAACCGCTCGCTGGTTTTATTTGTTTATCTTATGTTTGGCGTGCTGCTTCAGCTGGAGAATGCTGCTGGTGATGACGTCATTATTTTTGATAATCCGCTCATACATCCTATTATGAATATCTGTGTAAATATGATCGTGATCATTGGTATGGTGCTCCTGTATTTTCTTGTTATTAAAGAATTGTCGGCAGTGGCAGAAAGCGCATATAACAAAAACAGGCACATATTTATTATTCCGCCTATGCTGTTTATCGTAGGTTTCGATGCTATCATTTTTTCGTTTTTCTGGACGAATTATCTGGATGATCAGGCATCCGTTTTGCTTTTTTCTTTTTCATCCATCATAGCCTTTATGTTTATATGGGCTTTCTGTGTTATTATTAAAAATATTACGGCAACTGCCGCTGCCTTAAAAGCCAAAGATGAAGTGAAAAATCTGTCTGTCGAGGTGATGGAAGCACTTGCGAATACCATAGATGCAAAGGATAAATATACGAATGGTCATTCCGTTCGTGTCGCAAAATATTCGCGGATGATTGCCGAAAAGATGGGCTTGACGGAGGAAGCCTGTGAAAATATCTATTACATGGGGCTTCTGCATGATATAGGAAAAATAGGCGTTCCGAATGAGATCATAAACAAGCCCTCGCGTCTTAATGATGAGGAGTATGATATCATAAAGACGCATCCCGGGATAGGCTATAATATCCTCTCAAAAATAACCAGCAGACCTGATCTGTCAATAGGCGCACGCTGGCACCATGAACGCTTTGACGGAAAGGGATATCCCGACAGGCTCGCAGGTGATCACATACCGCTTGAATCAAGGATCATTGCGATCGCGGATGCATATGATGCCATGACCTCAAACCGAAGCTACAGGCAGTATCTGCCCCAGGATGTTGTTCGCGCGGAGATAGAGAAATGCGCTGGCTCGCAGTTTGATCCTGAACTGGCGAGATATATGCTTATGATAATGGATGAGGACAGGGAATACATTTTGCATGAATAGGTTTGGTCTCACAAATTCTGTGGGGGATTGGTACCGTGTGAATCTCCGCCCGATGTAAACATCTCCTCCTGCGCGCAATTTCATCTTGACATCAGTTGGGTATGCCTTTATAATAGGGCTAATTGTCATTAGCAAGGCTATGGCATGCCAGGAGCTGCCGGGGCGTGGAACATGTGCTCCGGCAGCTC
This sequence comes from uncultured Clostridiaceae bacterium, assembly GCA_946185495.1. Taxonomy (GTDB): domain Bacteria; phylum Bacillota; class Clostridia; order Lachnospirales; family Lachnospiraceae; genus CAG-590. The sequence continues at coordinate 27,471 of CAMHJT010000020.1, read as the reverse complement.
TATGCTCTGCGTAAGGCAGAAAGAAGGAGAGTGATAAGATGAAACTCGAAGTGAGGAACATACGAAAAAGCTTCGGAGACAAGGAGATTTTGAAGGGAATATCCTTTGAGGCTGAGAGCGGGAAGGCGCTGGGTCTTTTGGGAAGAAACGGTGCGGGCAAGACCACGACCATCCGGATCCTGATGGATGTGTTTCACGCGTCGGGCGGCGAGGTGCTGCTGGACGGGGAGAAATTTGATCCAAGAAAGGTGATGATCGGCTACCTGCCGGAGGAGCGGGGGCTGTATCCCAAGAAGAAGGTGTTAGACCAGATGGTCTATCTCGCGAGGCTCAGGGGCGTGGATAAAAAGAAGGCGTCAGAGAATTCGATGAAATGGCTTAGGCGGCTTCAGGTCGACGAGTACGCGTATAAGGAGCTGGAGACGCTTTCGAAGGGCAACCAGCAGAAGGTGCAGCTTGCCTCGACGCTGGTATGCGATCCGGAGATCGTCATTCTGGACGAGCCGTTTTCAGGGCTTGATCCGGTGAATTCCCAGATTCTCAAGGATGTCGTAAATGAGCTGATCGAGGTGGGCAAGATCGTCATTTTCTCCAGCCATCAGATGAGTTATGTCGAGGAGTTCTGCCGGGACATTGTGATCATCAATCACGGCGAGGTCATTTTAGCAGGCAATCTGCTGGAGATCAAGAGGGAGTATGGCAAAAACCAGCTTGTGGTAAGCCCTGTGGACGGGGATCTGGACAGGCTGGCAGGCTGGCTTGCAGCTGACTTCGGAAAAGAGGTGGCTGTCACCGGAACCAACCGGACAGATGTGATCATAAAGCTTGCGGAGGGCGTGACGAGAATGCAGTTTTTTAAGGCGCTCTCTGACAGGGCGGCAGACGCCGGTATAGAGATTGAGCATTTTGAGACCTACAAGCCTTCCCTGAATGACATCTTTGTGGAGAGAGTCGGCGAAGAGGAAGCGGAGGCGGTGCAGGAGACAGCGCAGGAGCAGGGAAACGCGCAGGCAGGAGGTGGAAAACATGCGTAGGCTATTTACCGTAATTGATTTTGAACTGAAGAATTATACACAGAACAAATCCTTCATGATCACGACGATCCTGATGGCGGTGGTCCTGTTCGCGGCTTCCTTTCTGCCAAGGGTAGTGAACCTGTCCTCCATGACCGGCGTGGAGACTGAAAGTCTGTTCGGGGGAGAGGATGATGGAGAGGAAACGGAGGATGCGGGGGAGAGCTCGATTTTCTGCTACTGTGATGAGAGCGGGCTGATCGTATCAGAGGAGATGTTTGCCGAAGCCTTTCCGAATGTGATTTTTGTTAAGAAAGACGATAAAAAGGCGGTGTCTGAGGCCGTTGAAACGGGGGAAGCCGAGGCGGGCTTTTATGTGAAGGACGCGTTTCATTATGTGTATTTTGTGGAAAACAGCGAGATGTACGACGATACGCAGATGGTCTTTGAGACGGTGCTGACCGGGCTGCGCAAGCAGGCCTACCTTGCGGAGCACGGGCTGGATGAGGCGGAATTCATGGAAAATTATGAGGCACCCTGCGAGGGTGAGCTGATCGTGCTCGGCAAGGACGCTTCGGAGAATTTCTGGTACTGCTACGCGCTGGTGATCGTGATCTTTATGCTGATCATCATGTACGGCGTGATGATCGCGACCGCCGTGACCAATGAGAAGAGCAACCGCTCTATTGAGGTGCTGGTTACCAGCGTTGACGCGAAATACCTGCTCTTCGGCAAGGTGTTCGCGGGCGCGCTGGCGGTTGTAGTGCAGACCGGTTCGATCCTGGCCGCTGTGCTTATCGGCTACCATATCAACCGCGAGGCGTGGGGAAATAAGCTGGACGCTGTTTTGCACATTCCGTCAGAGGTGCTGGTCACCTTTGCGGTATTCGGCATCGGCGGTTTCTTGTTCTACGCCTTTGCTTACGGCGCTGTCGGCGCACTGGTCTCCAAGACCGAGGATATCAACAAGGTGGCGGGTACGGTGCAGATGGTGATCATGGCGGTGTATTTCATTGTGCTGTTCACGCTCAACAAGCCGGACGGAATCGTGATGAAGGTCTGCTCCTTCCTTCCGGTGAGCTCATATTCCGCGATGTTTGTGCGGATCGCCATGGGAAAGGTATCCATGCCGGAGATCCTGATCTCGGCGGTAATCCTTTACGCCTCCATTTTCTTCATGGGCTGGCTCGCGGCAAAGATCTACCGCATGGGTACACTGCGGTACGGCAACCCGATCAAGATCACAAACGCGTTAAAGAGTATCGGGCAGAAGGATTAAGGCGTCCGCACCTGGCGGAATGTCACGTATCTGTCCATTGCCTGACCGGCAGGCACAAATTGATCACAGCATGACGGGCTGCCGGTGGCTGTGCGTCGCGGGAACGATCAAAGTGCTGGGAAATACTGTTAAATGAGAAAGTAAAGCCTGTGGCTTCTTCTACGGTAAGCTGGAAGACCGCGGGCTTTTTTATTTGGCTGGTATCAGACTGCTTTATAACCGTCATATGGAAGTAAATGCGTCGAGTGATCGGCTCTTTTCCTGCGATTTCATCGGAGGATTTTTTGAGGCTATGTGAGGATAAGTGGAAAATTGCCGGAAGCAAGCAGGAATAGGTCATTCGCGTTCCTGTGCAGAGAACGGGCAGGAAGGCAATATTCCTTCCTGCCCGTTTGCGAAAACGGAGACGGTGGGATTCGAACCCACGTGCCAGATATTATCCGACAACCCGATTTCGAGTCGAGCTCGTTATGACCACTTCGATACGTCTCCGGATCAGATGCCGCACACGGCAGGAAACTCCACTGATGTCCCGACCGGGTACGAACTCCGATACAAAACCCATCATACACCTAAATCAGAAAAAAATCAAGTGCCGGAATCGTCTGCGCTTAAACTGTCCTGAAGCAGATAATCGGTAGAGACATGAAGCATATTGGCAAAGCATACTACAAGCTCCAGGCTGGGACGGGCGTGTCCCCGCTCGATATTCCCAAGATGTTTTTCTGAAAAATGAAGCTCCTCCGCAATCTGAATCTGCGTGTAATGGTGTTCCTGCCTTGTCTGCCGGATCCGCCTGCCTAATGCGATATAGTCCATACGTATTCCTCCTCCTTTTATCGATTATAGCAAACAGGATATAGAGGAAAGGTTACATAATACAAGGTTTTCCCTTGCGTTGCGTGGGGAACGGCAGGATATTCTGCTGATTGTAGAATTGTTGGAATGCCATACTATATTGCACAGAACAGCTGCCGGACCAGAAAAAGCCGGGACTTGCTGACAGCTTCCTCCCGGCGGTTTTACAATAAAAAATCCACAGGCATGTAAGCCTGTGGAGGAATCGTATGAAATCTATGATGAACGGCGGGCGGTTGCGAACACGCGAGCCGGATGAAGCCGGAAATTATGAAAGCTGGCCGGCCTTGCGGGAAGGCGCAAGCTGTGTCCGGAATACAAACCGTTTGCTCAACACATAGTTGAGGACTGTAACGATCAGGGTGATCCAGATCTTGGCAGCCAGTCCCTTGACGCCCAATACGGTGGAATCCATGCCCATGGATACCAGAAGGGGAAGGCCGAAGACCTCGATGACGCCGGTAATTAAACGGGCGCCGGTAAAGCTCAGCATCTCCCGGATCAGGTCATGGCAGTTATTAGTCTTACTCTCAAATACCCAGTTTTTATAAAATACATAGGAAAACGCCAGGGTAATGATCCATGCCAGGGAGTTGCTGACGGTAATCTGATAATCCGGCATCTCGTCTGACAGGATGTTCATGCAGCATGCGTAGGCGATCCAATTGACCAGCGTGGACAGGATTCCTGCAACAGCATACATGATATATTGTTTGTTTTTTTGGAAAAACAATCTTGTTTCCATAATGGCGCACCTCGGTTCGCTAAAACTGTCATTCTTATGACGCAGGCATTAGTATAGCACGGGAGCTGCAAAAATGCCATATCAAAAAAGTGGAAAATCATATGGAAAGCAGAATAGTTTTTGTGTAATATTGCTGTAATTATCGGGGAAAACGGAGGAAAACAGGCGAGTGTTTGGTGACAATAACTAAAAAAATGTAACAACCGGACGTGCCGCTGCCGCGCACACAGTTTATCCGGCCGCGCCGGTGATCAGCCCCGCCAGCCAGACGCTGGCAAGCAGGGAGACCAGCGCAATGAAAAGGCCGGCGGGGACAAGCCAGCGGGTTTTTTTGACCTGTACGCGCGTCGTGTAGACGGAGACGGTGTAGAGCAGGGTTTCCGTGCAGCTCAGCAGTATGGAGGCGGCAAGGCCGGGGAAGGAGTCTGTTCCGTAATTCTTGAAGAGGTCGAACAGCAGGCCGTTGGCGCCAGAGGCGGAGCACAGCTTTAAGAGGGAAAGGGGCAGAAGCTCTGGAGGGATATGCATGAGCTTTGCGGCGGGGGAGAGCAGGCGGCAGAGAAGAGTAAGCGCGCCGGAGGCACGGAACACGCCGATGGCGGTCAACAGCCCGATAATGGTTGGCGCGATCTCGAGGACCGTGTGAAGGCCTTCTTTTCCGCCCTTTAAAAACAGCTCAAAGACCGGCTTTTGGCAGCAGAATCCGTACAGCACGATGTTGAACAGGGTTAGGGGGATCAGGGCGGCGGATAGAAATGAGATGAAATGCATGGAAGCCTCCTTTTGGAATTTGATCTTGCAAAACGTCCGGGAAGGAAGTCCGGCCGGGACGCTGCGGAAGTGCCGCAATCGCCTGAAAAACAATTTGAAATAACGTGGCCGTAAGCCTGTTGGCTTTAGGGGAAGGGTAGTTCGCCGGTTTAATAGCGGCATGTTTTCCACCGGCAGACCAGGGCGGCGGCGAGGGTGGTGGCGAGGGTGGCGATCAGGGAGGGACCGACGACGGCCAGTGGATCGGGGCTTCCGTATCTCGCCCGGTACGCGATCATGTTGATGGGAATGAGCTGCAGGGAGGAAATATTGAGCAGCAGGAAGACGCACATCTCGTCGCTGGCAGCTTCGGGATCCCCGCCCTTCGACAGGTGCAGCTCTTTGAGCGCGTCCATGGCGGCCAGTCCGGTGGGTGTGCAGGCCCAGCCGAGTCCGAGAATATTTGCGATATAATTGGAGGAGATTGCGGCTGCTGCAGGGTGCTCCGGTGGAATGCGGGGGAAGAACAGGGAAAGAAGCGGACGCATTTTTTTCGCGAGGGCTGCGGTCAGGCCGGAGCCTTCGGCAATGGACAGGAATCCGCTCCACATGCTGATGACGCCGGCCATCACGATCAGAAGGTCGACGGCTTCCCCGGCGGAAGTGAGGACGCTGCTTCCCACAGCCTCCAGATTGCCGGTGAAGGCTGCCGTCACAATTCCGGTTAAGAGCAGGAAGGCCCAGAGGTTGTCAAGCATAGGGGACGCTCCTGTTTTTTTATATGCTATGCGCGCGTTATGAAAATATGACCTTTTTCCAGAGAGGGATGGAATCTTTTCCCGGAGTGTAAATGAACGATCCGTCGGGAGCCGTCCGGTTAGCCGCTTACCGCAAAATATCTCCATTTGATGATTAAGATTTTTTTATGTTGTATTTTAGAAACTGCGACAGTATAATATTTTATGAGATTATGTGCAGAAGCCGCTTCCACTTGATTTGCGCGGCAGAAGGCATATCGTCAAAGTGAGGCAGGGCAGCGGCGGGAATTGGACGGGCTGTCCTCATGTGAATGGAGGTAAGGGTATGAGAAAGAAATGGAACAGGGCGCTTTCCTTTCTGGCGGCGGCCGGAATGATCCTTTCCGTGCCGGGAGGAACAGGCTCGGTGCAGGCTGGAGGAGCAGCGCCGGCCATCGGTACGGTTCAGGGCGGCGAGACGCGGGATGGCGCGGAGGAAGAAGGCCGGCAGCAGAAGGAGTACAAAGAGGGTGAAGCGATCATCATGTACCGCTCGAATCAGATCACGGCAAAGCGCTTTCAGGAGGGAAAGCCGGTGCTTTCTGATGTGGAGATTGTTGACACCTATGATTTTGATGCGCCGAAGGGCATTCACGCGAAGGGCGCACAAGGCCAGGGCTTTAAGGTGTCGCTGGTGCGTTCCGACCGCTACTCGACGGATGAGCTGATCAGGAAGCTCAAGGAGGACAGCAGCATCCAGTATGCGGAGCCGAATTATAAGATTCATGTCATGGACACGGATCCGTATCTGGATTACCAGTGGGCACTGGAGAACAAGGGACAGAACTGCGGAACGGAAGGGCTGGATACGAAGGCTTCCGAGCTGGAGGAGCCGGATACGGAGGACGAGATGGTTATTGCCCTCGTGGATACCGGTATCGATTATGAGCATGAGGATTTACAGGACAAGGTCTGGAATAATCCGAAGAGATCCAGGAGCTTCAAGGGCTATCACGGCTATGATTTTATTAATGCGGACGAGGATCCGATGGATGACAACGGCCATGGAAGCCATTGCTCCGGCATCATGGCCGCTGCCGCTGACAACGGGAAAGGAATCTCGGGTATCGATACGGACGATAATGTAAAGATCATGGGCCTGAAGATTCTCGATGCAGAGGGATCCGGCTATGGATATGAGGCCATGGGCGCGTATAACTATATTTACAAGGCACAGTGTGAGGGCGTAAATGTGGTGGCTGTCAACAATTCCTGGGGCGGCGGCGACGATGAGGACGGTATTTTCGCGGAGCTGGTGCGACTGGTTGGAGAAAACGGAGCGGTGTCCGTGTGCGCGGCGGGCAATGAGGATTCCGACAATGACAGCGTGTACACCTTCCCGGCCTGCATTGACAGCCCGTACATTCTGTCGGTAGCGGCTTCAAATGAGAAGGACGAGCTGGCGGCGTTTTCCAATTACGGCAAGGAATCGGTGGAGATTGCGGCGCCCGGTACGGACATTCTCTCCACGGTTTGCAAGGAGTGCTTTAACCCGACGATTTACGGGGACAAGGATGAGCTGTGCCAGAAATATGAGTCCTTTGAAGGCGCGGGACTTTCCCAGGTGATGGATGAATCCGGTTATCTGGAGGAGTCGGAGATTATTGATGTGGAAGAAGGCCTGCAAAAGGTGGAATATGGACTTAACAGTGACGGCGGCACGGGAGACGTGAAGGTAGAGGTTGTGAACGGAGAGAACTTCGGCCTGAAGGACCAAGACGGAGCTTCCCTTAAGTGGACCATCAAAGGCGCGAAGGGAGCGGATCAGTACCTGCTGTATTTCCCGTATGAGACGGAGGCTTCCAAGACCGCGCTCTACAGCAGCGTCATGGTCAAGGTTCAGGGACCGAAGGGAGAGGGAGATGACTTCTTCGGCTTCGGGTATTCCACGATCATCGCGGCGGACGCGGCAGTGGATGAGAAGGGAAAGATCAACATTGAATCAGCGGTAACCTTAGGCGGCAGCTATGTCAATGATGGAAATTACTGGACGCATTTGTCCGGCAAGACGCTGCCTGCAGTAAAGAAGACGAAAAAGCGCGCGCTGGTGCTTAGTTTGTCAGCAGGCGAGGGGGCGGACGGCGACTTTACGGTATATGTGGATGACATCGGCGTCAGCAAGCCGGATGTGGAGGCCTCCGCTTTTGGAAAGTATGATTTCTACAATGGAACCTCCATGGCAACCCCTTACGCGACAGGTGCAGTTGCGGCAGTTGCGGCCCGGTATCCGGAGGAGGACGCGCTGCAGAGAAAGGCACGGATCACGGGAAGCGTGAGAAAGGCAGAGGCGCTTGCTGATAAGACGATCACAGGCGGCGTGCTGGATCTTACGAAGATTGACCGTCCGGGAATGATGGTACAGGAGATCAGCTCGGATGGCAGTTCTGTGTTCATTAACGGACAATTTCTGGACGGCGCGAGAGTAAAGGTGAACGGCAAGCGTGTCAATCCAGCCAGCTCGGATGAGTACAGCATCACCATTGACGCGGCGGATTACGCGAACGAGGAGATTGAGATCACTCTTGAACGTAAGGGCGACACGATCACCAGAAAGTATTTTGTGGCGGCGGGCGACGCTTACACCCGTGAGGGCAGCGGCGTGCTCACGATCGATGGAGGCGGAGTCGCTTCTGACGGCCACAGCATTTATTATATCGACGGCAGCGGCAATGTCAGCTCCGTAAAGATGGAAGAGGCTTTTGAGGCTTCTGTCCAGCCGGTGGAAGAGGAGTTTGGCGGGCAGGATTCTGATGGAAAGGAAGCTGCGTCCCGCAGGATCCGCAAGGCGGAAGGAGAGGAACCGGCACCAGTGGACGAGACTGAGGTGCCGTTGGATGAGACTGAGGTGCCGACAGGTGAATTGCCGGAAGAGACAACAGGCGCAGAGCCGGAGGATATAGCGTGCGCTGAAAAAATGGCAGCCTTTGAGAGCCTGACAGGCGGATATTCATTGGATCTGTTTGGCCAGGAGTTTACTTATGCGATGGATTATTCCATTACCGCGGCGACGGATTTCGTATGCGCGGACGGCGGCATCTATGTGGTGCTTGATATCGACACAGGCTATTCGGAGAAATCCATACTGGCGTTTAACGATCTGTCAGGCTGGAGCTGCGTAGCAGACATTCCGGAGGATATTTCACAGTATGCGGGATACGCCCTTGCGGTTTATAACGGCGAATATTACCTGATCGGCGGCATGAATCCGGATACCGGCAAATGCCTGAGCCCGGTTTACCGGTGCAGGATGCCGGAGGTAACGGAGGAGACCGAGCCGGAGGAAACGGAGACCGATACGGCTGAAGCTGAAGAAAGTCAGGCAGAGCAGCCTGAATGGAAAATGGTGGCAAGGCTTCCGGAGGGAAGATGCTTTGCCAAGGCGATACAGGTTGGAGACAAGCTGGTGATCACTTTGGGCGGAAATGGAACAGAGGACGTTCCGGACAATCTGATCTATGACGGTAGGAAATTTACGGTTTCCAAGGCGAAGCTTGGAAAAGCCTTCAACAGTGAGACCTACACCTGGACGGACAGCGCGGACAAAGAGAACCCGGAGAAGAAGGGTATCTGGTATAACGCGATGATAGGACAGGTGAAAGACGGTCTGATCTATGCGGGGCTGAATGTAGGAAAGCTGGGAGATACCTTCCTGTACAGCGTGGAAAAGGACGCCTTTGAGGCGGCAGGCTACTCCCTGAAGCAGACCGGCATGACTGGCGATACCACCTTTGCGGTGGCTGCAGAGGAGAAGCTTTATGTGATCGATGGTAACGCGTATGTGATGGATGATGATATCTGGTTCTTCCGCAACAGGATCTTCTCCGGCAAGAGAGATATGGATGAGGAAGAGGAGTATTATTTCGAGGACGAGGAGATCGATCCGTCCTTGCTGGTGGATATCTATAGCATTCCGGTAGAGCGCGCGACCATGAAGGTAGTGGACGAGAGCGCTGAGGGCGGTATTGTGGCAGGCGCCGGATATTATATGCCGGGTGCGGCGATCACGCTGATGCCGGAAGCAGAGGAAGGCTATCAGGTGACGGAGTTTACTGTTGACGGCGTAAAGGTGGAAGATGAAGTATGGACGGGAACGGCCGGTGAGGCCGGAACCGAGCTGCGCGCGGCGGTTCAGGTGGAGAAGCTGCCTGAGGAGGAACAGCCGGTTACAGAGGAAGCAAAGCAGGATGGCGCGGTTACGACAGAAGCTCCGACGCCCGGGGCTTCCGGAACGGAGGAGGCAAAAGCTGCGGCTTCCGATAACAAGGCGACGACAGAGAAGCCGAAGGCACAGCCGGCTACACAGGAGAAGGCGACGACAGAGAAGCCGGAGGAGCAGGCAACCACACAGGCGGCAGCAACGACAGAACAGCCTTCCGTAAGCGTGAAGCCGCTTAAGAAGGGCGAGGTTGTAAAGAAGGGAGGCCTTAAGTATAAGGTGACCTCCGACAGCGCAGTGACCTGTACAGGCGTCACCAGGAAGACGGCTAAGAGTCTGACAGTGCCTGACAAGATCACGGTGGACGGCGTGGAATACAAGGTGACGGCTATCGGCAGCAAGGCGTTTAAGAACTGCAAGAAGCTTACGAAGGTGACATTTGGCAAAAATCTGAATAAGGTAGGAAAGAACCTGTTTGCCGGCTGCAAGAAGCTGAAAAAGATCACCTTCCATATGACAGGCAGCAAAGCGAACAAGGCGATCAAAAAGCAGGTGAAGAATAATAAGAAAATAACCATTGAGAATCTTGAGAAATAACAATTGCACGGAAACCGAATAAACATGAATGGAGACCGATTAGACAGTGTTATCTTGTACTTTTTCCGTAAATAAGATATCCTGTTAGAGTGTTGTACACATTTCTATAAGCGTAACTGTTCAGCAGGTGCAAAACAGTTACCTATAAGCGTATCTGCTCAGCGCCTGCTGATCAGATACGCAGCGGGTGAAGCTTGCGCATCCTAATTCACCTGCTGCACGGTTACATACACTATTTTGGTACGGTCTGCGCAGTGAATGTGCAGACCTGCTGAGTAGTTAGCTATAAGTTACTTTAAGTGGAAGGCACGCCTTCGCGCCATGCATTGTGCAGGTGCGGAGGCGGCTGTTTTTCTTCCGGCGGAGAAGTGTAAAATAACAGGAAAGCGTGTACAGGGCAGGAAGCATTTTCAGGATGCTGAACAGGGCGATCGGGCAAAAAGGGGTGGCATCAGGCACCTGGATTTTACGGGAAAGGGGAATATGGAAATGACAGAGGCAGAACAGATTTTTATGGCATACCGTCCTGTCTGCTGTGAAGACTGCGGCGGAAAGATGTTTTATGACGGGGATGGGCTCTACCACTGTGCCGACTGCGGCGGGAAGGAGCTGGATGACTATGGGATTATCAGAATGTATCTGGAAAAAATCGGTCCGGATTCCGCGCTGAATATTTCGAAAGAGACAGGCGTGGACCTATGTGTTGTCAATATGTTTTTAAAGGACGGAGAAGCCAGAATCCCGGAGGGCTGCAGGCTGTTTATCAAATGCAGGCGCTGCGGCTGTTCGATCCGGTCCGGAAGGTATTGCAAGTCATGCACATATGAGATGGCAGGAGGCCTGCGGGGTGCGTATCAGCCGGTTCCCGTTGAAAAACCTGAGCCGGAGGTGCAGCTGAAGGAAAAGAAAAAGAGAAGAGGAATGCAGTATTGGGGAGTGTGACTGGAACTGTAAGCGGAGGATAGAAGCCTGGCTGCTGCGCAGTGACATCATATCTGCAAAGGATGGCAGGCGGAAATCCGTGTGGGCACGGATAACGCTTGCCTTTTGCGTTCCCATATAAACCTGAGCCGGTACACAGGTTTTCAGAAGAGCTTTGATGCCGGACAGCCCCTTTTTTGCAATTGACGTCTGCCAGTGTTGTCAATTCTATTGATTTTGTCTGAAAATGTGATACAATTAAAAAAGAATTGCCGTAAAAAAGCGACACAACAGATTTTTTTTTGGAGCAGACTGCGCGGAGGCTGTGCAGGCCTGCCATGACAGGCGCGGATATGTGGCGTTCGCGGCGATAGTAACCCGGAAACCCGTGGATACTCATAAAGGAGGTTAAGAGTATGAAGCATGTCTACAAGGCAAAGCGGTCATTGGCATTGTTCCTGACCGCACTCATGGTCTTGAGTTCAGTGAATGCTGTCCCGATTCCCGCGCAGGCCGCGGCGAAGAAGGCCATTTCCCTGAATTATTCAGAGTATACTCTGAAAAAGGGCAAGAAGCTGAAATTAAAGGCCAAGGTGACACCGAAAAAGAGCAAGGTTGTCTGGACGAGCAGCAAGAAGAAGGTTGCGACAGTCAGCTCCAAGGGTGTCGTAAAAGCACTGAAAAACGGTACCGCGAAGATCACCGCGAAGATCAAGGGTACCAGCAAGAAGGCTGTATGTAAGGTAAGCGTCGGCACGCCGGTGAAGAAGATCACGGTGGCGCAGGCGTCCGTTACCCTGAAGGTCGGTGAGAGTTCTACGGTCAAGTACAGCTTTACGCCGGCGAAGCCCACGAACAAGGGCGTCACCTTTGCAAGCTCCAACGCTGCGGTAGCGACAGTGAGCAATAAGGGTGTCATTTCCGCTAAGGCAGAGGGCAGCGCCGTGATTACGGTGAAGGCGAAGGACGGCAGCAAGAAGACGGCGAAGGTGTCTGTTCAGGTGGTGAAGGAGCAGCAGCCGGGCCAGCAGACGACGCAGACACCGGGCCAGCAGACGACGCAGACACCGGGTCAGCAGACGACACAGGCACCGGGCCAGCAGACGACGCAGGCACCGGGCCAGCAGACGACACAGCAGCCAGGCCAGCAGGGAACTACCCAGGGCGCGGCAGAGAATCCGTCTTCAACGGAGGCTGGCGCATCGACAGAGGCTGGCGCTTCAACGGAAGCTGGCACGACAACAGAGACTGAAGCGACAACAGAGGCACAGCAGGCTACAGAAGCTCCTGTGGCTGTAACCGGCGTGACATTGACGCCGGCGGAGGCTGTCCTGGAGCCGGATGAGAAGCTGGCGCTGCAGGCGGCAGTAGCGCCTGAGAACGCTGCTGACAAGACAGTGACATTTACCAGTTCGGATCCGAAGGTCGCAGTTGTGGATCCGGATACGGGAGAGGTGACAGGCGTTACAGTTGGAACTACTACCATCACGGCAACCACCAAGGACGGCGGCAAGACCGCGGAGTGCAAGGTGACGGTGAAGGTGAAAGTGAAGAAGGTTACCATTTCCGAGACGGAAAAGAGCATTAAGGCCGGAAAGGAATTTACGCTGACAGCGACAGTGGAGCCGGAGACGGCAACGGACAAGGCAGTTACCTGGACATCATCCGATCCGGAGGTGGCGTCGGTAGACGAGAACGGAACAGTGAAGGCCTTGAAGTCCGGCGAAGCACAGATCAAGGCGGAAACGGTGGACGGCGTGTCCGCTGTCTGCACGGTTAAGGTGGTACTGGCATTTTTGACAGGCCTGTCCCTGGACGCGGAGAAGACGGTAGTGGCGCCGGGCAAGACGGTGAAGATTACCGTGAAGCCGGTTCCGGAGAAGGCGGAGATGGAGACCATTACATGGGCAAGCTCTGACCCGGCGATCGCGACGGTAGATGAAAACGGTGTTGTGACCGGCGTGGCGGTCGGCGATGTGACCATCACGGCCAAATCCGGAGAGATCAGCGCGTCTGTCGGAATCCGGGTGGGCAATATCGTGACTGTGGCTACCCTTGACGAGCTTCAGGCAGAGCTTCAGAAGGAGGAAAAGCCTGACAAGGTAATCTGGAATACGGATTCAGCTGAGAGCATGGAGATTCCGGAGGGAAGCTACAAGACGGTTGAGTTGGAGGTGAACGCGCCGAAGGCGACGATCACCAACCATGCGGTATTCAAAAAGATAGAGATCAGCGCGATTAACAAGGATACATGGATTGAGAAGGCAACCGGCAACCTCATTGACATCATTGCGGCGGACGCTCATGTCGTGATCGACGGCGAGGACGCAAGACTCCAGGTAAGGGAGGGAGCAGGCAATGTCAAGATCGAGAACAACGGGTCCCTGAAGGAGATCCGGATCGCGGGCAGCCCGGAAGCTGTGGCGGTCGAGAACAACGGCACCATTGAGGAGATCAAGGTAGAGTCTAAGACAAAGCTTGAGATTACGGGCACGAATCAGACCGTGATCCCCGTGATCACCACCGCTGAGGGGGTGGAGATCAAGACCAGCATTCCGGTGGCGGTAGATGCGCAGCAGGATTTTGGGCTTACCCTGGAGGGCGGCGCGGAGAACAGTACGATCACCATCGAGGACGGCAACGTCACTCCGACCATCTACGGCGTCGGCAAGGTGGAAGTGACCAACAAGGAGACACAGGAGGTCACAGATCAGTTTGCGGAAAACAGAATGACGAAGGAACAGGAGGAGAAGGCGCCCAAAGGCGTGATCTCCGGAAAGGTATATACCTACGCGGCAGACGCGGAGGATCCGGCTGCCATGAAGCAGCAGGCGGTTGTGAACGCCGCGGTGTATGTGATCCCGTATACGGCTTCCGTGAACGGAAGCAATTTAGACAGTGCCATCGCGGCTGCGGAGACACAGCAGAAGGTTAAGGTGGTACAGTCCGGCGAGGACGGATCCTATGAGGTGAAGGATCTTCCGTACGGCAATTATGTGCTGATCGTGAAGGCGGACAAGAAGCAGAATTTCTTCCAGACCGTGGTGCTGATCAGCGAGCGGTTTGAGAATGAGGATATCATCCTGTCTGACTTTACGGAGGAAAAGGGAGACCTTGTGGGAACGCTGTACGACGCCCTGACGGCGAAGCCGGTTCCGGCAGGCATTACCCTTGCGGTGCGTCCGGGCGCAAACAACGAGCAGGGCGAAGCCGCAGCGGAGACGAAGACGGATGCAAATGGAAAGTATGAGTTTAAGGGGCTCGCAGCGGGCAGCTATACCGTACAGGTATCGGATAACCGCACGGACGAGGAGCTCGCAGGCAAGAAGCGCTATGTAAAGGTAAGCTTCAACGCTGTGGTCCTGAAAAATACCACGGTGAAGGAGAACATGACGATCACGACACGCCTGGAGAAGGAGCAGGTGCGTTTTGTCCTGACATGGGGCTCGGAGTCTTCCCGGGTAGCCCGTGACCTGGATTCCCATCTGATCGGACCAGCAGCGGGAGGATACGGCAAGTTCCATACCTGGTATTCCGACCGCCAGTATTCGTCCAACGGCACGCGCTATGCGGACCTGGATGTGGATGACGTGGACTATGAAGGCCCGGAGACCTCCACGGTGTACACGGCGGTGGATGGAGTCTATCATTTCTATGTATACGACTACTCGAACCAGCACAATCCGAACAATATGAAGCTGGCCAATTCAAGGGCTAAGGTAAATGTATATGTGGGCAACCGCAGCCTGGCGACCTACTATGTGCCGGGTAACAAGGGAACCCTGTGGGATGTATGTACCTATGATATCAAGAACAACACGCTGACGCCGGTGAACAAGATCACCTTCCATGAGGGCAATTCTTCGGATGTAGGAATGAATGCACTGGATGTGGCGAAGGCAAAGCTTTCAGAGCTGGTAGACCGCTGCCAGAGCATTGAACTGGGAGGTAAGGTGACGGCGGAGCTTACGAGCCGGCTGGATGCCGCGAAAAAGCTCCTGGATGAGTCCGACAGCGTGGAGGCGGTAAACAAGGCGGTTACGACGCTGACCTCATCCGTGATGAGGCTTCTGTCCAGCACGACCATTTATCAGGTGACAGGCGAGCAGATCATGAATTACTCGATCCTGCGCCAGAGCAGCATGTCAGGAAATGAGTATGATATGCCGCATTACAATTCGGATCATTACGCGGATGCGTATGAAAGCAGCAGCATGGCAACCCTGACACAGATGCCGAAGGGCGCTTCCGTTATCATGATTACGGGAAAGAGCGCAGCCTGCCTGGATACCATGGCGATCGAGCCGCGTATGGAGGATTCCAAGGTTGAGGTGAAGGACTCCGACGTGGAGGGATACCAGAAGCTTGTGGTGGTATCCAATGAGGACACAGAGGCTGTTGAGAAGTACTATGTGAAGTATACTGAGTACACAGCAAGCCTGATGCCGGTTGAAGTGACAGACGAGGGCAACGAGATTGTTTCCATGAACTGGATGCCGATCTATGGCGAGGACAATGAGGTGTCCGGCCATTATATCGAGATTGTCGGAGAGGCAGCTACACTGACGAACCCGGTATTTAGATTCTCGTCAGATAAGTATTCGGGAGAAGGCGTGTCTTTGGACAGCATTGAACAGAAATATACGCCTCTTGAAGGAAATGAAACATATACAGCTACGCTGACTGTTACCTGTGGCGGACAGAAGGCAGAGTATTTTGTGAAGTACCGCAAGGGACTTCATACAGTGAAGCTTACAGGCGTGAAGGATCCCAAAAACTATATTTCATCCGTCAGATGGACTTCTGTTTCGGAGAGACCGGAGCAGGAAACCAGTTCAGACGAGGAATACAGGGAAGAGATCAGGAGCTCCGAGGAATCCGTAAGCTGGAGTGTGTGCGAGATTTACGGAGCGCTTGAAGAGCTGAGCAGCGCGGCAACATTTACATTCAGTAAGGAGATCACAGGAACTCCGCAGCTTAATAAGGTAACTGACAAGCTCTGGAATTATGAGATGACTGTGAACTATAAGGGCGAGGAGCAGGTGCTCCTGCTGAAGTATGAGCAGCTTCCGGAGAACTCTCTGCTTCCGTCACGCGGCTACTATTACGCGGGCGCGCACAGGGGCAGGTTTAACAACATTGAGTATTCAGACGGCGCGGTACAGCTTACGCTTGACGAAAATGATTATCCGTCCAGGTTTAACCTGGCGACGGTGGCGTTTGGCGAAGGAGACAGATATTATAAGGATGATTCAGGAAGCCGCCTGTCCCATGAGCTGAAGCAGTCCGAGGACGGCAAGCTGCAGCTTGTAGTGACGGCAAGCGATACGGAGTGGAGCTTAAGCATGGATGCAAAGCTGGTATGCGAGCCTGTTCCTGTAAGCGCGATGGACGGCGGTTATATTCTCGACCAGCCGAGACTGAAACACAACTATGACATGGACGAGGACGGGACAGAGCTGGCAGCGCAGAAGGCATGGCTTTACGTCAGCGGAGAGAAGGAGAAGCTGGAAAGCCTTGAGGTGGAATTTGAGTCGCCGGATGTGAAGGGCGTATATACGCCTGCGGCAGAGGGCGTGTTCGCTGGAAGCCTGAAGGTGACCTATCCGGGTGGCGAAGTGACCTATCCGGTGCAGTACGAAAAGAGAAGCAAGGACGAAAGCGTAAGGATTGAGAGGGTGAAGGCGAAGGATGCTCATCTCTATTCCTATGTGGAGAGAAGCTCCAGCGAGGATCAGGGCACCATTTTCTATATTCGCGGTTTCGAGCAGGAGCTTTCGCAGAATACGGTATTTACCTTTAATGTGGACGGCGCGACAGCCGGCACATTGGAGAAGGCGCCGGAGGGTGCTCAGGGATTTTCGCATGTGCTTCCTGTAACCTGGCAGGGAACGCAGCAGACGCTCATGATCATGTATGAGCCGTTTGAGGAGGCAGACTACCTTCCGGATATGGCGTCCTATAACTATCAGGATGCGACGGGCGCAACCTATTCAGCTGAATCGACGGAGATCCGGGTTCAGGACGGCGTGATCTATGTCGGGGTAAAACAGGTGCCGGACACGGTCAACATGGGCGGCATGTATTTGGGCAGGTACAGCGACACGGACTATGACCTTCGCTATGAAATGAAGGAAAAGGCTGAGGGAGACCAGAAGAAGTGGATGGCTGACGTACAGATGTACACTTACGACGAAGGCTATGCCACCATCACATCCCTGCCAGTAGTGCTGGCTTATGAGCCGGTTCCGGTTGGTGTAAAGGATGGAGACAATTATATTATTGACTGTTCCGCGAAGAAGGACGAGGAGACAGGGGAAACCTATATCGCTGTTGTGGGAGAAAACGACACATTGGCGAAGCCTGAGTTTACATTCTCTTACGCGGGAGCGGAGCAGGAGTACAAGGATGGCAAGCTGACCGTGAAGAGCGGTGAGTTCACAAAGACATACGCGGTACGCTATACGCAGGATATCCATACGCTGAGGCTTGTGAAGGTGGAGCAGGAGGGAAGCTATACCAGTAGGCCGAACGGCTCCAGAAGCTTCTACTCAGAGATGGGCGAAATTTCGGGATGGTCTGTAAAGGGAACGGCAGAGGAGCTTTCCAAGACTGCGAAGTTCACCTTTGACGTGCCGGCGGAATCTGTGACCTGCAAGGTGGTACGCGTGAAGGGCACAGAGTGGACGCATGAGCTGTATTTGAAGTACAAGGGCGATAAGCAGACCATTTATCTGGAGTACGACCAGCTGGCATTGGGAGATGTTTTTTCGGGTGACTGCGGGTATTACACTTCGGAGGAGGAGGATGCGCAGTATGCGTATGCTTCAAATTCGTATACCCTGAAAGGCAGGCTGCTGGTATATGTGAAGGATCAGCCGTCCACGATCAAAAAATGGTCTCTTTACAATGATTACAAAGATTTCACCTGTGAAGCGAAAAAGGACGAAGCGGGCGCATGGAAGCTGCAAGCCTATGAAAGAGTCCTGCGGACGGAAACGGACGAGGAAGGCTATACGAGGGAAACGTATGAAAAGGGCAGCCTGATCATGACCACTGACATGGAGGTGCGGTACCTGCCGACGCTGAAGTCGGTGGCTTCCAAGGATAATACGTTTGTGACAGCCGACATGGTCAGAGACTGGAATGGCAGCGAATATGAGAATTATATCGATGTATATGGCGAGGCGGACGCCCTGACAGAGCCGACCTTTACGTTTGAAGATGAGAACGTGAAGTCAGCCTATACGGCAAGCGCCAAGCGGGAAGGCGATGCGGAGCCGTCCACGGAAATGGCCGACCGGTATGTCGGAACCGTAACGGTTGAAAACGGTAACGACAAGGCAGTCCTGCCCGTGAGCTATACGAAGCGGCTGCACCAGGCACAGTTAAAGAGCGTAACGAAGGAAGGATCTTATTTTGAGGTATTTGAAGGATCTGACACTTACTATTCAGATGACTATAGCCGGTATCTGAATGTCTTTACGGTAGGCGGCTTCGAGGATTATCTGCCGACGGATGTGCAGCTTGGATTTGATGTCCCTGTGGATGCGGGAAGCGTCAAGTTTGCCGCGGAGTATCGCTGGTATAATGATGTGTCCTATACCTATAAGGGAGAACAGCAGGCCATTGGAATCCGGTATGAGTGTATGAGAGATTCATATAGTCCTTCCCAGGCGACCTGGACCGTTAAGGATGAGGGCGGCAATGAGACAGACACGAAATACATGAAAATCGAGTATGATGACAACAGCAGGGTCGCGACCATGATCGTTCGTGACTTTGACCCGGCCAGCCTTGTGTTAAGCGATGTGACATTCAGCGGCCGTTATGACTGTGAGTACAGGCTGGCAGGAGACGCGCAGTCCGGCTATACGGTAAAGGCATTTAAGAAACAGAAGAAACAGGCGGATGGGCAGGAAACCAAACCGGAAGGCGAAGACGGCCAGACGGAAGAACAGTATGAGCTGACCGATCTGACGGAATATCCGCTTGAGATCGTGTACCGGCCTGGCATAAATTATGTTGTACTGGGAGAAAGGCAAATAGATTGCAGCTTCTATCAAAACCAGAAGACGTATTACGTATCTGTGCGGGATGAGGAGCAGAGCCTCGCGGAGACTGCGGTATTTAAGTGTTCAGACGAGACCGCGGCAGTTGCCTACAATCCGAAGGCGGCAACCACCTTCCGCTCAAGCGAGGGAACTACGGTTGGAACTGTGACCGTAACTTCTGCCAGCGGAAAATACAAGGCAGAGTATCCGGTTGTCTACAGGCAGCAGATTGATGAGTTTTACCTGAGAAGCATGACAGAGGAAGGAAACTATATTTCCTCCTATATCAACTATTCCTATGTTGGGGATGATTCAGTGAGATGTTTTAGTGTCAAGGGCCTGAAGGATACGCTGGATGTGTCCAAGGCAAAACCAGCCTTTGACCGCGAGGTGACGTCAGACGACCTGAAGCTTGCGGCGGTGGACGGAAAAGAGTGGTCCCATGAGATCACCTTTACCTACAAGGGACAGCCGCAGACGGTAAGGTTTAAGTATCAGGCGCTGACTGGAGAGGATGTTTATCCGACGAATGGAACCTATCAGCTTAAGCAGGAAACTGCGGAGGAAGGCCAGGAGCCGGAAAGCTATTCCTTTGCTATGAGCTGGAAGGATGACGCGGTGCAGGCTGTCCACGCGCACGCAATGGATAAGATCAACACGGGCAAGATTACGTTCAGCGGAAATGTGGTCTTTACCTATCAAGCCACGGACGGCGGAATCCAGGTGCTTTACCAGGAGAACGTCATCCGGACGCTGCCGCTGAAGTACAAGTACAAGCCGATTCCGGCAAAGATTACGGAAGCAGATGGAACAGAGCTTCGCTTTAACAGCTATTATGAAACAACTACGGTCGAGACGGATGACGGCCAGTATGTCGAGACCGACTATCTTGGTGTTTATGGAGAGGCGGAGACGCTTGACCAGGCTGCGGTTACAATGGAGGATGCAAACCTTGCCGCTCAGATTACGAAGAATTCTGACAGCGAATATTTCCCGTACCGCATGGTGATCAAGGACAAGGCGGGAACGGAGGTGATCAACTGCCTGATCAGTTATAACAGGCAGAATCCGCATCTGTATCTGACAGGTGTCAGAAATGGAGAAGAAGAGCTTAACAATCTGGGAACAAATGGCTGGTATGATGAAGACGATAATTACTTTACGATTTATGAATTCTCCGGCATGGAACAGGCTCTGGTGGAGCAGCCGGTATTTGCATTCTCAAGTAACTTTACCGGCAGCGAAGCAAAGAATGTGACAGCTGTGATGAAGAAGGCAGAAGGGAAATCATGGAACTACGAGGTTACCACAACCTACAAAGGAGTAGAGCAGACGCATTATCTTAAGTATAAGCAGAATAAGATCGCGATGTACCTGTCTGGAATCGAGGAGGAAGGAAACGCGATTTCCAACTTCAATTATGATTATAATGCGGATACAGATGAAGACGGATATCCAATCCGGATCTACACTTGCGATGGAGAAAACGCGGAGCTTGGCACCGGGGCGAAGCCGACCGTAGTGGATGAGAATGGCAGTGCTGTGGCCGGGGCAGAGGTTACGCTGCAAAAGGCGGAAGCTGAAGACTGGAATTATGAGGTTACGATTGCCTATAAGGGATATACCAGGAAGCATTACGTAAAGTATACCCAGAAGAAGGTGACGCTTCATGTGTCAGGAATCGTGGAGGCAGGAAACGAGCTGGAGGTTGACTTTGGCGGTGATACCTATGATGAGAATGGTAATGAGATTGCGTTCTACACCTGCGTAGGAAATAATGATGCTGATGCCGCGCTCGCCGAAGGAACGGAGTTTACCTTTGCGGATGAGAGCGGAAATGCCGTGACCGGAGCAGAGGTTACGACATGGAAAGCGGTGAACACGAAAGAGTGGACACACGAGATCACCGTGCGCTACAAGGGATATACGCAGACGGTTTACCTGAAGTACGAGAAAGCCGAAGGGGAACAACCGGAATAACCGGAGCAGCCTTAGCATGCGCAGAAAATTATACTAGTTCACCTTATTAATTGCCGAAGGCAATTGATTAGTTGAACTGCATATACCGCGGAAATGGATTAAAAACAACAGCTAATTTCGTTCGCGAGTATAAGAATGCCTGTAAATTGAGAGTACAGGAACTCTAATGTAAGAGGAGAGTCCTCCGCTCCCTGCCCTTTTTACCGGGGCAGGGGGACGGGGGGCTTTTTCGTGCGCAGGTCTGCGCATTCACTGCGCAGACCGTACCAAAACAGTATATTTTGTCGTGCAGCGGGTGAATTAGGATGCAGCTTTACCCGCTGCGTAACTGCCTGGCACCTGCTGAGCAGTTGCCAAAAGTTTCAATTTGCTTGCTTTTTCACTGATTCGTGGTACAATTAGAGTGGATTGTTGCGGACAGAAGCATCCGCGGCATACCTGGCGCGATATCTGATTCTGGCGGACAGTGTTTCCGGCAGGGCCCGCCCCGCATGGGGGAAGGCCCGGATCCGTTTGGCAGCCCTGGCACACAGGAGGGCAGAATCCGCCCCGCATGGGGCAGAAGATCGGATGCCGCGTCTGCAGCAAGGAAACCATAGATACTCAGAAGAAGGAGGACAAGAGTATGAAGCATGTCTACAAGACAAAGCGGCCGCTGGCAATGTTCCTGGCCGCGCTCATGGTCTTGAGCTCAGTGAATATTGTCCCGATTCCCGCGCAGGCAGCGGCGAAAAAGGCTATTTCACTGAACTATTCAGAGTACACCCTGAAGAAGGGCAAGAAACTGAAATTAAAGGCCAAGGTGACACCGAAAAAGAGCAAGGTTGTCTGGACGAGCAGCAAGAAGAAGGTTGCGACAGTCAGCTCCAAGGGTGTCGTAAAAGCACTGAAAAACGGTACCGCGAAGATCACCGCGAAGATCAAGGGTACCAGCAAGAAGGCTGTATGTAAGGTAAGCGTCGGCACGCCGGTGAAGAAGATCACGGTGGCGCAGGCATCCGTTACCATGAAGGTGGGCGAGAGCTCCACGATCAAGTACAGCTTTACGCCGGCGAAGCCTACGAACAAGGGCGTAACCTTTACAAGCTCCAACGAGGCAGTGGCGGCTGTGAGCAACAAGGGCGTCATCTCCGCTAAGGCAGCGGGAAGCGCTGTTGTTACAGTGAAGGCGAAGGACGGCAGCAAGAAGACAGCCAAGGTGTCCGTGCAGGTTGTGGAAGCGCAGCAGACCACACAGGCTCCGGCCGCACAGACGACACAGGCTCCGGGCGGACAGACGACACAGGCTCCGGGACAGCAGACCACACAGGCTCCGGGCGCACAGACCACAGAGGCTCCCGCAGTAGTTCATGTGACGGGCGTGACCCTGGTTCCGTCAGAGACGGTATTGGAGCCGGATGGCAAGATCACGCTGGAGGCGAAGATCGAGCCTGAAAATGCGACAGACAAGAGTGTTAAATTTGAGAGTGAGAATCCGGAGATCGCGGTTGTGGATCCCGCGACAGGTGAAGTGACCGGCGTCAAGGTGGGTGAGACCAAGGTAGTCGTTACCACCACAGACGGCGGCAAGAAAGCGGAGTGCCGTGTGGTGGTCGGCGTTCCGGTCAAGAAGATCACTCTTTCCGATGAGACGAAGAAGATCATGGTTGGCAAGGACTTTACCCTGACCGCAGAGGTGGAGCCGGCTGACGCGACAGAGAAGAAGATCGTATGGACATCCTCCGACGAGACGATCGCGACGGTTGACCAGGAAGGCAAGGTTACCGCGCTGAAGTCAGGCGAGGTTACCATCGAGGCGGCTACGCCGGATCGTCAGGTAGTGGCTGAGTGCAAGGTGACGGTGGAAGCACCTGCCCTGACCGGCATCGCTCTTGAGCCGGAAAGCACGGTGGTAGAGCCGGAGAAGACCATCACCATCGGTGTGAGGTATTCACCGCAGTATGCGGACAAGCAGAAGGTGACATGGACAAGCTCTGATGACAAGATCGCTACGGTAGATGAGAACGGTGTTGTCACAGGTATCACCAAGGGTTCCGTTACGATCACGGCCAAGACGGAGGACGGCAAGTTTGAGGCTTCCGTTGAGATCACTGTCGGCACGCTGGCAAAGGTATCAAGCATTGATGAGCTGAAGGAAGAGCTTGCCAAGGAAGAGATCGCGGATATGGTGATCCTTGAGACAGAGGCAGAGGGAAGCGTAGAGATTCCGGAGGGAACCCATGCCGATACGGAGCTTCTGATCGATGCGCCGAAGGCTACGATCACCAACAACGCAGTATTTAAGAAGATCAACATCAAGTCCATCAGCAAGGATACATGGATCGAGAGAGCGACAGGCAACAGGCTGGATATTGTTGCGGAGGAAGCGCATGTCGTGATCGAGGGTGAGGATGCGGACATCCGTATCGGCAATGGCGCCGGCAAGGTAGAGATCGAGAACAACGGATCGATCAAAAACCTTGCGATCAACGCACAGGCAGAGGTTAATCTGTCCGGAAGCAATCAGAATAAGGTACAGGTAACCATTGGCGCCCAGGGAGCTTCCCTGACCACCTCCATTCCGGTTGACGTGGACGCATTAGAGAATTTCCTGCTTTCCCTGTTAGAGGGCGCGCAGGACAGCACCATAACAGTGGCAAATGACGATATCACCGCAACGGTTTACGGCAGGGGCAAGATCGAGGTCACCAACAAGGAGACCAGCGAGGTCACCATGCAGCTTGCGGAGAATATAGTTGATGACAAGAACGCGAAGAAGGGAACGATCTCCGGCAAGGTTGTGGATGAGGAGAAGGCTGTCATCAAGGGTGCGGCCGTATACGTGATCCCGTACACTGCTTCCTTTGACCAGAGCAACCTGCAGAGTGCCATCGACGCTGCAGAGGCACAGAAGCGCGTTTACATGACAGATACAAAAGAAGACGGAACCTACAGCATAGAGGTTCCCTATGGTAACTATGTATTGATCGTCAAGGCAGATAAGAAGCAGAACTTCTTCCAGACGGTGGTACTTGAGAGCGAGACCTTCGAGAACGAAGAGATCGTGCTGGCCGAATATACGGAGGCGAAGGGCGACCTGACCGGTACCCTGTACGACGCCCTGACCGCGAAGCCGGTGGCAAAGGGCATCACGCTGTATATCCGTCCGGGTAAGGACAATGATCTGGGCGAGGCGCTGGCGAAGACCAAGACAGATGAAAACGGCAAGTATGAATTCAAGGGACTGGACGTAGGCTCCTATACCATTCAGGTAGTGGATGACCGGGCGGTCGAGCTTTCGTATGTAACAGTAACCTTTAACGCAGTCGTGCTGGCCAATACGACGGTGAAGGAGAATATGACCATTTCCACCCGCCTGGACAGCGATCAGGTACGTTTTGTCCTGACCTGGGGCGAGGAGGCGCCGGATGTATCATCGGATCTGGATTCTCATCTGATCGGACCGGCGGCAATCGGTTCCTATAAGTTCCACACCTGGTACAGCGACCGGAGCTACTATCAGTTCGGCAAGCGGTACGCAGATCTGGACGTGGATGACACGACCTATGAAGGACCTGAGACTTCTACCGTATACACGGCAGTAGATGGAGTGTACCATTTCTATGTATATGATTATTCGAACCAGAGCGATCCGGACAACACGATGTTAGCTACCTCAAGGGCTAAGGTCAATGTCTATGTAGGCAACCGTTGTCTGGCTACCTACTATGTACCCAACATGATCGGAACTCTCTGGGATGTATGTACCTACGACATTAAGAACAACACACTGGCACCTGTCAACAAGATCACCTATCACAAGGGCGATTCCCGCACGGTTGGCGTGAGCGCGCTGGATCAGGCGAAGGCGAAGCTGGCAGACCAGGTAAGCCGTTATTCCTATATCGACCTGGGTGAGACCGTCAATGCACAGCTCAAGACAAAGCTGGATGAGATGAACAAGATCCTGACGGAATCCGAGAAGGAAGAAGAGGTTGAGGAAGCAGCTACAACGCTGGAGGAGACCGTCAATGAGATCCTGGATGGAACAGCCATCGCGTCGGCAACGGCAGAGAACATGAAGTCATACCAGATTCTCCGCATGGGCAGCGACGCGACGATGATGTCAGATCCGTATTATCATGGAGATACCTATTTCCAGGGAGATTCCTATGATGAGGAATCCTGGAGATGGGAGGAGGAGCATCATGGCGAGGCAGAGCCGGTTACTCCGTCTGACAGCAGTTCTGAGACGAGCCCGTCTGCTACCGTTCCAAGCAGCTCTTCATCTGAGAGACAGGAAGGAACGCATGTGACAACCATTCAGGAGGAGCCCAACAGGTTCTCCGTTATTTACGTATATGGAAGCAGCGAGAAGGCAGTGGAGACACTGGCGCTGACACTGAAGAGTGACGACGCCGTTGCTGAGGTGAAGGATTCGGATCTTGAGAAGTACCAGAAGCTGATCGAGGTGAAGAATACCAAGACCTCCGCGGTTGAAAAGTATTATGTACAGTATGAGAAATATGTGCCGAGCCTGACGCCGGTGAAGCTGATCGATGGCGAGAATTATATCATCAGCATGGAGCCGACTGAGACTGTGCAGGAGGATGGCACGACCCTTTCCACCATTCAGGTCGTAGCGGAGGAAGCTGGCCTTACAGAGCCGGAGTTCGTATTCTACGATTCGGAGGTGAAGGCGGAATACAAGCCGTCGACGGATCAGGAGGGCTATGTGGGCACACTGACCGCGTCGTTTGGCGATATGACCCAGGTATGGAGCGTAGCATACCGCCAGGATGTGCGCGTTGTTAGACTCAATACGGTTAAGGATGAGAAGAACTCTCCGATCAATATGAGCGCTTATGCGGTCAAGGCTACCATCGGCGGTGAGGAGAATGCGGATTACAGGGTATCCGGTGCGCTGGATGCACTGAGTGATGCAGCGACCTTTGAGTTTGACGCGAAGGTGGATGCTGACAGCGTAACCTGCACCAAGGTGGCTGACAAGCCGTGGAACTATGAGGTGAAGTTCACCTACCGTGAGAAGGTACAGACGATCCGGCTGAAGTATGAAAAGCTGGGACAGCGGGAGCTGCTTCCGGACAAAGGCGATTACTATGTGAATGGAACCAAGTACAACTTTGGCGCCATCAATTGGCTGAACAATTCTACGGTTCAGCTTACAGTGGCATACAACCCGCTGGACATCGACCTGGAGAACACCCTGCTGGAGTGCTATGACGGTTCCATCGTCTACACGCTGGCTAAGGCGGAATCTGGTTACACGATGACAGGAATGCTTGGTGAGCAGACCGTGTTAAGCTGCCCGGCTGTGTTCCAGTATGTGCCGGCAGTGAACAATGTGACACTGGAGGATAACTACCTGCTTGGCTGGAGCTCCCGGACCAAGAGTAATTATGATGAGGATGACGTGCTGACCGCGACGATCCCGTACCTGTATATCAGCGCGGAGAATGAGACGCTGGCTCAGCCGACCGTGACATTTGCGGATGCCAATATCGAGTATACCTATGAGCCTGCGGAGGAAGGCGAATTTGCCGGAGTCCTGAAGGTGACCTATCCGGGCGGCACGATGGATTATCCGGTTATGTATGAGCAGAAGCTTCATACGATCGAGATCGAAGACGTGAAGGATCCGGGCGCCTATGTAAAACTGATGGGCTCCAAGAAGGGCGTTTACCAGATCAAGGGTGCCGCTGACACGCTTTCTGATAAGGCAGAGTTTACCTTTGATGTGGAGGGACTGAAGCCTGCGAATGTGACCATTTCAGACGGCCAGGCCTACAACGTGGAGATCACGGTTGCCTATAAGGGCAAGGAACAGACCATCCGGGCAAAATATGAGAAGCTTTCAGATCAGGATTTCACGCCGAGCTACGGTTATTATCATGTGAAGAGCGACAGCGACACATGGAGCCATGATGTTGACGAGATGTGGGTTGAGGATTCCGTTCTGTACGCGAGCGTGCAGGATGAACCGGCGATGATTTCGGAATCCAGCCTGCAGTTTAGCGGCTCCAATGGATTTACGTTCCGCGTTTCGCAGAACGAGCAGACGGAGGAAGGCAAGGACGCGGGATACAGCGTGATCGTTGAGACAGAGATCGCTGATGCGGCGGCAGAGGGCGGCACAAAGAAGCTCCTGCTTGCGACCTATGGGCTTTGCTTTGTCTACGAGCCGAGACCGGACGCAGTGAAGGACGGAGATAATTATATTATTGGATGCACACTGACAAAGGAAGATACAGAGAACGGCAGGGAAGTCTATGTTGCCGTGACCGGTGAGAATGACACTCTGGCAGAGCCGGTATTTACCTT
>CAMHJT010000019.1 GCA_946185495.1 uncultured Clostridiaceae bacterium | reverse complement strand
TGCTTCATCTCCAAAGTACGGTGCAGCGCGTCCTTCACAAAAATATTCTGTTTTTCCGCCTCCAGCAGTGTCTCCAGCGCCAGCAGCCTGATATCCTCCGCCATGACGTGTCATCTCCTCCAGAACGTAGATTTTCAGATGTTGTGAAACAATATACTTATTTAACCGGGATCAGACTCCCAAATGTGTGCCTTCAACAAGTCCGTATCCGGCCAGGAAGGCAGCGCTGTCCATTCTCTTCCTGCCCTCCGGCTGCACGCAAAGGATCTTCAGGGCACCTGTGCCGCAGCGCACAGTGAAGGACTTCTTCTCCACATTCAGTATCGTCCCGGGTTCCGCATCCGCTCCTCCGGTCGAAACGACAGCCTCCTCCAAGACCACGGCGGCGCGTAGAATCTTCAACAGCTTTCCGGAAAGCCTGGTGTACGCGGTAGGCCACGGGTCAAGACCCCGGATCAACCTCTCCAAAGTCTCGGCGTCCCGGGAAAAATCAAGCCGTCCCATCTCTTTCGTCAGCATTTTCGCGTAACTGCTCTTTGCATTATCCTGCGGCGTCCTGACCGCAGTGCCATCCTTGAGCATCTGAAGCGTATCCAAAAGAAGCGCCGCTCCCTCCTCCGCCAAACGGTCAAAGAGCAAACCGCCTGTCTCATCCGGGCGAAGCGCCACCTTCCTCTGCGCGATGATATCGCCGGTATCCAGCCCCTTATCCATGTACATCGTGGTTACTCCTGTCTCTGAAAGACCATCGATCACAGCCCACTGGATCGGCGCGGCGCCCCTGTAGGCTGGAAGCAGGGAGGCATGCACATTGATGCACCCGTATTCCGGTATCCGCAATATCCGCTCCGGCAGGATCTGTCCAAACGCCACCACCACGATCACGTCCGGGCGCAGCGCCTCCAGTTCTTCCACAAACGCCTCCTCCCGCACTTTTTCAGGCTGTTCTACGCGAAGACCGAGAGATAACGCCTTCTCCTTCACAGGTGAAAAGGACAGCTTTTTTCCCCGTCCCCTTACCTTGTCAGGCTGCGTCACCACCATCAGCACCTCGTGCCCGGCATCCGCAACCGCCTCCAGCGTGCGAACTGCGAAATCCGGTGTTCCCATGTATACTACTCTCATTCCCTCACTCCTAATCCTACTTGCAAAGAATCCCTGTCATAACAAACGCCCTGACAGCTATGCTTCGTCGCCTGAGACTCATGATTTCCTGCCACAGCAGTTTTCCCGGCAGCCCGCGATCCGTCCTGCCTACTCGTCCTCATACTCCACCTCGCGCAGAGGTCCCACAGCCAGATCCTTGTAGAGCACGCCCTCCAGATGATCCAGCTCATGGCAGATCGCCCTCGCCAGCAGGCCATCCGCTTCAATGGTTTTTTCCTTCAAATCCTCATCATAATATCTGCAGATCACATGCTCCGGCCTCGGCACCTCCGCTACCTTGCCCGGCAGGCTCAGACAGCCCTCATCGCCAATCTGCTCTCCGTCCTGTTCGATCAGCACCGGATTCACCAGCACATAGGGCGTCTCATCATCCACATTGATCACCACAATCCGCTTCAGCACGCCAACCTGCGGCGCTGCCAGCCCTACGCCGTTGGCGTCATACATCGTGTCAAACATATCGCCGATCAGCGTCCTGGTACGGTCATTCATCGTCTTAACTTCCTTGCATCGTTTTCTTAAAATGTCGTCTCCGTCATAACGGATCTGTCTCAAAGCCATGTCTCATTACTCCTCTGAAAATACTGTGTTTATCATTGTGTTCTATAATTCCCCGAAGGCCTCCGCCACGCTTCTCACCTCCTGCTCAGCATCCAGAAATGCCTCCGCCACACAGGGATCAAAATGCGAGCCTGCGCCCTCCCTGATAATATCCATTGCCTTCTCAAATGTAAAGGCTTTTTTGTAGCTCCGCTTGGAAATCAGCGCGTCAAACACATCCGCCACCGCCATGATCCTGGCTGACAGCGGAATCTCCTCCCCGGAAAGCCCGGTGGGATATCCCTTTCCGTTCCATTTTTCATGGTGGTACTTCGCAAGGTTCTTCGCCTCCTGCAGGTAACCGGAATCCGGCACGCTCTCGATGGCGCGCGTAATGATCTCGCTGCCCGCCAACGTGTGCATCTTCATCTCCTCAAACTCTTCGTCCGTCAGCTTGCCCGGCTTGTTGAGGATCGCATCCTTAACCTGGATCTTGCCGATATCATGCAGAGGCGCAGACTGGATCACATTGGATATGAATTCATCTGTCAGCTGGTCTGTATAAAAGCCCTTTTTCTTCATTTTCCTCATAATGATGCCGGTATATGCCGCAGTTTTGCGCACATGGTCTCCGGTACATTTATCCCGGCTCTCCACCATATCCGCCAGCACCAGGATCAGACCGTTCTGCATCTCGGAGATCTGATCCGTCTTCTTCTGGATATCCTCCACATACCGCATGCTGTCCTGTGTGGTTTTCATAAACGCATGATAGAGATTCTCCAGCTCATCTCCAGTGCAGATCTGCAGTCCCCTGATTCTCTCCACGCTGCTCTCCCGGGCCTGTTCCGTGTTGTAGGCAAACGCGCCGGCACATATTGCCATGGTATTTACCGGAAGTACGATATTATACTCCGCGAACCAGAAACCGATCACAAAGATCAGAATAAAAAATCCGAGGAACAGCGAAATCAGTCTCAAAAGGAAATTCTGCCTGTATTCCTTCAGCACATTCATAGCGACATCCACCGCCGCATAGCAGACGCACCGGCCCTCGCTGTTATAGACAGGCTCATACACCGTCAGCAGCCAGCCGTACTTATCATTGGAGATGATGGGCTCGATCTCCTTGCCTTCCAGAAGGTCATCCAGAAATGGAAGAAACGATTCATCAAAATCCACCAGGGTACCCGGCTCATCTGCCTCCAAATCCTCCGTATCCAGATCGAATACCACATGACAGCCATCCTCACGGATCTGATATACATAAAGGTACTGAATGTCCGGCATGTTGTGCATGATCCCGTACAGGCGCTGCTCTGTCTCCAGATACCCCTCTGCCTCTGTACCGTGCAGGATATACTGATCCACCTGTTCGGCGTCAATAATATCGGCAACCAGCTTCGCGACGCCCTTCCCCTGCCTGACATGGTCGCTCTGTGTATAGTTCTGGAACAGCATCACCGCGATTCCCATACCGATAGCGGCGATCGCCACCGTTGCCATCACCAGCAGGATCAAAATCTTGGTTTTCAGGGAGATACCCCTGCTGCCGGCCTTCTCCGCGTAAGCTCTCATCTCATCCGAAAGGGGAGCCTGCTGCCAGCCCCTGAAATACCATTTCCGTTTTACCTTGTCCGGAACCAGCTTAAGTACCATAAATACCAGAACCACGGAGATCAGCTTATCCAACAGGTCGATCAGCACATCCCCTATGATCTGTGCCGTGAGAACGCCCGTTCCAAACCATTGCTGTAGCTGTTCCATCATGGCAGCGGGAACCCGGCCGCCCGCATAGCCGAACAGTGCCCAGGTGAGAAACGCCCCATGTCCTCCGCCGATCAGTGTCAATGCCAGAACCAGCACCGGAATCATCGTTTTCTTCAGCAAGCCCTTCTCCGCGAACCATGCCGTACAAACAGCGATCAGCACATTCAGGACGCCATAATACATGGAATTGTCCGACCATATCTCACGGAGCAGGTTTGTCGCAAGCCCCACGATAATTCCGGGAAAATATCCTCCGAGGGCGGCTGCCAGCATCGTACCGGCCGCATCCATATAAAGCGGAAGCTTCAGCCCATCCACCAGACCGCTGGCCGCAAAGTTCACGCCAATCCACATCAGGCAGAAGCCTATGGCCCTTGCAGGGCTGATGCGCCATTCAGTCCTATCCTGTATCGCATTGTCACTCATCCGCATTCTCCTTCCATCCGCATCATATCTCACCGTTTAACTCATACCTGATTTGCTTTTCCTATTATAACAACTTGTTTGGAAATGCACAAGAAAAAAATACGTAACTGTTCAGCAGGTGAAAGTAGTCACAAAAATACCTCACTTTAGACAGTGAGGTATTTTTACATTCATTCATATCTGTTCCATTTATCTGCTTATTTTGCGGCCTTGATCTTGACCTTCTTCACAGCGGACCATGGTCCGTAAGCTGTGCACACGCCCTTCTTCCAGACACCGCGCAGCTTGAGCTTCTCGGTCTTTGCCTTGATCTTGCCCTTGTAGCCCAGATTTGCAACAGAGCCGCTGAGGTAATTACCCGCCTTGCTGTTTCCGGTCGCGTACTGGTAGTATGCCACGCCCTTCGCCTTTTTGAATTTCAGCTTGATGGACGCGCTGGAATTGTTGCCCAGCCACCGCTTTACATACTTCTGGTTATTCCAGTACCACTCGTAATACGCCTTCGTATAGGTCGTTTTGCCATTCTGCTTTGCTGACTTGATCGTAGGCTTGGTAAACGGCGCCGTGATTGCGGTGATCTCACTGCTCATGGAATTGCACACAGCCTTGCCGCCCTCCTTGTAGATCGAATCGATCTTGAACACATAGGTTTTGCCTGGAGCGAGGTTTTTGAAGGTATAGCTCTTATTAGAGGTCTCTGCCACCTTCGTGAAGCTGCTGCCATTCTTCTGATAGATCACATAACTGCCTGTGTCACCCTTCCACTTGAGTTCAAGGGTCGCCTTCTTCTTGGATGTGGAATACGCCGTCATCTCCTCAGCCTCTGCGGGATTCGGCTTTACCATCACCTTGAAGGTCTTGCTCACGCCCTCGCCGGTAGTCACCGTACCGGTAAACTCACCCATCTTACGCGGATAGATGTACGTCTTGGTCTTGTCCTCTGAAGTCTCCTTCGCGTCATAGTCATAGCGAGTGAACTCCACATTCTCATCACTGGAGGTCCAGTTTACGCTTGACTCATTCTGAGCCGGCGTAAGCGTAATGGAAAACGGCGTCTTGGAGCCGAGATACGCCTCCAAGCTCTCCGGGCCGGAGATGCTCTTGATGTCGATGAAATCGCGGCACTTGATCTTTACCTTTACCTCATCGCCCTTGCCTACGCTATAGACAGAAAACAGGTATTCACCCTTTGCCAGCACGACCTCACTATGCTGCGGAGCATCTGTTCCATTGTATTCCTTCGCGCTGTCCTCCTTCGCGCCCTCATACAGCTTGTAAGTGCCTGTCGAATCCCTGAAATCATAGTACGCCTTGTCTGCCACAGTCAGCAGGAAATAATGCTTCACATACTGCTTATCTACCTGTGACTGAATGAAGGAACGCTCCACTGTGCCTTCCGTTGGAAGCGCCACCTTCTCCGCCGCCTCCGGCTTGATATTGGTGTATGCGAGATTAACCGTAAGTTCTACCTTCTTGCTGTTTCCGATATCCTTCTCTGCCGGAGCAACAGCAAAGTAATAGGTGCCCTTCTCCAGCTCCTTCGAGGTCAAGGTGAACGCGTTGTATGCGCCCGTTACAGCACTTTCATATGAGAGCTTCTGAACCTCCTGCCTGTTTCCGTCATAGATCACAACCTGAATCTTGTCTCCGGTCTCTGTACGAATGGAATTGTAATTGGTAAACTGCAGGAATGACTTCTCCGCAAGCTCCACCTTGTAGTACGAAAACGTCTCCATCTCATTAACGTAATCGCATTTGTCACCATCCTTCACCGTCTCGGCGCTGTCAAAATCAGAACCGGCAAATACCGTCCCTCCAAATCCTGCCACAGCAAAGGCCGCGACCAGCACCAGTGCCAGCGCACA
Organism: uncultured Clostridiaceae bacterium; assembly: GCA_946185495.1. Classification (GTDB taxonomy): domain Bacteria; phylum Bacillota; class Clostridia; order Lachnospirales; family Lachnospiraceae; genus CAG-590. The sequence continues at coordinate 23,727 of CAMHJT010000019.1, read as the reverse complement.
GAAAATCCTCTGTGCCTTTTTGTACATTTTCTTCATATTGTTACTCCTCCTTTCTTGTTCGCATTCTATAATAAATCATGCCGTTATGCGAACGCTCCCTTTTTATCAAAAACCTGCCTCTGTGCAGCCCTTCGCAGCCGTTCATTCTCTCTTATTTTTCATACAGAATACAGCAGCCGCAAAAACTCCACTTTTTCAGGCTTTCAACCGCATCATGCCTCGCACTGCCTGAACCTGTCAGCAATTATTTTACATTATTGTTCAAGATTTATGACACTGATACGTGATTTTTTGGCATATGTAGTAATTCCATGCTTTGTCCTGTAGGAGGCCACCGCAAAATAATATTTAAATCCATAGCCCGCGTAATATTGCTCCGTGGTATTTTTCGTGTCTGTCAGCCTCTGCCATCCCCTGCTATTCTGGTGTTTTACATACACCGTATATCCTGTCGCTCCCTTTACCTTTTCCCATGACACTGTATAATAATAAATCGTCCCCCGTGCGGAATGGATTCTGCTGCCTTGCTTGATCCTTGTGATCTTTGTCGCCTTGGGTGCCTTGGGCGCTGTGTACTGCTTAAGCGTTTCAGATCGTTTGCCCTCCAGTTTTTTGGAAGATACGCTTACATAAGCTGACACCTGAATCTTATAAGCTGTATCAGCTTTCAGATTCTTGATCACACAGCTGTTTTTTTTGACATCCTTGTATAATTTATAGCGTTTGCTTTTTTTATTATATAGATAAACCTTATACCCGGACGCGCCTCCTGCTTTATTCCATGTGATCTCAAACGATTTCTGTTTCACCTTGGAGCTGGAGCCGAGCCTCACGTTCTCCGGCGCTTCAGGAAGCACAGTTACCACGCAGGAAGCCTTAACATCCTGATTATCATCAGAAGACACTGTGATCGTCGCCTGTCCCGCGCTCCATGCCGAAAGTTTTCCTGAGTCATAGGCATATACCACATCAGAATTGGAGGATGACCATTTTACATCTTTATTTTCCGCATTCTCAGGCAGTACCGTTGCGTTCAGGGTAAATGATTCCCCTTTTGTCACAGTCAGTTCTGTATGATCCAGCGTGATTGACTGCGCTGAAAAATCTCCCATCAAAATGGATACATATCCGCTGGAATTGAACCAGTTCTGAATTACCAGATAATAATCCCCTGCCATCATAGTCTTAATATAATATCCTTTTGCAGGAGCATCCATGCTGGCATAATAGAAGTCATTCATATAATCCAGCTTGTTGCCGTCAGCGCTATAGATACCCACGGAGATCGCCGCGCTGGACTGAATCAAAAGCTGTAGCTTGCCATCATTCGGCATTGTCATCTTATAAATAATCTGTTCCGTCCTGTCGGAAGTAATGACCTCCTGCGCCTCCTGCCCAAACACCAGCGACAGCGCTGAATCAAAGCCCTCTGTCGCCGATTCGGCCCTGACAGAACCACTGTAAACGAATAACAAGACTATAAATGATACCAGCCATCTGCCTCGTTTGCCCATAATATGTACCTCCCGTTATTTCTTTTGTACAGTATAAATTGTTTTCCGCAATATTGCAAGCACTTCTGAATCAAATATATTCCATATTCTTTCATTTCCGAAAATAATAAAAAATAATACTTGAATAAGATTTCAAAGTGTGTAGAATTAAAACAGAGGCAGGCATGATTCAGTAACGGCTTGCCCCGGTTAATAGATGCAAAAAGAAGCAACCTTACCTTTGGTCTGGCGGTTGCTTCTTTTGTTTTCTATCATTTCTGATGTCACGCACATATGTAAGCGCGGCAAACACCGCGCTGAGCAATGTAGCAATGGCACCAATCGTAGTCCACAACATCATCAGCTCCTTTCCCTGTACTTTCCTCATCCGCAACACCTCCACAATTGCAGGGAAGCCCGTACAAGCAATGTACGTTGAAAGGCAATAGCGCCACCATATAAATCATGTCTGTCTCATACAGACATCATACCCTATTCATATACAGATTTCAAACAGGCAATATTTTTTTATTTCAGTGCAGCTTTGCAAGAAATGCTGATACATACTCCTCATATATATCGGGATTCACGAGAACCGACTCCGCGTGTCCCGCTCCTTCGATCATGTGGATCTCTGCCTGCCCCTGCGTCCTCCCATACATCTGCTCTGACTGGGACGGTGGGATAAACGTGTCATCGCTTCCATGCAGGAACAGGATGGGAATCTGGTTTCCGGAAAGCGCCTCGACCGGACGCATCTCCTTCATCGAACAGTGATACCGAAGCCTCATGCCAAGATCCGCCAGATCAACCAGAAATCCGGGCATGTTCGCGTTTTTCTGTCCGTTGCGCAGCACATCCTCTATGCTGGCAAACCCGCAGTCCGCCACAACAAAATCAATCTCCGGCTTGTACTTAAGCGCGGTGATGGTTGTCGCTGCTCCCAGGGATTCCCCGTGAAGGCCAAGCTCTGAAAGCTCCGGATACCTCTGCCTCGTATCCTCGATCAGCAGCTTGAGATCCCTGCTCTCCAGCAGCCCGTAGGTGGTCACAAAGGAGTCGTTTTCCCCGTGTCCGCGCAGGTCATAAACCACGCAGTTGTATCCCAGCCGGAGGTACATGGGAACATACTTGAGAGAACCAATGCGGTTGTCCGTATATCCATGGGACAGGATGATATACTTGTCTGTCGGAACCGGATTTTTCAAAAGCTCCACATGCAGCGTATACTCCTCATATCCTGACACAGTATAGTCTGTCTTCTCCAGTTCCCCGTAAAACCCTGTATCATAGCGTTCCGACTGCCACTCCATTGCCTCGGAAAGCGTCTGGCGCGTTCCTGTCATGACATAGGATGCCATCACAAAGGAACCTCCCACGACACAGCCAGCCAATAACAAAACAGCTGCAGCCAGCACAATCCCTTTTTTCTTCATCTGTATCCCGCCCTTTCATCTCCGCTATACCATATCGCTCTTAGTATCGATTCACGTGCCTGTAGCCCAAAGGAACTGTTTCAAAATAACCTAAGCAATTCATATGTAACACTTATCATCATACGCTGGAATACGCAGCCCGCTCAGTTGATGGACGCCACCCTCCGGAACTCTTCCATCGTCGTGATGCCCTTCTCCATCAGCTCAATACAGCTTTCCCGCAGCGTCTGCATGCCCTGATGCTCGATCGCGTATTCCTTGATCTCCTCGGTGTTCGCGCCCGCCGCGATCATGTTCCGCAGAGGCTTGTCCACCACAAGGATCTCATGAATGGAGACACGCCCGCTGTAACCGGAGTTATTGCAGTGATTGCAGCCATGCGCCACCTTCACCATCGGAATATCGCGTCCGAGGAACTGCCTGTCCTCCTCAGAGAGCGGCGCCTCGGTACAGCAGTGGGTACAGACCTTGCGCACCAGGCGCTGGGCAATGATCCCGTCTAAAGCGCTCGACACCATGTATGGCTCGATCCCCATGTCCACCAGACGGATGACGGAGGAAGCCGCGTCGTTCGTGTGCAGGGTGGACAGAACTAGGTGTCCGGTGATCGCCGCCCTGACAGAAATGGACGCCGTCTCCGCGTCACGCGTCTCCCCCACCATGATGATATCCGGATCCTGCCGCAGCAGCGCCCGAAGCCCCACCTCAAAGGTCAGGCCGGCCACCGGATGCACCTGCATCTGGTTGAGCTTCGGGAGGTTCTTCTCCACCGGATCCTCAATGGTAGAGATATTCACCGGCCGCTTGGAAAGCTCCGCCAGCATCATATATAGTGTCGTGGACTTTCCGGAACCGGTCGGCCCTGTCAGGTAGATAATGCCGTTCAGGGAACCGAGCATTTTCTGCACCTTCTTATAATTCGCATCCGTCATGCCGAAGGTACCCGGATAATCGATCTTGGAGTTGTTGGCCAGCATTCGGAGCACCGCCTTTTCCCCGAAGGTGGTCGGAATGATGGACACACGCACATTGACGACCTGGTTCATGATGCGCACACGGAAATGCCCGTCCTGCGGCACCCTGCGCTCTGCGATGTCCAGCTCGCCCATGATCTTGATCCTGGCGATCAGGGAGGCGTGGATATTCTTCTGCAGTGTCACATACTCCACCATGGCGCCGTCAATCCTCATCCGGACCATGGTATGCTTCTCAAATGGCTCAATATGGATATCCGATACATTGTCGGTATAGGCTTTATCCAAAAGGCTGTTCACCAGATTGATGATCGGCGTATCATCCGTGCTGTCGGTAATATCGATCAGCATCTCGTCAACGCCCTCATCTTGTATCTTCATATTGGCCGCAGACACCGCCTCCTTGGCAGTAATCTCCGCGTAATAGTAATGAATGGCATTTTTTAGCGGATCCGCTTCCGAGATGAACAGCTCGATGGCCCGTCCTGTCGTCTGGCGGATATCCTCGATGCCGTACAGATCCAGCGGATCGTTGACCACCAGCTGCAGCCTCTCATTATCAAATCCGATCGGCAGCATCACATACTTGCTGGCAAGCTGCTCCGGGATCAGACCCACCGCCTCAATATCCACCTTCCGGCTGGAAATATCGATCATCTGGATATTCAGCTTCTCCGCCAGCGCGCCAAGCATCTGCCGTTCCGTGACAAATCCCAGCGTGATCAGAATTGCGCCAATTCGTTCTCCCTTGTGTTCCTTCTGGTAAGCCAGCGCCTCCCCCAGCTGTCCCTGCGTGATGTATCCCATCTCAATCAGGGTATCGCCCAGCCTCAGCTTGCGGATCACATTGTGATCCAATCCGGCAGAAGGCGCCGGAGCCGCTGAAGGCGCCGTTGAAGGCGCTGCCTGCGGCAGAACCGTCTGCTTCTGCTCTGGTTTATTGTCCGTATCTACAATTCTCAACTTCATAATGCCACTCCCACCTGCACTTTTTCCGTCTATCTACATCCTTAGCCGCATATTTCCGGCTTCACGTCGCTGCTCCTGCCTTCTCTTCCGCAGCCTGTTCCGCCTGCTTCCCCGGCTCCCCGCTTTACGCCGTTTTAGCTTATCTTCCGCAGCCTGTTCCACCCGGTTGCCCGTTTTACGCCGTTTCTGCTTTCTCTTCCACGTCCTGTTTTGTCCGCTTCTCCGGTTTCAGGCTATACATACGCCGCTCTTTCTCCTACTCTTCCTGCTCCGTCTGCGTCCCGTCCTCCGGCACGCTTTCTTCCGTCGTCTCCTCCTGCGTTTCAAATGTGGACGCGTCAAACATATACAGGTCAAAATTGATCACCAGCCGCCTTCCGCCCTGTGCCTGCGTCTCCACCAGCTTTCCGTCCACATATTCAAACGGCAGCGACGTCGTGTTCTCCCACCGGTAGGACGTCACTCGCATGGAGGAATGCTTCATCAGTTCATCCAGCAGCGCCTGATCCTTGTCATAGGCGCCGTACACGTCCAACATCATGGAAGCCATATACACGCCCGCCTGCGAGGTATCCGCAGCCTGGTACATGCCGTCGTCCTGGTTGATGGAGGCAAGCGCGTCAATATCGATCATGCCCTCCGAAGCGGATGGCTCCCCGTCCTCCTCCAGGCTTTCAGAATACTGCATCGCTTCCAGCACCCACTGCCGTTTCTTCCAGGCCTCCGAATTGACGTATGGATTCATCACTACAGGACTCGGATTCAGCCGGATAGCAAGGTTGTTGACCTTCAAGCCATAACCCAGCGCCTTGCCCGTGATCATCCGGTCGATCTCCGCCGAGGGCTGCGTGGGCAGATACCGCCTGGACAGCTCCGAGGACAGCTTCTCCGCATTCTGGCTGAACTCCTTGATCATGTCCACCTGATACAGCTTCATCTTGATCGAGTCATGCTGAAGCTGCGCACTTTCCACCTCCTCATCCAACTTCTTGATCTTGCGGTTCATCGGCCTGATCCCGATAATGAAGAACAGTGAAGCGATCACAATAATGCCCAGCATATATAACAGTTTTTTATCTCTTGCCGTAATTCCTGTTGCCATCTGCCTACCTCCCCGCCGATTCTGAAAGAATGCATTCCAGATTGGCATTCCATTGTCCCGATGCGCTGACCTCCGAATACCCGGTGTAGTTGACCTGATAGAAGCAGTCTTCCGCATTCAGACGCTCAATGAAAGTGTTGACTGTATTGACCTCCTGAAAAGTCGCGGTAATATCGATTTTTCCCTGATCCGCGTTATATCCGTTCACGGTTACCTCACCGAGCCCCGCGCCGGCCTGCCGGATCACCTCGCAGACCTTCGCTGTCGGAAGCGGATAGCTGTCTATGCTCTTGTCAAGCAGCCTTAACGAATTGACATGCCCGCTGTAGGTCAGGATTTTCGCGGCCGCCGCGTCATACTCCAGCATCGCCATCATGTTGGAGGGATCCGTATTGTACGCCTTTAACTCCTTCAGCTCCTTATTCTTTTTTGAATATGTGGAAACCCTGGACAGGGTAATTGCCAGCATGACAATAGTCACTGCCACATAGGGAATCGCCAGCTTGATCAGCTTTGTCTTACCCGCGCGCCCCTCAGCGCCCTCCTCTCCCTTCCCGTAAAATTTCAGGAGGTTCTGCTGGCCTGAAAGAGACATCAACCCGGCAGTCGCGTAAAACAGCCGGTCCAGCCGGTCTGAAGCATTCTTAAACGAAACGCCTTTTAACTCCATCAAAGGATAAACCCTCATCTGCTCTGACAGATTGACAGACACTGAACGCTCTACATGAATCGCGTCCTCCTCCGTCATCCCTGCCAGATAAATATCAGAAATGGGATCCTCCACCTTCTCCGATTTGGAAAACTGGACGATCTGGCTGATCGTGTTCGCGAGCTCCCCCGCAAATTCCAAGGATCCCGGCGAGTTGAAGGTTCTGTTGGTGGTGGAATAAAAGTACTCCCCCTTCACAAAATAGATTGCCGTCACCGTCATGCCGTCCCGCAGCATAACTACGCTGTTGACCTCGGACGCGAATTTCAGCTTCTTCAGAAAATTCACCGACACGCCGATTCCGCTGTTGATCTCGGAAAGCTCAATGCCCGCCTGCTCAAATACCGACACATAATTGCCGATGAACACAGCGTCCGCAAGCTCCGTGCAGACCTTCATGAGCTTCTTCTTCTGATCCTTTCCGATCACATAGAATCCCATCAGCCGGTTTCTCTCGCCATTTCTCTCCTCAAATTCCCTCTGCAGGTATTCTGACGCCTTGGCCTGGGACATGACCGGCATGTCCAGCACGCGGACCGCGATCTGGGAGGTGTTGATCACAAGGCGGATTCCCTTCCTGGGCAGCTTGTTCGCGGTCCACATGGAGGCAAGTGCCTGCACCAGCCCCTCCGGGTCCGTAATGACACCGTTTAGGAAGCTTCCCTCCGGCATCTGTTCATAGCAGGCGCGGGTGACTGTGACACCCTTGCCGCCCCCCGTTCCGCTCAACACCTCAATATCCGTATTTGACAAATATACCGTTACGCTCATTTATTCTCCCCCTTAGCTCTTGCCGACCGTCTGGTAGGACTGGTAGATCGGCACGATGACAGAAATCATGATAAATCCGACGACCGCAGCCATGATCACGATCATGACCGGCTCCAGATAGGCAACCATCTGGCCGATCGCGCGCTCCGACTCAAATTCCATGTCGTCTGCGATGGAATTGAGCATGCGGTCCAGGGAGCCCGCCTCCTCCCCCACCCGGATGGAGGACTCCAGCTTCTTGACAAAACCGTTCACCCTTGAGATCGCGACGCTCAGCGGCTCTCCCGCTGTGATATTCGCGATCACCTGTTCAAACTGCCGCTCTATGTAGAGGTTACCGATGGTCTTGCTGGCGATCTCCAGGCATCCGATGATCGGAATGCCTGAGGAATACAGGGAGCTTAGGGTTCTCGCGAACCGGGCGGTATAGATGACCTTGAACAGTTTTCCCACCTTCGGCAGGTGGATCTGCAACATGTCCACATAATAGCATACCGCCGGCACCTTCTTCAGGAAATAGACCAGCAGAAATATCGTAATGGCGCCGACCACCAGCACATACCAGCGGTGCACGACAAAATCACTGATGTTCAGCATGATCTGCGTCGGCACAGGAAGCACCGGCATGGAGTCGAACAGGGACTGGAACTGCGGCATGACAAAGCCGAAAATGACCGCCACCACCAGCACGATCAGCCCCATCAGGATCTTCGGGTACGTCATGGCGCTGTTCACCTTGGCATTTAGCTGGTCCTCCTTCAAGTACTGCGTCGATACGCGAAGCGCCGTGTCATCCAGGCCGCCGCTGGTCTCCGACGCCTTGAACATATTGATGATGAGCTGCGGAAATACGCCCTGCAGGGACTCCATCGCTGTGGAAAGCGGCACGCCCTGCATGACCTCCTTCGTGACATCCGAGTAGACCTTTCTCTCCTGCGGCGTGATAGCCTCGTCCTCCGACAGCATCTGCAAAGACCGTACCAAAGGGATACCCGCATGCATCAGCGTTCCGATCTGCCTTGCGAACTCCGACAGTGACTTTGCCTTCAACGGCTTGTAATGCGCGGTCTTTGCCAGATCCTTCGCCTCGACCAGCATGAGCTGTTTCTGTTTCAGGCGCTCGTGCAGATCCTGTTCGTCGCTCGCGATCAGCACGCCGGTCACGGAAGCGCCCTCCGCATCCTGCGCCTTGTATCTGTAATTCGGCATTGCTCTCCCCCTCCTATCCCCGAATCATCGCAAATAATTTCATATACGCGCCAATGATATCCATGCCGCAGAGCACTGCCAGCATATATCCGGTGCATAAAAACGGGCCGAAGGAAAAATGCTCCTTCTTCCCTTTCTTTTTGGAGGCCAACAAATAGATTCCATACAACCCGCCAAAAAGCAGTCCCAGAAGAAAGCCGGTCACTGTCAGCTTCCACCCCAGAAACAATCCCACCGCAGCGGACAGTTTCATGTCCCCGCCTCCAAAGGAACCGGGTATCGCGAGGATCAGCAAAAGCATTGGCAGACTTACACAGAGCCCCCCGATCAGATGCTCCAGAATGGATATCCCCGGCAAGACGAACCAGGATACCACCCCGGCAAACAGCACAAGGATCACGAAATAATTCGGAATCTCCATCGTGTCAAGATCCACCAGCAGCACCAGATCCATCAGGCAGAAAAACACAGCCAGAAGCAGCAGCGTCAGAAGCCGCATCAGGCTCATATGCAGGATGATGTCCAGCGCACCGGACATCTGGAACGGTCCGGCTACTGTGTCCGCATTGCCAAAACGGAAGAACAGCAAAAGAGCCAGCACGCCGCCTGCCAGCTCGTTGAAAAGCTCCCGTCTGGACAGCCTTTCCCCGCAGTACCGGCACCTGCCCCTTAACGCCAGGAAGGAGCACACAGGAACTGTCTCCAAAGCCCGCAGCTTCGTACCGCATTCGTCACAGCAGAAATGCTCCTTTAAAAGCTTCTTCTGTCTCGGATACCGATACGCCGCGGTATGCGCCAGGGAGAAGGAGGCTGTGCCGACCATCCAGGCCAGCAGCACCGACAAGATATATAATAGCACCATTCTCAACATACTTCTACCCCTTTACTCATTTATGTCATGCCTCGAAGGCGGACATTTTTGTTCCGGACAATACTTAGGATCTTACTCATAGGATACCAGTCGGAACGAATAATAGCTGTCCCATTTACCGGTTCCGTCCTCCTGCAGCTTGAACACCACAAAATAGCGGTCCTTCCGGAAGGTAAAGGCCGCGGCCTCATTCTGTGGGATATCCCAAGCCTGCAGCGTAAGCTCCCCCTCCGCGTCCGCCATTTTGAGAAGCTCCTCCTCCATGCCCGGCGCTAATCCGTTGCGCGCCGACGGCTGGTATACAATACCGCCAATGCCGTACTGCTCCACCGCCTTCATCTTCATAGCGATCCGCAGATCCCGCGCCTCCCGCATCGCCTGCCTTGCGCCGGAGTTAATCCGAAACCAAAAAAAGACAACGCATAGGATCAACGCGATAAACAATGCTGCCGCCACTATCGTTGTAAGAAGCTTTCTGCGATATTGAGTTGTGGATCCGAAAAGGTACTGCCCAGCAGAACCATTCTGCATCGCCCGTTCCTCCTTACCTTAAAAAACCTCCTCCAACACTCTGGAGGAGGTTTCTAAACATCTTCATCAATAGCCTAATATTAAACGCCAGTCGCTGAACTAAGATCAACTGACCATTGACCACTGCTCAATGTTGCAGTAATATTAGTAGTATTGCCATCTTGTGAATTAAACTTAATCGTCATACCTGTAACTACAAATTTTGCATGTGAATCTGCATTATTTGAGTATGTGATACTATCAATTGAACCAAGAGCAGTTGGAGTTATCAGCTTATTCACTTCAGCTATCTCACCAATAGTCAATTGATCAGTTACACCTGTTTTAGCAACTGGTTTACCTGATTTTGCGTATCTCTCATCATTAATTACCTGAATCGCCGTATAAATTGTACGAGCCTCCTCCAGATACTTACCTTCCTTCGCTCTGTCAACATACCCCAGCAGTGCCGGCACCAGCAGTGCAGCCATGATCGCCAGGATCACCAGTACCACGATCAGCTCAACGAGGGTAAAACCCTTCTGATCGTTCTTCAATGCCTCAAGTCTCTTTCTCATAATAATTCCTCCTTTTTCTTTACAATTCTTCCCGGTAAATGATTGATATCATTTACCCCTTATAGTTATCCACTATACCATCTTTATCGGCATTTGTAAAGCCAAAATTTAGATCTGCAAAATATTTTCAGACATTTTCAGACATTTTCAGACAATTCGTCGAAACAGTTCACACTTTGACTAATCTATTGCATACCGGACGGCTCCCGGCGGATAGTTCATTTGCACTCCGGACACGAGTTAAAGCATACCTTCGATCTAACGAAGCTTTCCCTGCGCCCTTGGCTTGGGCTCGCTAAGGTCTCAGGCATTGCGCTTAGTTGCTCACACAAATACATCACTCGGCTACCTCGCTGTACATGGTCTTGTCGGTCTTAAAATATACTGTATTCTGCAGGTCAATCCGGCGTTCCTTCTGGCAGACCACGCTGCCTCCATCCTTCACATAGACAGCCGCGTCCACATAATCCGCCACCTGATGCCCGCTGCCGTCACTCCGGGGCTTGACGGAAAACTGAAGCTCAATGGTATAGCCTTGATACATCTTGACCGGAAGCCGTTCCTCGGCGTGCCAGACCACCTTTCGTCCGCTGGCCACGCCATTAAATCCAGGAAGATGATACGTCAGCGTCTGATCCACAACCTGATCCATAAATTTCTCTTTCAACAAATCCACCGTCCGGTCTTTTCCGAAATGCCTGTAATACCGCATCGTCAGGTAGTCCGCCTCCAGAGAGGGCGCCTCGGTCTCAGAGGGCGTTGCCCCGCTCTGAATAGTTCTGACCACGCCTTCATCATCAATCATGGCAACATTGTCACAGCCGGCCGTATCGATCTGTACCGCTGTCGCGTCATTGCTTAAGCTGGAGATTACAAATTCCAGCCCAACGCCCGTATACACGCCGTCAGCCCCTGCTGCCGTCACTGCCTTTCCATCCGCGCCTCTCAGCTTCACATAGCCGTTCGCGTCCTTGTCTCCCTGGACCGAGCCCTGCATGGTACGGATCTCATTCCTTAATTCCGACATAACAATATCTGCCACAGAATAAGAGCTCATAGCCTGCTTCTCACTGCAGAAGAAGAGAAAGGCGTGGGAAATGCACATGGAAGCCGCTGCCAGAAACAGCGACAGAAGCGCGAAGCTGACGATCATCTCCACCATCGTGAAGCCCGCGTTATTCTTTTTTTTCACCTTCCTCATCCTCCTCCGCCTGCCGGTCCTGTCGAATACAGGTAAAGATTTCTCTTTTCCCCACCGGAACCAGCCGTCTTATCGACTGCTACGTTTTGCTTATACAGTTCAAACTTTATAATATCCGAAGCGGGATCGATGCTCCCATCCTCCTTCACCTTTTGAAAGGAAAGCATCATCTTCTCTCCCGCTCCGCCCGCGTAACTGCCGGAACTTACGAATGTATCCGCCACATTTTTCTGGTAGGCGGCATTATTCCTGTCAATATCCGCAGCCTCCCTCATCAGATTGGATGCAAACTGAATACAGCTGTACATGATGCCCATCACCAGTGTCAGCATGACAAACGCAATCACAATCTCAACCATTGTCATGCCCCTGTTCCGTCTCCTGTTCACTCGCTCACCTCCCACCCGTTCAATAGTACCCCTCAAAGGTATACTTCCACGTTCCCGCGGCTTTTTGGGCTTTATACATGCAGGTACACCCTGCCATCGGCGCATCCCCATCATCTACCGAAATGCTTACTACAAGATACCCCGGAAGCGCCGATTTGTCCAATGTAAGCGTAATGCCGCCATACGCGGCGCTCCCAGACGGCACAGGCGATTTCAGCGTCTCCTTCATCGTGGCAGCATCACCCATGAAAGTATTAATATGCGGCTTCAACTCATCCAACATTCCGTCTGACGTACCGCTGGACACCATCCTTCCCCGCAGCACCTCGGAGAAGGACATCGCCTGCTGGTAATAAAGCTCATCCTTCCCCTCGTCATTGACCGTTGCGAACATCTGGTAGGCCGACATGAGCAGCGTCAGGGACAGGATCATCACCACCGACATCACGCAGATGACCACGATCATGGCAGCGCCGCGGTTGGGCTTTTTCCTCTGACAGATTGTTTTATTCCATTTGTTCATGTCAGCTCCTCCTATGGTATCGTGACACCGGTCTCCGCATATCCCCTCTGCTCAAAGTTGTTATTTTCACGGTTTGTATCACCTAAAAATCTCTGGAAGGTATACCTGATCTGTCCTGTTACACCAGACAGGTCTACAAGCAGGCCTCTGGTCCTGAACGGAACCTGATAGAACGCTTCTTCCGTCATCTCTGCCTCCTGACGGATAACAAAATCCGTGTTGCCAAGATCTGAATGCCTTACATATACCTTCAGATCCTGATAATCCGAAAGATGAACTGAATCATCCAATGTCAGGTCAAGCGATACCTCCTTTGTCTCATCTTTGTTAAGTCCCAGATAATGGTCTTCTGTCCTGTATAGAATCACCTTGTCTTCCGTAAACCCATCCCGCAAAGGAACATTGGGCTTGCCAACCAGCAGGATTGAAAAGCCCTGCTCTTGGCCAGGAGATGTATCACAGGTAAATTTTACCTTTGTGTTGAGATGCACCTGATTGTGTTCCATGTCCGCCACACAGCTTGTATCAGACAATATGAGCTTATGTCCAAGCGGTATCGGATTGCCTTTGCCTGGAAGATAAATATGTGTTTCCAGACTGTCCACACTCTCATTGATAACCTCATGCGTATCCGGATCCACCTGCTGTGCCCACGCCCTAAGATTGCTGGCAGTATGCTTTTCCATCACCGTACAGTACGGCAGCGGGAAGGAGAACGGGATCTTGCTGGTTGTGGCTGCGGAAGCCGCATTTATCTCATATGTTTTCGCATTTTCTCCGGTCAGCGAAACATAAACCTTGACATTATCCCCATACTCAGCATATTCCTGATAATTGTCAAGATGGACAAAGTCACCCTGCCACCCAAGGTTATACATGGAAATCCTGGGAGTCGGCAGCGGCTTCAAAAGCGTAGCCGCCTTATAGTCGCTGTATCCAGTCGCGTATCTGTCCTTGATTCTCACCAAAGCATAGTAATCACTTGTACTCCAGTCCAGCGGATAATTCGTCTTTTCCTCCGCAGTCTGGTTCACCGCATAATAATTCGCAGCCAGTGCTGTGCCCTGATACCATGCCCTATTATTCTGCTCCAGGGTCTCCAGCTGCGCGGCCGTCGGTGCAGCAGCGCCTTTCTCCCACTGGTAAACCGAATACTGCACCTCTGCCTTCACATCCTGGCCGTAGAAATTGGGTTCGGACATCCAGGTCACCTTCTGCACATACGTTCCCTCCACCTTCACACTTTCATTATCCAGCCATACCGCAGCCACAGTCTGCTCCGGTTCAGCGTACAGGACACGATTCTTATAAGGCGAAGCAGATCTCTCCGCATACTTCGGATCCTTCAGCGGTGCCGCATAATAGTATTGTTTTTCACCGTTCCCGTTGTCATACAGCAGGAATCCCCTGGATCTTGCCTCCTTCATCAGGCGGCCATTCTCCGTGTCGTACACGTCAAGCCCCGCTGCTGCCGCGGTGGCTTCCTCCTCTGTCATCTCAAAACACTGCCTGAACGAATGTCCCTCAGCGGAACCGGGTTCCTCCTTACTGATATCCGCCTTGGAATACCAGACTGCCGCATGGAAATTGTGGTACTGAAGAAGATAGTCTCCCTGCAGCGTGATTTCCACCGGATCCGAACCGTACAGATCCGTTTCAGTGTCATTCGCCGCTTTCTTCATCACCTGATCATCGCTTAGGTACAATGTCACCGGCTGATTATCCTGATCAAAAGCATACAGCTCATAGCGGTAATACTGCGGTATCTCCATATGGGAATGGTAATTCACCGCTCCACGGAAGGTCAGCGTTTTCTCCTCACGGTCAAGGGCAAAGCCCGGAACCGTATGTCCCTCGCCATCCACGGTGTCCTTTACAGCCATCTGCAAATTGACGTGCAAACCCGCATCCAAATTCCTTTGAAGCCAAACATTCTGCTTCGATGGGCTGTAATGCTGAACCACAGACACGAAGCCCTCCTGATATGCCCAGTAGGTAAGCTTTCCGGCGCTGGCTGTCGTGCCGCTCTGGTTAATCCGCACAGCGTAAGGAAGCACGCCTCCCTGCAGGGTATGGTCAGACAAGTCAATCTCCTGTGTCCTGTCCACGCTGGAATTTTCAAACCTTACGCGAACCCTCGCCTGCGTCCCGGCAAAGGACTCCGGATTCAGCAGCCTTGCGTACCACGCAGGGCTTCCTCCCGCGTTTCTCTCCAGGCAGACCACCTCAACCTCAGGAACAGGAAGCGGCATGATCGACCTGAAATCATACTCCTTTCTGAAAAGATCTGTGATGAATCCAGTACCTCGCAATTGATCCTGCACCCGGTTCTTCAGGCTGTCGGTCATCTGGTCAACCGGAAGCTCGATATAATACCGCACATCGCCAAGTCCTGAGCCCGAACACCAGCAGTCCACACTGAAGCTCTCATACACGCTAAGATCAACATCTGACGGCGCGTCATAGTATCCGATCTCAAACTCCATTTCCTCGCCAACGTCAACTGCGATTTCACGGCTTGCAACCGTCTCATGGCATTTCACCAGATTGCCCTCGCCATCCATCACCGGATTGCCCTCTCCGTCTTTTACCGTCTTCTCGCCGTAGAGCTCCAACCGGAACATCTGGGCAGCCGGCATCTCCGTATTATCATCAAAGCTCAAGTAATGAAGCTTCGCGCTGTATTCCGGCTTTTTTCCCCTGTCATTCAAGTGATCCGTCACATCTGTCTGTTCACATACTACGTTCGGCACCGGATTAGACGGAATATAGACCATCATTCTGGACTGGTCCGCATCCAGGCATCCATCTGCCTTTGCATAGCTATACAGCTCCAGGTTCATCAAATCATAAATTGTTTTTCCCTCCGGCACTATCTTGGCATTGGAGAGCAAATGATCCTCCTGGTCCGCAAATGAAAGATCCGAAGCCTTCATTTCAATTCTTGTAGTCTCGATCACACTGGAATTTTTATTCAATGCATACACGCCCAGCTTAAATCCGGATTTGCCCGCAAACTCCTTGTACGCCTTCGCGTTTTTCAGGTGGAGCTGCCACTTTCCCTCGAAGGAGACAAACTCAAATTCCGGCGCAGGCAGCTTGGGATCTAACAGGATGTAGCTCTTGCAGTCTGCCTCGTTTTGAACGTCACTGTAATATGATTCCCCGCCCCGGCTGTCCTTTACCCTCACAACCGCATAATACGCATATCCCGCCTCCATCTCAAGGTCTGACGGGGTAGTGAAGGTTGTCGTGGTGCCATACGCTTTTTTATCCTCTGTCTTTACCGGAGAATGAGCGTCAAGATCATCAGGCGGAAACGCTGTTCCTGCTAAAATCTTGTAATAGGCAATCTTAACATCAAACTCTGTCGCTGAAGCCGTGGACGGATTCTCAAATTCCCAGGTTGCCAGATAGTTTCCCACATCCGGATTCTTTATTACCTGAACGCGAGTCACTCTGTCCGGCGTCAGTTTCTGTTTTTCTGCCTCGATATATTCCACAAACGTACTGTCAAGCTGCAGATAATCCGGATCAAACTCATCCGCGAAGGGCAGGCGCGAGGTCGTGGGGTGTGTCTGTACAAACTGGAAATAATCCAGAGTCGCTGCACTGTAGGTTGCCGGAGCCGCCTTTTCGCCAAAAACAGACAGAAGGTCACAAACCACCTCTCCACTATCAACACACAAGTGCAGCTTCTTTCCGCCATCTGACACATACGCGTTTTCCGTATTAATCCCACTGATATCGTATTCATACGGGATAAACGCCATTCCATACCGATTACCGCCGTCCTGCTGGTATGTCACGGAAATCAGTCTCTTCGCGTCCAGGCACAGGCTCAAGGGATCCATGTAATTGTCATACGCCCTCCTCCTTATGTCGTCCAGGTCTGTGCCAGCTGTCCCGCTTGCCGGCACAACAGAACCTGGAACTGGCACAGTAGCAGCAACCAGGGCATTCACCTTGGTCATATCCCCGTTATTAATATTGGATGAATTTTCCCTTTCCACATACCCGTTTTTATTGATCCTGCCCCTTTCGCTGTACTGAAATGACCTTTCGTCAACGAAATAGTTGTTGGAACAGTATTTATACGTTTCCAGTACCTTCTGCATCCTGTCCGTTTTTTTCTCGCTTGCGATCTTTCCCATTTGATTGTAGTCCGCTTTCGCTTCTGTCGTGCCGTTAACCACATCTAATCCCTTACTCTTATCGTTGCGAACCATATAGCCATTACGATCAAATCCTACCATCTTCACGCTCAGGCAGTTCCGCACCGTCGTATATCCGAGCTTTTGATTATTGCCGGAATACACCTGACGTCCAGAAAGGATTCCAGCAGAATTCTTTTTAAGCGAATTGTTAGTATTGAGGTTCTGACAGTTCCAAATCTGGGAAGAATAATTCCTGCAGGAGTCAATATTAACAAAAATATTGTTCACCGTATCCTTTAAGACATTGCCATTTTTCGCAAAACAACCAATTTTTCCAAGAATCCCAGCATCTGTAGAATAGGAATAAACCCTGGCATGCCTGCCGTTCACACAGTTTTTGATATTCACCGTATACAGACTTTTGCCATCCGGAGCAGATATCTCGCCGACAACTCCCCCCGAGTCATTCGCCATCATTCCTCCCATCTTCGATATACGTTTATTGGTAAGAGGATCCACACCTTCCATCGCAAGACCCACAATGCCATGATTCTCACAATCCAATACCGCATTGAACTGATCCGGATTCAATTCCGTGTAATGGCTGACAATCCCTCCTGCTGTTCCATAATCATTTGCATTATCAAGGTTTCCCTCCGTATACCCCGTCATCAGAGTCCCGTAATTATAGCAGCTCTGAACAGTGCCTCCGTTTTCTGTCACCCGTGAAATTACACCGCCTGCGTTATTGCCAAAATAGTTCAGCACCGTTCCGGCATTCACACACTTTTCCACAATCCAGCCGGATTCTGTGACATTGCGCTGGTTGCCGATCACACCGCCAACATAAAAGAATTTGCGGTCATGCAGCCCTATATCCTGGCCAAAATTATTTAGCCCGCTGAGTGGAATGGCCTCCAGCTCCAGCCTGACATAAGCCAGATTCAGATTAGATGTTACTGTTTTCGCCGCATTCTCACCAATTACACCACCATCTGCCAGAATTGACCTGTATTTTGGATCCGGATGGTAGGCTTCCACCACCCATTTTCCTGTCGCACACTTGGTCAGCGTTGCCCCCTGCCCGTTGTAGCCCGCAATACCGCCGATGTAACCCTTTCCATTCTCCTTTAGGGAGATCATGTAGTGTATGCCGCTCGCGTCATATGCCGGTCTCGATACATCCTGCTCATCAAAGGCTTCATATGCCTTTTTTGGCAGAGCGTTTGCCCATAGCGTGCTGTCCTGCTTCACCGAAAGGATCCCACAAAGTTCCTTCACAGAGTCAAGCAGTTCTCCCTGTATGTCATCCATAAACAACGCATAGGGGTTCATGGACGCTCCAGTATTTTCCAGTCGTTTCTGTACCGTAACCGCGAACTTCATATCCGGAACCGTACGATCCAAGATCACCAGAGATTTCTCGTCATCCTCATAGAACACCCTGTCCGTATAGCCGCAGTCCTGCACCGTTCCAAGATTGGCTGCCACAATGCCGCCCGCCATGCCATTTTTTACCTGGAGACTGCTCTGTCTTTTCATCTCGCCGGTACTTTCACTGAGACAGGTAACATAACAGTTTTTGAGCTCTGCCATCTTCTGATTAATACCGCAGACGCCGCCCACAGCAGAGCTCATGGACAGCTTGCGCTCTTCTGAATTGGTTTCCTCAAAACCGCAGCTTCCCTTCACATCAATCTGCGCACCGACAAGATAACAGCCCTCTATGGAAGCAACAGCCGAACCGTCTCCGTTTCTTCCGGCAATGCCGCCGATTGCCAGGCCCGAAGCGCATTTCCTGCTCTTCGTGATCTTGCCGCCAAACCGGCAATTCCTTACACATTTATAGTTCTCACCCGCAATTCCGCCGATGCAATCTGCCTGTCCCTTGTCCACAAGGTCAAAGCTGACAGTCACATTTTTGATCACATTCCGGTTGGTTCCTACAGCTCCCCCGATCACAAGCTTGGTCTTGGGGGACTTATAGCCCAGATAAACGCCTGCCCGGCCGCCATTTACCACGCCCTCATTGTTGCCGACAAGGAATCCAAAGGTGTCCATCTCTTTTCCGGTGATCAGGATTTTATCCGAAACGCCCGCAAGCTCCGCAACAGCACACCTGCAGTCCTTTACCACGCTGTCCGCGTGGTTTACGGAGGTAATGGCACCCGCCACGATCATGTTGCCGTTTACATCCGGCACATAAGGCTCATTCCCATGCTCCTCATCCGCCGCTGCGCGGTCTAACAGGCATTCCGCTATATAACCGTAGTTTTCCGACGCGATTCCCGCTGACACGCCGGCCGTCGCGCTTGGGCTTCCATAGGAGCTGCACTTCAGGATATAGCCGCCCTCGCCGTTGACGCCAACAACGCCGCCCACAAAATCCGTTCCTTTCGTGTCACCATAATTATGGCAATTTACAAGCTGCGGAACTGCGTGCGCCGGAATGGCCTGATGGCCTTCCGTATCCTTATCATCACCCGCATTGCCAGCCAGTCCGGAGACATAGACATTTCCCACAACACCGCCGGTAAAGGAAGCGCCCTCCACCGAAGCCTTGTTAATGATCGAACGTGTATCGTCTGCCTCCATATACGCCTGCGTGCCCGGCACCAGTTCTCCATTCTCCAGCACGCGCTTATACATGATCAGATAGCCGCCAGCGTCCGCCGCCAGCGCCGCATTTGCCGCAACCTTATTCTCATCGATCCCGAGGCCAAGCTGATCGATACCTGACCGGTATGCGCCATAGACGTATCCAAACACGCCGCCAATGCCGTAAGCATAACTGCGGGCATTCGTACGCCCTTCCTCATCCGGTATGCTGTCATCATAGATCTTCTTTCTCGCCTCTGTCTGATCCACCAAAGGGGTGTCCTTGTAATCTTTTCCTGCAAGAAATGTCCCCTTCACCGTTCCAGCCGTATAAATGCGGTCGAAAACAGCATCCTCAAGAAGCTCCACCGTTCCGGCAGCCATGCCGACACCGCTGGCATACTTCTGGTTCTCATAGGAATCTGCCGCATAGGAAACACCCTTTACCCCTGCCGCAGCCTTCGCCTCACCGCTGTCGTCAAGGCTGACCGCCACGCAGGCCTCCACGGAACAATCCTTGTCAAAGGCAAGCTCCCGCATGTAACCGGCATTGCGCCCGCACACCACGCCTGCCGCCTCTATCGTGTCGCTATATATGGACGGATCATTCGTTCCTCCTGCCGCAGCAAACTGTGCCGCAGAAAGAGCGTTTTCTTTTGCCCCTGCAAAGATCACCCTGCGGATCGTCCCGTAATTCGTGCCAAACAAACCGAGCGTCTTCGCCGTATTGACAGGAGCATTGGTTGGAGGGGATTTCACGACCTTCCCGTCATCTCCATGCGCATAATACACGCCGCTCTCATTGGTCAGCACCAGATTGGAAATCTGTTTTCCTTCTCCCTCAAAGACGCTTCCCGGATTCAGCTTCGGGATCATCGGAAATCCTGTTACGGACGTGTCCAAAGCAGCAAAGACCGGATTCGCCGGATCCGTCCCCTGAAGACAGTTATAGATGATCCCCTGCCCCCAGTCACAATCCTCCTTCATCTGATAGGTAAAATGACTGCCTGCAGGAACAGGCAAATATTCCTCCACATACCGCACATTGGATAAATGCCTGCAATATGCTATTTCGTATGTATCCGCGTCAGAAGCTCCGGCTGACTTGGTCCGGAACAGGTCATTTTCCACATTGGAATCCTCAGAACCTCCCACGGTATAGATGGATGCTCCGTTCGGCGCCACAGAAACCCTGGCAAAAATGTCCTTCGGCGCCACTCCGAGCAGTCTGGTAATGCTAAAGCCGCGAAGATCCGAATACAGCAGGCCGTTTTTTTCCTGGGGCGTATCCACCATCGCCAAGGACTGCCCGGTACAAAGCGCGTCAAGAACCAGACGGAGGCAATAATCCCCCTGATCCGGTGCCGTCTCCGGCTCAAAGCTCAGGATAAACGGGTATTCGCCAAGGCTGCTGCCGTCTCCGCCGTAAACTTCACTGTTTACACACATGGTTTTTCCCGGATCCACTGTTTTCAGCATCTCACGGGCAACAGAAAAGGAACATACAAGGCTGTCCGGGTCTGCCGGATCAGATGCCTTTTCATAGAGTTCTACCGTAAAAACAGTGTCACTGTCCTGAAGCTGGGAAGAACTGCGCATGGTGAGATTCAGTGTTTCCTCATTGTGCAGGATACATTCCGTCACCTTCAGTTCCTGAAGCATCTTCAGCTTCACAACATTTACCTGATCCACACCATAATAACCGACTGCAAAATCTTCACGGTTTTCCGGTTTTCTGCTTTCCACATCAATCTGAAAGATGCCGCGCACCTCGTTCTGCGGCACATCCTGATAGGTAAGCCTGCTCGCCCATGTGCTGTAAAAGACGCCGTATACCTTCTTCGCCGTCAGGTCAAATTCCACCACAATAGAACCGTTAAGCTGTTCTGTATCGCTGATATAGGTTCTTAACAGTTCATACAGAACATCGCTTCCATAGGTATCGTCCTGATCCACACTGCCGGCCGTCCCGGCATATTGCCCCTTGCAGGCGGAAAGATAGATATATTTATGCTTTTCCTTTTCATTATCTATATAATCCGGCAGGCCATATGCTGCTTTTTCTGCGTCATTGATCGTCTTGCCTTCTTTTTCTAACGCAGCCATGCATTCATCCAGCGTCCCCCGGCTTTCTGCCGCCGACAGGGCAGACTGCGCCGCCATATAGACGGTTCTCGCCTTTTCTTCACTGCTGATATATTCATAATGCTCGATCCAGCCGGTGACGCCCCAGGCTGTCGCGCCCAGCATGATCGACATGATCGTAAGAACGACCACCATTTCCACCAGAGTAAATCCCGCATTTTTTTTCATACTCATTCTCCTCTATAAAAGCTGTTCCTGCCGCCTGTCCTTTTTGGCGTGCAGACGTCCCGGCTCCTTATAAATAAACGCTGTTTCTACCGTCTTTTCCTTCTGATATAAGATGCCCGCTGTTTCTGCATCTTTTTTCCGGCATACAGCTCCCTGGTTCTACTGTGAACCATCCTTTGCTGTCAGCTGCCGGAGGCTTCTGATACCGTCCATGGTCCCGCCTCCTCCGTAGAGTCCGCGTCATATTTTGCCGTGAAGCCGCTTTCCGTATATTGGAAATCACTGATCTCATACATCGCCTTTGTGGGATTGCTGCTATTCCACTCTGACTCGTAGGTAATGCTATAGGGTATTGCCCCTCCTGTCTCCCAGGTAATCCCCGAAAGCTCCTTCATCCTGACCTCAGTCACCCTGTCTGCGGGCTTTACCAGGTCATTGCCCGCCTCCTTCGCCAGGGACTGAGCCGCCATATACGCCTTCTTCGCATTGTTCAGCGTCTGCTTCTCCTTGATATTGTCCATAAAGCCCAGAAACGCAGGCACCGCGTAGGCAGCCATGATGGACATGATCGTCAGCACAACGATCAGTTCCACCAGCGTGAAGCCGCCGGTATCGGCCATGCAACGGATTCCGGACCTGTTCTTCAGCCGGAGAAGCCTGACGCAGCCGCCCTTGCCGGCATGGTTATCCACACCGTCACAAATGCTTGTCAGGGCTTCCTCCCCATAAGTTCTGATCTGATTCTGATTACCGGGCATGCGCGCACCACCCCCTCTTCATAAAAGCATACTATATTATATATTTCGGTTTTCTGACAAAAAAACATTATGCAAGAAAATAATACACAATAATTCACTGTTACTATACCACTTTTTAAGTTTCATGTAAAGAAAAAAGCCCCCTGACACCGTCGGCATACATGCCGGCCCGTATCAGAGAGCCTGATATTGTAACTGCTCAGCACCTGCCAGGCAGTTACCTGATATAATTATTACACCGGATACACACCGTTTTCCGAATCAGCGACGCCTGCGTCCACCCTGGTCTGCTGCGCCTCGCGGTACTTGAAGAAATCCGTGGCAACCTGCGGGAACAGCGCATAGGACAATACATCCTCATCCTGCTGCTTGTACTGCGTCATCTCCTGCTCCAGCTTGTCAAGCTGCGGCTCGATATCGTCCGCCGGGCGGTGAGTGATCGGCTTGTCCATGCCCATCGCGTCCAGCGCTTTCTTCTGCACCTCCGGATTCATCGGCTTTACAGTCTGCCCGTACTTGCCGACCAGCAGATCCCTGGACTCCTTGGTCATCTGCTTATAGCGCTCGCCGAGTACCACATTCAGCACAGCCTGCGTGCCCACGATCTGGGAGGACGGCGTAACAAGCGGCGGCTCGCCAAAATCCTTCCGCACCCGCGGCACCTCTTCCAGCACCTCTTCAAACTTGTCCTCCTGCTTCATCTCCTTAAGCTGGGATACCAGATTGCTGAGCATTCCACCCGGCACCTGATACAGCAGCGTCTTGATGTTCACGCCCATTACCTTCGGGCTTAAAAGGCCTGACTCCAGCCACTGTTCCCTGAGAGGACGGAAATAGTCCGCGATCTCCGCCAGCAGGATCTGGTCATATCCCGGATCAAACGGCGTTCCCTCAAAGGCCTTCGCCATCACCTCTGTGGCAGGCTGGGAAGTTCCCATGGCCAGCGGAGACATCGCGGTATCAATGATATCGCAACCCGCCTCCACAGCCTTCATATAGGTCATGGCCGCCACGCCTGAGGTATAATGGGTGTGAAGCTGGATTGGGAGGTTGGTACCCGCTTTGAGCGCCTGCACAAGCTCTGTCGCCGCGGTCGGCACCAGCAGTCCCGCCATATCCTTGATACAGATGGAATCCGCACCCATATCCTCGATCTTCTTCGCCAT
>CAMHJT010000018.1 GCA_946185495.1 uncultured Clostridiaceae bacterium | reverse complement strand
CCCATCATCGGCTGTCCCATCACAGGCTGTCCATAACCCATATCCTGCTGTGGCTGCTGCGCAGGCGCAGTGGGAGCAGGCTGAGGCGCAGGTGCCGGCATCGGAGCCGGTGCCGCCTTCTTGGGCGGTTCGGGAGCCGGAGGCTCCTGTGAGGATTCAAACTTGGAATACAGTTCCTTCGCAAGTTCTATGGGATATAGCTGCATAATACTGCTATCCACAAGATCGCCAATTTCCATCCTGAAGAAAACCTTTACGAAGGTATTATTATGCAGAAAGCTGACCTTGGTCTGATCTACTTCATTGATCATCTTCACCAGATCCGCTGAGGGCGGGGAAATATCCACCTTGGTTCCAAGCATGGAAGACAGAGAGGTTGCCGATGACCCCATCATCTGGTTCATCGCCTCGCAGATCGCGCTCATATGAATCTCTGTCAATTCATCGGCAGGGTTGGTTCCATCTCCTCCCATCATCAAGTCTGTTATTACTTTAACATCATCTTCCCGAAGAATCAAGACATTATTGCCCTCGATCCCTTCTTTGTAAGAAATATTGATAAAAACACAGGGGTTTTCATATCCAGCTACTAACTCATCCCACGTACTGACGGATACAGTCGGCGTTGTGATCGTCACCTTCTGGTTGACAAGCGTATACAGGGTTGTCGCTGCAGTACCCATACAGATATTGGAAATCTCACCTATCGCATCCTGTTCCTGCGGGGTCAACAAGGGACTGTCAGAGGCAGAAGCCTGGGCTGTATCACCTGCGCCGCCCAAATCGCCAAGCAGCGCGTTTATCTCTTCCTGTGATAACATTCCGTCCATGTCTCTACTCCTCTCTAATAATTTGTGTTACCTTCACGGCATAATTATCTGTACCGGATCCCGGCAATGCCTTGAATTTCACGATATTGCCCACATAGACGTTCAACTCATCATCCACATGGGAATCCAATTTGATGATATCTCCAATCTGCAGATTGATAAAATCCATAACGGCCACCTTGCTTTTCCCGAGTACAGCCGTGATCGGAATCTGCGCCTTGTTGATCGCCATCTCAATAAACTCATTATAGGACTGATTATCCTTGTTCTGCATCGTTGAAAACCAATACTTCGTATTGAGCTTATCCATCACATCCTCCAATGTGATGAACGGGAGACAGACATTCATCAATCCCTCCACATCGCCGATCGTCATATTGATCGTCACGATCGCTATCATCTCACTGGGGGAAATGATCTGCGCGAACTGGGAGTTTGTCTCTATCCTCTCCAGCCTCGGACGCAGGGCTATTACATTGTGCCACGGTTCTCTCAACAGGTCTATCAGAATGCTGAAGATCCGTTCCAGCACACAAAGCTCAATCTCTGAAAATTCCCTGATCTTATCAACGGAATCCCCCATGCCGCCAAGCATCCGGTCAATAATGGCAAACCCGAGATTGGTTGCAAGCTCCACAACAATATTGCCATTCAGCGGAGCGAAATCAACAATCCCGAGCAGCACCGGATTAGACAGCGCGTTTGAAAACTCAGAATAAGTTACCGCCTCAGAGTTCATAACATCCACCTGCACATTTTTTCTCAGATATGCAGGTAAATTACTGGATACCAGCCTTCCAAAGTTTTCAAATATGATCTCCAATGTCCTCAGATGCTCCTTTGAAAACTTGGCCGGTCTCGCAAAATCGTATTCTTTTATCTTAACAACCGGTTCATCCGGCAAACCGCCGTCAAATTCACCGGAATTTAACTGTTTCAGCAACGCATCTATCTCATTTTGAGATAACACATCTGCCATATACTCACCTCCAACAGTATGTTAAAATCATGATGCCTCCACTATTGGATGGTAAATTTACTGAAGGAAACATTATAGATGCATTTTGTCGCGTACTTTTTCTGCAGGCTTTCCAGAATCTGCTTCTTGATCTTGGCCTGAACCTCCTGGTCAGACACGTCATTATATGTATAATTCTGAACCACATTGCGCGCCTCGTCAAACACGGCGCCCTGTGCCTCACCAAGCACTGTATTAAGCTGCTCATAGTCCTCGGAAGACTTGTCAAGCTCGAGCGTCAGCCCCAGCTGTACATAATGCTTCTGGTCACTCCCGTCATCCTTCAAATTCACTACCTGCGCTTCCACATTAAAGTTGGCGATATTTGCAAGCTCCACTTTAGGCTGTCCGTCATTGCTCTCCAGCTCAAGTGACAATATGGAAGCAATCTCCGTGATCAGGTTGTTGGTTTTCTTTGCAGAAGGCATGCACACAAATACCAGCATGACATTCAAGATCAGATTCACCACACAGAGCGCCAAAATAATTACCGTGATTAAATTCTTTTTCATATCCTTCTCCTACTCTTTTCGCTGCGCATCAGAATAAAGCGGATTAAATATCTTGATCGTAACCCTTCTGTTCCTGGCCCGCCCCTCCGCAGTTGCATTTGAAGCAACAGGACGGCTTTCTCCATATCCTGCGACCTTCAGGTTCTCATCGATCAGCTTCACCTGATCTATCACATACTCATAAACCTTTGTTGCCCTGGCTGTTGAGAGATACCGGTTACTGGAAAACTGGGATGTGCGGATCGGGATATTATCCGTATGTCCCTCGATCTCTATGATGCATTCCTTATAATTCTCCATGATCGCCGCAATCTTCTGCATGAAGATCCGCGCGTCACTTTTAATCTCAGCAGAGCCTGCATCAAACAGCAGCGCGCCGTTAAGATCCATGGATACATATTGAGAATTATAATCCAGAGCGACCTTGTCGTCAATACTATATGCCTCTACCATCTCAGAAATCTCATCATACATTCTCTGGGACTGTTCCATGCCCTGCTGCTCCATCTGTTCCTTCAGCTCCTGCTGGGACAATTCTTTCTGCTGAGACTCCTCTTTTTGTTGAGACTCCTCTTTTTGTTGAGACATTTCCTTTTGCTGAACCTGCCGCCCGTCCTGCTTGGAATCATCATTACCCTCTGAGCCCGTTGTCTCCAGATCCTCGTGATTGCCATTCACCTCAGTGGAAACGCCGATATATTCCATCACCGATTCGATCGCCGGCATCTGTGTCACGCCACCTGAAATAATCGCCCCCTCCACCAGGGAAACAGATCCCGTCTCCAGAATACTGAAGCTGGCGTTATTAAAAGAGGCGACAATTTTCTGGATCTTCTCTGCATCCATAGTGGAGCTGGCAAACAGTAGCACAAAGAAACACAAAAGCAGATTCATCAAGTCACTGAAGGTCGCCATCCACGCCGGGGATCCCTCCTCAGGCGGCTTTTCCTTTTTCTTCGCCATACTTACTCACCACCTTCAGCCAATCCCTCCCGAACACTGGGCGCAAGGAATGATTTTAATTTTTCTTCAATAACTCTAGGATTCTCACCTGCCTGAATTGACAGCAATCCTTCAATCATAATCTCCTTCAGCTGGATCTCCTGATCGTTGAACAGGGCAAGCTTACCTGATACAGGCGCGCTCACCCAGTTGGCAAGCACAGAACCGTAAAAGGTTGTGATCAAAGCCGTTGCCATGGATGGTCCGATCGTATCAGGATCCGACAGGTTCTTTAACATCAGCACCAGACCGATCAGCGTACCGATCATTCCCCAGGCAGGTCCCATAGCTCCGATCTGCTTCCAGAAAGCAATATTGCCCTGATGTCTGGTATCCGTATTGACAAGCTCTGCCTCAAGAATTCCTCTCACCAGTTCCGGATCGGTACCGTCCACGATCAGCAGGATACCCTTCTTCATGAACGGATCCTCCAGATTATTCGCTGACTCCTCGAGCGCCAGCAGGCCTTCCTTCCTCGCTACATTGGATAGATCTATGATCTGGCGTATGGTTCCTATAGTGTCCAGCTCGGGAACCTTAAAGATCAGCCCGATCGATTTGAGTCCGGCAGTAAACCCCTGCATGCTGCAGCTTGCAAGTACCGCTCCGAACGCTCCTCCGAATGTGATCAGCACAGAAGGTATATCCACAAACCACGGAAGCGCTGCCGCTCCAAACGGACCGTTCGCCATACCGAAGATCATCAGCGCAAATGCCAATACCAATCCAATGATTGATGCTAAATCCAATTTCTTTCACCTCTCCAACCTGTCGTATTGTAAGAATTTTTGGGGAATTTTCCCGATTCATCAAAAATACACGTCTATTATAGCACAAAAAAAAAATATATTCTACTCAAAATTTGTAAAAGTAGAATATATTGCTCTTTTATATGATATTACAAGCTCCGCGATCTCCCGGCGACTCTCTTTTACAATGAGTTTTCTCCCTGTTGTGAGCGTCACGACGGTATCCGGCGTCTCCTCCACCAGCTCAATTATGTCGGCATTGACAGAAAATTTCATCTCATTCAGTTTAGTCAGCTCGATCATAGGCTCTCCTTTCCAGAACTTTATACCGAACGGCTCCCGACGGATAGTTCATTTACACTCCGGCCTGGCTGGCGCTTAGTTGCTCACGCAGCGGTACCAGGTTCGCCTCCCATGTCGGCTCAACAAAGACCGGCGTTTGCAAATATCCCTCCGTTGTAAATAAACTATCCTCTGGAAGCCTGTGTATTAACCAAAGGCTAAACAATTACTCCCCGCCATCAAGCTTCAAGTATTATCTCTTCAGGTTGACGAGTTCTTCGATCAGCGTATCCGAAACCGTAATGATACGGGAATTTGCCTGAAAACCTCTCTGCGTTACGATCATCTCCGTAAACTCCTGGGAGAGATCCACATTTGACATCTCCAGCACGCCCTGATTCATGGTCTGCCCTGTCGCGCTGATATCATCACCGATACCGTCAAATACACCGGATGCCTGTGTCTCCCTGTACAGGCTGCTTCCGATTGCCTCAAGACCGGCAGGATTCACAAAATTCGCAATGGCGATCTGTCCGAGAAGCCTTGTCACGCCATTGTCATAAACGCCGAACAGCTTACCTGTGGTATCGATATTCACATCTGTCTGCACGCCGACCTTGCGTCCCGCTCCCAGACGGTCAGCTCCGCCCCTGTGTGTCTCTACCGCGGAGGACTTGCCCTTGGAATACATCTTCAGGTTGGAACAGTCAATCTCAATTCCGGTAATCCATTCCTCTTCATTCGGCGAGGAAAAATCCTGGAATACATTACCCTTTACATCCGGATTGTTAGGAAGGATCTGAAGTTCCAGGCTCTTGACGCCTTCCACGCCACCCATACCGATAAAAGAACCCGTATCGCGGTCAAACTTGATCGTTGAAGCGCCGCCCGTCAGGGTAGCCGTGTACTTGTCATTTCCTGTTCCCAGCAGGTTCACATTGTTCTCATCCTTGATGGATTCAAGGGAGAGATTATAAAGACTGTCGTCATTCGGATCCTGGGTGATCTTGAACTTGACAGTATAACTATATCCCAGGTTATCATAGATGGAGACCATGGTCGGCACGCCGTCCTCTGTCTGCAGCTTGGAATCCGTCATTACAATATTGCCTGTCATATAGGTCTTGGACGTCATCTCCGGAGCCGCGGTCTTGAACTCCTCAGATTCCGGCCGCAGCGCGGAAACCTCTTCTCTCTTGACAGAATTCGGATCATTGGGATCCACCTGCCAGCCCATGACCAGATCACCGTCACCGGTAACCAGATTGCCGGCGTCATCTGTCTTAAATGCGCCAACCTTGGTAAAATAATTGCTTCCGCCACGATTCACGATAAAAAACGCGCTTCCGTTGATCATCAGGTCATAAGGATTGTTGGTGGACTGCGCGGAACCGGAGGTCTGGGTTATGGAAACCGTAGCGACAGTTGTTCCAAGACCGATCTGCTTCGCGTTCGTACCTCCTGTGGAATCCGTTGATCCTGTAGAGCTCTGGGTTGTCTGATACAGTACATCCTTAAACAATACCTGGCTGGAACGAAAGCCAACGGTATTGACGTTTGAAATATTATTACCAATAACATCCATTTTGGTCTGGTGTGTCTTAAGGCCCGCAACACCAGAGTAAAGTGATCTCATCATAATTTTTGACCTCCCGATATGATTATATTGCCGTCTCCCGGCTTCCTGCGCTTTCAGTCCGTTACCCTCAGCGTACGTCTTTCCGGTGCAGCGCTTATTGTCTTTCTTGATGGTCTTCCTCTCTGTCAGTCAAGGAAAAATAGCCTCCATACAGGTCCGGCTACACGATAACCGCCCCATCAATATTCGTAAACACATTGTTTTTTTCCTGATCCATCGCCGTGATCACAGTACGACTGCTGACATTGACAATGAAAGCGATATCATCCATCATCACGAGGGATTCCCGGATCTGTTTTTCCTCTGCCTGCGCGATTCCCCTGTGCAGACGGTCTAGCTGTTCACCATTCAGGGAAATGTTCCTGCTGGCAAGCCGGTCGTTCGCGTGCTTGGAAAAATGAATATCTCCCGTATTCCTCGCGTCTGCCTGTTCCAGCGCCTGTGAAAAACTGTCAAATTCCTTTTGTGCCGTTTTACCTTGCCGGTTGTCCCTGTCAAAGTACAGGCTTTTCATCCGGTCAATAGACAGATATGATTTTTGTAATGCATCCATGCAATCTACCCTCTTTCATCAGACATTGTATGTCCTGATTACTCCATGACAGTCTCCTCTGCCGCTGCTGTTCCCTCAGCAGTCCCATCGCTGCCGCTGCTTCCATTATCCGCGTTCTGCTCGTTGATCATATGCTCCAGATAATCAAGGCTCACAACGGAATCCAGATACTCCGCAGGATAGTATTCCTCGTTGATATGAAAGAAAGCGTTTCCCTCTTTCATGGTCACATAATCCACCAGCCCGCTGACCTGGCTGATATTTCCTGCTGCATCCGGAACATTTAAAATCACATATTGTCCCGCCATTCCCAGAGACTGGCTTGCCGCAAAGGACGAACCAAGATTCTGAAGCTCCTCCACAGTGGAAAACTGTGCAAGCTGCGCCATATATTCTGTATTGGTGGTCGGCTCCAATGGATCCTGATACTGCATCTGCGTCACTAAAAGCTTCAGGAACGCGTCCTTGTCCAAGGTTCCGCCTGCCTTTGTCTCATTATTATTAACCGCTGTGCCCACCTTGCTCGTATCAATTTTCTTTGACGTCTGATTTGTCATGCCTCCAGCCGTATTTCCGGCATTTGACATCATGTCTGTTCCAATATCGGCCATATTTTTTCTCCTTTCTTTCTCCGGCCCAGGCATCCGTACTGCCTGTCCGTGTATCGTCAGGCCGTATAACTGACGCTGCTTCCGGTCTGCTGCATTATCAAAAGATCCGCATCCTCGTCAGACGGCTCCTCGTTCCGTTCCGTAAACTGTGTTCCACGGCGTCCCTTACGGGCTCCATCCTGTTCAAAGGATCTCTGCTCCTCGCTGCCCTTCTCGAACCCGGCAGTAGATACCATCACCTCAATGGCTTCCACCTTCAGATCCTGGCCCTCCATAGCCTCCTTCAAACTGGCCAGTCCGCCTTCTATCGCCTGTCTTGCAGCCTCAGACTCTGCGACAATGCGCGCCGTCATCACGCCGTCCTTCGAAACAACATTGATCTGGATTCTGCCTAGATGTTCAGGATACAGTTGTAATTCCATGGAAGTCGCAGCCCTGTTCATATTCACCTTGATCTGGGTAACAATCTGATCTACCACCTCGCTGCCCCTTACTGTCTGCTGTCCATTAAGTTCCGGAATCTCAATCTGATCCACCGCTTCCTTTACCGCCTCCGCAATCGGATCCACAAACCGTTCTTCTCCCGGGCGATAGCTCCGCTCCTTTGCAAATGGCTGATCTCCCGAACCAGTATCCGACGCGTTCTGCCCGGTTTTTGTATCCGGCTCCCGGCTCACCTGCACCTTGCTGTCCACGGTCTCCTCCGGTGACTGCTTAAGTTCATCCATTACAGCCTTCCTGTCATGCTCCCGAAATCTCATCCTGTCTTTTCCCTCATCCGGTATTGTTTCATCCACCCGGAAGCTGTCTAAAACAGCATTCATATCCTCATCTGAAACCAGTTCACAAGCCTCTTCACTCGTAATCCCGCTTTCCTTTAAAAGATCATTCCATTCACCCAGCAGATCCTTCAGTTCCCCGTTCAGATCCTCATTTACCACAAGCTCCATCGGATCCGCCATCTTCACATTCAGGAACAATTCCTTCAGTCCATCCGACGACAACAGGTCTGTCAGTTCCATACCTATATCCTCCAGGGTATTCAGAAGCTCCTCAGGTGAAAGCTCAAGCGGCTCCAACAGCAACTGAAACAGATTTCCCACCAGCTCCTGCAATTTGGCTGCGTCCTCCTCTGTTATCTCTTGTCCATCAGACTTTACAGCTATCTCCTTTCCCTGCACGTCATTTTTTGTCACCGCCTTTTGTTCCGTTACCTTATCTGCGTCAGACGCCTTGGAGACAGGCTTTGACTTCTGATCCGGCTTTGAAGTGGATACATCTGCCTGTTTTCCATCCTGCTGCTTCTTTTCCGCCCTGCCCGCGGCGGGATTCACAACGCTGTCCCTGTCTGCCGAAGGCTTTTGGAGAAAGCTGGCAAAATCCATACCTCCTCCGCTCTTCGCGGTGTCCTTCTCCGGTGCCTGGTTCCCCATCATCAGAAAATTCGCCGCATTCACATTTGCATTAACCTGCATATACTGCCTCCCTTCCATCACATGGTTTCTTCTTCCAGTTATCTTCTTGAAGTTTTTTGTTTGAAGTTTTTCCCTGAAGCTATTGTTAAAAGTTTTCCACTTCAGGTTTTCTTCTCCATGCTTTTTCCATGCATTTCTTCATGGCCTTCTCATCTGTTCCTCTCCCGATTCCGGATCGGGAAATCCACTGTGGCATTTACGCATTCTGCTCCATGCCCTCCTAAGGCATCAGCTTCTTCGTCACAAGAGCGGCAAAATCAGGACTCATCTGATCCATGATCTTCGCCCTGCTGTCAGCCTTCATATTCTTAAGAATCTCCACAACCGAATTCATGTCGTAACTCATCTTCTCCAAAACGGCTGCAGCCTCCTTGGGCTTCATGCTCTCATAGGTCTTGGAGACCTCCGCAAGCTCTCCCTGGGCTGCTTTCCCGGATATAAGCTGACGGTAGATCGCCTCCGCATTCGCGGCGTCTATGCGCTCATACCACTCAATATATGTATCGGCATCCGGAGCGTTCTCCCCATAGACTATCTCCTTATAAAATTTCTCCTTCTCCTGCTGAAGCTGGTTCTGATTATCCTCAAAAACCTTGAGCCGTTCCACCTGTTTAGTAAGATCGTCCTTCTCTTCCTTCAGCTTTTTATTCTTCTTCGTCAAAGCTTCATTTTCCTCCTGAAGCTGCTCGATCATCTCCCTGGCCTGGGAAAGCGTCGCAATGGGATTTTCCTCAGGATTTTTCTGTGCCTCCTTTTCCAGTTCCTCCTCCGACATTTCCGGAAGGATTTTGTTAAGCACCGGCACATCTTTCAGGATCGGTCGAAGCATCGTGCTGCCAAAACCACCCACATCCAGCTTAATCAGCGCTGCAAGGATCCCCAGCCATACCACCACGATCAAGATCAGGAAGAAGGCTGATAATATCCTGCTTCCCAGACTCTCATCACTCTTTTTTTCTTGTTTGTTCTTTTTTGCCATCCGATTCTACTCCTCGTCCCTGTCGTTGTAAGTGTAACTGATCAGCTGATCGATCTCCTTTAATTCCTCCTGATTCAATTCCTGCAGGAATTCCTCAAACCTCCGTTCCCGCAGCTTCTCGTGAATCTTTCTCTCCTTCATCGCCTCGTTCATCAGACGGACAGCCTCCTCAAGCTCCCGCTCAATCCGGCTGATCACAAGCTTCTGCTCAGCGATATACCCGTCCATTAACAGGATCGCGTTTTTGCACTCCTCAATCTCCAGCACCGCCAGATGATCAAAGAGCAGGCTGCGGTACTCGTCAAAATAGCCCCGCTTCCGCAGTTCCATTCCTTCAAGGACAGCATTTGCCTCATTCAGCCTGGACCGCACCATCATATAATTCTGTTTTGCCTGTTCCTCCAGCTTGTATTTCACATTGAGGATATTCTGCATCCGGTAAACAAATCTGGCCATTCCTTCTCACCATCCTGAAAGCCCGTCCTCAAAACTCATTGTATCTGCTAATCAGTCTTTAAATATCTCTCCAAGCATGGCAACCTCATCTTCAAACATATATTTACTATCCACATCCTGCATCAGGAACGCGTTCACATCCTTGATCTTGGAAATGGCGAAATCAATATCCGGATTGGAGCCCGGCTTGTACGCGCCGATATTGATCAGATCCTCCGCCTCATTATAAGTAGCCAGCACATTTTTAAGCTTGCCCGCCAGCGCTTTGTGCTCCTTTGTCGCGATCCCGCTCATGCAACGGGAAATGCTCTGCAGCACATCGATCGCTGGATAGTGGTTCTTGTGTCCAAGCTTTCTGGACAGAATGATATGTCCGTCCAAAATACCCCTGGCCGTATCGGAGATTGGCTCGTTAAAATCATCTCCGTCTACCAGGACCGCATACAATCCGGTAATAGATCCGTTTTCAGAATTACCGGCCCGCTCCAGCACCTTCGGAAGCTCTGAATACACTGAAGGCGGATATCCCCTGGTCACAGGCGGCTCACCCGTAGCCAGCCCGATCTCTCTCTGCGCCATACAGAACCGCGTCATATTATCCATCATGAGCAGGACATCCTTCCCCTGATCCCTGAAATACTCCGCGATGGCCGTCGCCGTCTTGGCCGCCTTATTCCTGATCAGGGCAGGCTTGTCAGAGGTTGCGATCACAACCACAGATCTGCGCATTCCCTCTTCCCCAAGATCCCGTTCGATAAACTCCCGCACCTCTCTTCCACGCTCTCCAATCAGCGCGATCACATTGACATCCGCCCTGGTGTTTCTCGCGAACATGCCCATCAGCGTGGATTTTCCAACTCCTGAGCCCGCAAAGATACCAATACGCTGGCCTTTGCCCACCGTTATCATTCCGTCCACCGCCTTTACGCCCAGCGGAAGCACTTCTGATATCATCTTTCTCTTGAGGGCATCCGGCGGAGGCGCTTCTATGGGATAAGCATCCGGAAGCGACAACGACCTTCCATCCAGAGGCCTTCCCAGACCGTCCAATGCCCTGCCGAGAAGGGCATCTCCCACCGCGACCTGAAGGGGTTCTTTGGTATTCTCTACTGTGGCGCCCGGCCCGATTCCCTCCACGCTGTCAAATGGCATAAGCAGCACACGGTTATCCCTGAATCCTACCACCTCAGCCATTACCTCCTGGGAATGATCCTTCGACCGGATACGGCACAGGTCATTCAGCCTGCAGGGAGGACCCACCGATTCCACCGTAAGCCCCACCACCTTGACAACACGCCCCAGCTCCTGCACATAGGAACGGGGAATCAGTGAAAAATATTTCTCATAATCGATATTCAAAGATCATCACCTATTCTTTTATCATCAGCTTAAGTGCCGTTATCAGATTGTCCAGCTGCACATCCAGGCTGACATCTACAATACCGTTGTCCGTCTCAATCACGCATTGCGCGGCCGAAAGCTTCGCATCCTCAAAAATCTCCATGTCGATATTCGGATTTAAGGCACCGTAGATCTCATCCCTGTGTTCCTGCAGCATTTCGTAGTCATCACAGGAAACACGGATCACAAAACGTGTACTGTTGTCCAGATCATGCATGGCCGCGTTCACCATATAAAGCAACACGTCTCTGTGCGTATCCATGACCACCCCCGTAATCTGTGGAATCATCTGGCATAGCCAGTCCACCATACGGTGTTCCGTTCTCTTTACAAGGTCAATTTCCTTCTTCTCCAGCTCCTGCATCTCAGAAGCCATATACGCCTCAAATTCCCGGTTTTTCCGTTCCATCTCCTCAGAAGCCTCCCTGGCACCTTGCTGATAGCCCTCCTGATAACCGGACTGCCTGGCATCTTCTTTGATTCGCTCCGATTCATCATACGCTTCCGAGCGCATCTGCTCCGCCTCGTCATGCGCCCGGTCAATGATCTCCTCCGCTTCCTCCTTCGCCGAGCGGATCACCTCCTGTGCAATATGTCCCAGCTCCTCGGAAGAAGGACTCGAAAAATGAGGAAGATCTGCCGCATCCATTGTCAGCAGATCTTCCTGCGAAAAATCCTCATCATCCAGCCCGGCATCCCTGATCAGCGCATCTGCCAGAGCCTCCTCCATGGTCTGCTCCCTTAAGGCAGCCTCCTCGTTTGCGGCGTCAATCCCTGTTATGATTTTATGTTTATTTGTATCGATCACAAGCTTGTTGTTGCTCGCGAACGATACAAATCCCGATTTGATCAAACTAGACAATGATCTCGTCACCTCCGCCACGGGAAATAACAATCTCCCCTGTATCCTCCAGACGCCTGATGATATTTACAATCTTCTGCTGTGCGTCCTCTACATCCTTGAGTCGTACCGGACCCATGTATTCCATATCCTCGCGGATCATGGCAGCCAGACGCGAAGACAGGTTGCTGAAAATACAGTTCTGGACATCCTCGTTCGCGTTTTTGAGCGCGATTGCGAGCTCGTTGTTGTCCACCTCCCTGAGTACTGTCTGAATCGCCCTGTTGTCGAGACTTAAGATATCCTCGAATACGAACATCTTGCGGCGGATCTCATCCGCCAGCTCAGGCTCCTCAATCTCAAGCGTTTCCATAATATGCTTCTCTGTGCTTCGGTCTACTGTATTCAAGATAGCAACGATGGCATCCACGCCGCCCACGATGGTATAATCCTGATTGACAAGCGAGGAAAGCTTTTTCTCCAGTATTTTCTCCACCTCCTTGATCACATCCGGGCTTGTGCGATCCATAAGCGCTATACGCTTGGCAACATCCGCCTGTTTTTCAGGCGGCAGAGCAGAAACCACAGCTGCGGCCTGATGGGACGATAAGTAGGAAAGGATCAAGGCAATGGTCTGCGGATGCTCGTCCTGAATAAAATTTAAAAGCTGGGAAGGATCCGCTTTCCGCACAAACTCGAACGGCCGGACCTGAAGGGAAGCGGTAAGCCTTCCGATCACATCCTTGGCCTTATCCTCACCAAGCGCCTTGTCAAGCAGCTCCTTCGCGTAACCGATACCGCCCTCCGCGATATACTGCTGTGCCAGACACACTTCATAGAATTCCTCCAGAACCTTCTCCTTCAGATCCGGCGGAACGCTCCTTGTATTCGCAATTCGCTGACTTTTCAGGACCAAGCGCGATCAGAAGAATCGCAGCCTTCTGTATCCCGGATATCGAATCATAATCACTCGCTGCCATACTGTCTCCTCTAAATACACCATATTTTCTGATTGCATCCGGCCGGATGCAGGTATCTTCTCACTAATCCCAATCCTCGTCCAACCAGTTTCTGAGCAGAAGCGCAACCTCCTCCGGATTCTCATCCACAAAACGCTCAATCTGCTGCCTGGTGGCTGATTTATCACTGAACTCAATATCCTCAAGGGACTGGTTCTCCTTTGTCGTGGCAAGCAACGCCTCAACAGACAGCTCCGGCTCCAATTCCGTCACCTCCACAGGCTTCATGCCCTTGAACACTACAAAGCATAACAGGATCACGATCAGCACAGCCAGCAGAAACTGCAGATAATTGGCAGCGGTCGCAAGCGGATCCGTCTCACTCGGATAGAACAGGGGCACCTCAAAGGCCTGAATCTGTATGTTCTGTGCCTTGATACCGGTCGCCTTTTCCACCAGCGTATAGGTCGCCTCATCCACCTCGATCGGATTTCTTGCGCTGTTCTCCTCCTGAAAGGTGTCAAAATCTGTTCCCTTCAACAGCCCGGCCTTTTTCATCTTTGCTTCATCATAGATCACATAACGGCTAAGCATGACAGCAATAGAAGAATTCTGCGCATTCACCGTGCCGATCGCCTTCTGCGTCTTGGTCGTCGTGACACTGTCATTATATTCCTCCCGGATGACGTTGGCATTGCTGTTGGCCGAAGTGCCGGTCTGAATATCATAATCATCTACATTTCCGTCATTGGTGTCCGTGCCCGGAACACCTGAAACGCCATCCGCATTCTCCGCGTTGTAATAATAATAGCTGGTCTTCGGACCGGTATCCTCCTCCGTGTCATCGGTGTAATGGTGGATATCCTCAATAAACTGGTCATTGAGGTCAATGTCCAGATTAGCTGCAACCTCAGCGTCATTATATACTCCGGCGTTGATCAGGAGGCTTCGTACCCTGTCCTCTAAGCTGTTTGTCACCTGTTCTGTGATCTTTACTACCTGCGCGGCCTTGCCGCTCGCCGTAGTGATGTCATTGTCTCCGCCATAGAGCAGCTTGCCCGTCTGATCTATGATCCGTACCTTATTGGTATCTGTATTGCCAAGGGATGTGGCCACAAAATTGGCAATGCCCTCCACACTGTCCGGCTGGAAATCCCTTGTCGTCACCAGCATGACACTGGCTGAAGCCTCCTTCGTATCGGCCAGAAGGGAATTGGTAGAATCCGGCATCGTAATCTGTACAGACGCCTGTTTAACGCCATCTACCTTCTGAATGATATTCCCGATCTGAATCTGTTGGTAAATTTTTTCCTTGAGCTGCCGTTCCCGGTCCGTTGTGGACATACTGGTATCAAAAAGGCTCTTTTCACTGTCATCCTTATTAGTGGCAATATTGTTCTCTCCAAGCGCCAGCCTCGCGTTTGCCTCCTGCTTCTCATCCACTGAGAAGGTCAAGCCGTTACCCGATATCACCGGCTGTATGCCGGCATTCGTTAAAATCTCCCTTGCAGACGCGGCATCCGCGGTATTGTCAAAGGTAACCAGCTCCACATAATGCGTGCGGTTCAGTAAAACCGCCAGTGCGACCAGAGTAAACAAAACCGCGGCAGAGATGGATATGATCATTGTTTTCTGTTTGCTTGTAAATCGGCTCCAAAACTCAACAAATCTTGTCTGAATGGATTTTAATCTGTCTAACATACTACTCCCTACCGGACAAAGCTGCCCGTTTATCTGTGATGATAAATTATGCTATATCTTATCCCTACAACTGCATATTCATCAGTTCTTTGTATGCCTCCAGCGCCTTGTTCGTCACCTTTACCGTATACTGCAAGGCAATATTGGCCTTTTGCTGCGCAATTGCAAGATCATGCGTACTCGTCGCATACCCCAGTGAAAAATTGATTTCCGAGGTCTCAGCCGCCTTCTGCAGGCTGTCCGCATTCTGATACATCCGAAGCGCCGATTCAAACAGATTGTCAAACGCAACCTTATTATCCGTCTCAACCTTCGAAAGATTGAGATTATCAATCAAAACCTTCTGCACATTATTATTCACTGCAGAAACCGCCATGTCGTTCACCCTTCTTCCGTTATGTTTATGTCCATTGTGTTTACGCCATCATATTTATACCTTTTGCGTTTATTTCATTTGGATTTATTACATTTGCATTTCTGTCATTTGTGTTTCTGTCATTTGTATCCTGTCTGTTTAATACATTCCACAAAAAGCCGATGAAAACCGCCAGCTTACTTAAACAGTTCCAGTCCTTTCATGGCCATGGCCTTCGCGGCGTTAAACGCTGTAGAATTCGCCTCAAAGGACCTGCTCGCGTCAATTAGATTGGTCATCTCTGTTACTGTATTGACGTTCGGAAGATGCACATAGCCGTTTTCATCCGCGTCCGGATGCATCGGGTCATAGGCCATCGGCCCCTCTGTCGTATCCTCTATGATCTTCGCGATCTTGACGCCCTTCGCGTGATATCCCTCTAAACGGTTACTCAATATATGTTCAAAGGAGGCGTTGGCGTTCTCCTGAAAAACCACAGTCTGCCTCTTGTATGTCTCCCCGTGCTCATCCCTTGTCGTGTTTACATTCGCGATATTCTGGGCAATGATGTCCATTCTGGTGCGCTGTGCCGTCATTCCGGACGCAGCCACATCCATCGTATTAAAAATACCTCTCATAGCATACCCTCCGATCCTTCATCCGCTATGACAATACTGTCTTATATCTGCCAAACTCCTGCCCGATCTGTTCGACAAGCGTATTGTAGCGGATCTGATTGTGCGCGAGCATCGCGTTCTCGGTATCCACATCCACATTATTTCCATCCAGACGGTAGGACAATGTAGAAGTATCCGTATACATCCAGCCTCCAAAATCCGACAGGTGCGTGTTGATCTCCGCTACTCTCTCCTGCAGGGGGTTGCCCCCGATCAGAGCCTGCTCCAGATAGCGTTCAAAGGACACATCCTTGCGCTTGTAATTCGGAGTATCATCATTGGCCAGGTTATTGGTCAGGATTTCCTCCCTCATAGTTGCCGCATCGGCAGCCTTGTCCAATATATTGATATAATTATAAATATTGGTGTTGATCATAAACAAATCCTCCTGCAGCCATCTCTTTATGTGATATATCCTATATAATATGATCTACGCGATATTTTCTTTGCAATATATCTTATGCGGATATAAACAACAGGAAAGGACTTATGAGAGAACTCACAAATCCTTTTGCTATTCTAAATCCATTTATTATTTATGAAGTTTTGCGATCTCTTCCAATACAACCTCATTCAGCACCCGGATATAGGTTCCCTTCATGCCGGAGGACTTCGTCTCGATAACGCCTGCGCTCTCAAACTTGCGAAGCGCATTGACAATCACCGACCTTGTAATTCCAACCCGGTCCGCAATCTTCGATGCGACGAGAATCCCCTCCATGCCGGATAGTTCATCAAATACGTGATAGATCGCCTGTGTCTCGGAGGCTGACAAGGTACCGATAGCTGACTTGACGATCGCCCGTTTGCGATCCACCTCCGCATTCTCCTCATTGAGGCTGCGGATCAGCTCCAGCCCCACCACATTCGTCCCATACTCGCTCAAAATGATATCATCTATTGTATACTCATCCTTGATCTTATACATAAAGACTGTCCCCAGTCTCTCTCCCGCGATATCAATCGGAGTTATGATAGCCTTATACTGTTCCAGTCCCTGAAACTCAAATCCCAGAATCGCCAGATTCACATTCTCCTTCGTGGATAAAATTCCCAGCAATCGTTCATTGAGCATATCATCCACGCACTCCCCAACCTGTGAGGTCAGATACTGTGGAATCTCAGGAATCGTTGAATCATTC
The DNA here is from genome assembly GCA_946185495.1 of uncultured Clostridiaceae bacterium. Lineage (GTDB taxonomy): Bacteria > Bacillota > Clostridia > Lachnospirales > Lachnospiraceae > CAG-590. Next base: position 13,344 of record CAMHJT010000018.1, on the reverse strand, counting down.
CATACTGCCAGCAGCTTTCCCTTCCTGCTGATCACCAAAACATTCGATTCCAGAATATCATTCAGCACCTTGCAGATATCTTGAAAGACCATCTTGTGAGAGTCATTGTTATGTAAAAGCTGATTGATCTTTCTTGTTTTATCCAATAACTGTACACTCATAAGCTTCCTCCTCAGAATTCTGTATGCCAGACCTGTATAAAAAGCCTTCCAATCACAGGATCAGTTCAGAAAACAGACGATCATCTTCCTCTTGCTCCTTCACAATTCTGCTCACAACATAGCTCTTCACACGATAACACCCCAGATACTATCCCTAGTTTAACACAATTTCCCCTCAATAACAACAATTTTCTGAAAAGAAAGTGTAATTCTCTGAAAGCCCGGCAACAGTAAACCTTTTGACTAATCTGTTGCATACCGAACGGTTCCCGACGAATAGTTTCATTTACACTCCGGGAGCCTGTATATTGGTTGAAGGATAAAATGGTTTTACTCTGATGCCTTCGGTTTCTCGCATACAAATCCGCAATCTTCCTTGCTGCAGACCAGTTTATTCCCTTTCTCCAGCATAATGCTCCCGCATTTCTCACATTTTACAGAGGACGGCCGCTGCCATGACATAAATTCACAGGCAGGATTGTCAATACAGCCATAATACTTTCTTCCCTTTTTCGTCTTCTTTAAGACGATTTCCTTCCCGCACTCCGGACAGGCTACGCCGATCTTCTCATAATAAGGCTTTGTAAAACGACAGTCCGGGAAACCGGGACATGCAAGAAACTTGCCATGGGGGCCGTATTTAACCACAAGGTTTTTTCCGCACACCTCGCAAAGCTCATCCGTCACCTCGTCCTCGATCTTCACATGCTCCAATTCCTCATGCGCCGCGGTAATGGCTTCTTCCAGGTCAGGATAAAAATTCTCTACCACAGTTTTCCAGGAGATGACGCCCTCCTCAATCTTGTCAAGCAGAGATTCCAGATTTGCCGTAAATTCCGTATCCACGATCACAGGAAATCCCTTGAGCATGATCTGGTTTACCGCCTCGCCAAGCTCCGTCACATAAAGATTCCTGTTTTCCTTTACAATATACCTTCTCGCGATAATTGTAGAGATCGTGGGCGCGTAGGTGCTGGGACGCCCAATTCCAAGCTCCTCCAGCCTTTTTACAAGCGATCCCTCTGTATAATGCGCGGGCGGCTGGGTAAAATGCTGTTTGTCAACAAACTCTTCCACAGTGATCCTGGTCTGCTCATCAATGCCTTTGAAAAGATTCCTGTTCTCGTCGTTTTCATCTTCGATCACATATACCGCCATAAAGCCGTCAAATTCCAGTCTTGTGGAGATTGCGCCAAATTCATACCCGCCAGAAGACAGCTTCAACGTTTCGCTCTCATATCTAGCCTCTGCCATCCTGCTCGCGAGAAAGCGGTTATAGATGAGCTGGTACAGGCGGAACTGATCCCTCGAAAGCTGCTCCTTCACTATCACCGGAGAAAGTGCGATATCCGTAGGCCTGATCGCCTCATGCGCGTCCTGTATCTTCTTGGTGCCGTCGCTCTTGCGTTTTCCCACGCCGATATACTCTGTTCCGTACTGCTTTTCAATATATTCCGACGCCGCGGCCGCCGCCTCCTCTGAGACGCGCACGGAATCCGTCCTCAAATATGTGATCAGTCCGATGCTGCCTTTTCCCTTAATCTCAACGCCCTCATAGAGCTGCTGCGCGATCCGCATGGTTTTTCCAGTCGCGAAATTCAGCTTCTTCGCAGCCTCCTGCTGAAGCGTGGAGGTTGTAAATGGCAGCGGCGGTTTCTTTACCCGCTTGCTCCGCTTGATATCCTTCAGTGATAGCTCCCCGTCCTTCAAGTCGGACAGAATTTTTTTCATCTCCGACTCCGAATGGATCTCTGCCTTGCCCTGCGGCGTTCTCACCAGCTTGGCAGGAAAAGCCTTCCTGCTTCCCTCCGGCCTGACTAGCGCGTCCAGCGTCCAGTATTCCGACGGGATAAAGCTGTTGATCTCATCCTCACGGTCACAGATCATGCGGAGAGCTACCGACTGCACCCTTCCGGCGCTCAGTCCCCGCTTGATCTTCGCCCACAGCACCGGGCTGATCTCATAGCCCACAAGCCTGTCCAGCACGCGCCTGGCCTGCTGGGCATCCACAAGATTCATGTCAATATCCCTTGCTTCCTTCAGGGAACCCTTCACAGCATTTTTCGTAATCTCATTAAAGGTGATCCGCTTATAGTTTTTATCCTCCAGCTTTAACGCCTTGGACAAATGCCAGGAGATCGCTTCTCCCTCGCGGTCCGGGTCAGTCGCGAGATAGATCCTGTCCGCTTTTTTGACTTCCTTGCGGAGGGAAGCCAAAAGCTCCCCCTTTCCCCTTATCGTGATATATCTTGGTTCAAAATCATGTTCCACGTCAATTCCCATCTGGGACTTCGGCAGATCTCTGACATGCCCGTTTGAAGCAATCACTTCATAATTACTCCCTAAAAATTTTTTGATCGTCTTCGCCTTTGCAGGCGACTCTACAATTACAAGGTTCTTTGCCATGACCAGGCTCCTTCCGGTTTCCTATATTCATCAGGAACTGCCACAAACCAGCCTGACACGTCCGGTGGCAGCTTCCCCATTTTTATTTCAATCTGACAGCGTAATAATTTCTGGCAGTCTCCTCCGCAACCCCGCTCACCACCAGCTTGTTCAGCGCCTTACACACCTCCTGGGGAGCGAGCCGCAGCTCCATGATCAGCTCATCGAGATATCTGGGCTCGATTTGCAGACAACTATACACCATTTTTTCCACAGGCGCAAGCGTCAATTGAGAAATGTCAGCCGGAGCCGGAGATCGCCTCTCCGCGTGTCCCCGCCGTCCATCCTCCGCACATATTTTTTCTTTCGTCCCACCGGCAGTCAGAATATCGCTGACCGCCTGATTTCCGCCATCCTTACCGCAGCCGGCACAAGGTATCTGAAGCACCTCAAGAATATCCTCCACAGATGTCACCATATGCGCCCCCTGCGCGATCAGCCGGTTACAACCCGTTGAAAGCGGATCCGTCACACGGCCGGGAATAGCGAACACCTCCTTGCCCTGATCCAGTCCCTGATCCACCGTAATAAACGTGCCGCTTTTTTCCCTGGCCTCCACCACCAGAATGCCGTCCGCAAGCCCGGCGATCAGGCGGTTTCTCTGTGGAAACAAACCTGCGGCCGGTAAGATACCGACATTGCTCTCCGATAAAATGCCTCCCTGATCCGCGAGCTGCCGGTACAGCGAGTAGTTTTCGACAGGATAGACTCTGTCAATCCCGCCGGCCACAACGCCCATGGTGTACCCGGCCCCGGCAAGGGCGCCTTCATGTGCCCTCGCGTCTATGCCCCTGGCCAGTCCGCTGATTACGGATACGCCGCATTTTGCCAGCTCCCTCGCATAATAGAAAGCCATCTCAAAACCATATCTGGAACAGCTTCTGGCTCCGATCACCGCAACCGAAAAGGCTGCCGGATCCGGCATTCTCCCTTTGAGATACAGGCCATACGGCATATCAGGAATCTGCTTTAAACAGGACGGATAGCGCGCATCCTCCGGATGCAGAAACTCCACGCCCTTTTCCTCCATGCGTTTCCAGGATTCCCGGATCATCTTTCTGTCCTTAGAGGTCTCAAACGCATTCCACTTGTTTTCCCTGATCACAGCGGGAACCAGCTCTTTTTCAGGCGCTTCATAGATACGCCCGGGAGTCTGATACCTGGCAAGCAGTCTGGAGATGGTTTTTCTTCCGATACCTGGAATATTGTTGAGCCAGTACCAGTACATGTCATTCTCTGTCATTCGGCCGTACCTCCCCGGTAATAATCATTCATCCGATAGGTAAGGGCCTCCCAGATATGATCACATTCCACCTGGTCTGCTTCCTCCAGATCCGCTATGGTCCTGGCAACCTTTAACAGCCTGACAATCCCTCTGGCCGACATGCCGAACCTCTCAAAAATATCCTTTCGTAACTCCTTTTCCTTCTTTCCCAGCATGCAGATCTCATCCAGCAGATTGGACGGTATTCCCGAATTGAACCGGATCCCATAGGGCTTAAGCCTCTGCTCCTGAATCTGCTGCGCGCACAAAACCCTGCTTCTGATCACAGCCGATGTCTCCTCGCTGCCCTTCTCATACAGGTCCTCGTAATTCATCCGCTTAACGGAAACATTCATGTCGATCCTGTCCAGCAGAGGTTCTGACAGCTTATGCAGATACCTGTCAATCTGGGGCTTTGTACAACGACACCTGGCCGGATCCGGATAGTATCCGCACGGACACGGATTCATGGCAGCTACCAGCATGAACGAACACGGAAAGGAATAACTCCCATGCAATCTTGAGATTGTAATCTCCCCATCCTCCAGCGGCTGCCTGAGCATCTCAATAACATATTTCTGGAATTCGAGAAACTCATCCAAAAACAAAACGCCATGGTGTGCAAGACTGATCTCTCCCGGCTTGGGAATGGTTCCGCCCCCGATCAGAGCCTGCGCTGTGACAGAATGGTGCGGCATCCGGAACGGTCGCTTTCTGAGCAGGCCTCCTGACGATGGCAAGAGCCCGCTGACACTGTAAATCTTCGTGATCTCAATGCTCTCCTCATAGGACAGCGTAGGCATGATGGTAGGAATCCGCCTCGCAGCCATGGACTTGCCCGAACCCGGCGGCCCGATATACATCAGGTTATGCATGCCGCTTGCCGCGATCTCAGTGGCCCGTTTCAACGCCTTCTGCCCCCTGATTTCAGAAAAATCAGGCATCTGTTCCGCCTCTTCCCCCGCCATAAACACCGGCTGGCGTTCCACTTCCATAGGCTTTACGCCGGTCAAGTGGTCAACCACCTGCTTTAGGCTCACTGCCCCGTAAATCTCCATGCCGGGAATCATCGCAGCCTCAAGACGATTGTCATACGGAAGGATCATCCTTCGGATATCCTGACTTCTGGCAAAATCCACAATAGGCAGAATCCCCCTGATGCCCAGCACCTGCCCGCTTAAGGAAAGCTCACCGGCAAAAAGGACTCCATTCACCGTCTCGGCCGGAATATAGCCGTACGCAGTCAGCAAAGCAATGCTGATGGGAAGGTCGAAGACGGTACCCTCCTTTCGCACGTCTGCCGGCGACAGGTTCACCGTCACCTTCTTGGGAGGAAGCATGAAACCAGCGTTCTTCAGAGCAGTTCTGACCCTTTCACTCGCCTCGCGCACCTCCGACGCGAGAAAGCCAACCATATTAAATACAGGCAGCCCCTCGCTGACATCGGCCTCTACTACAATCAGTCGTCCTTCAACACCATGTAGTGTGCCGCTTAGAATTTTACTATACATATTGTACTCCTGTTCTCTCTCCAAGCAGGAACAGGTCTATTATACAGAAAAAAACAGGAATAGGCAATGGTCAGTTTAAGAGTTTTTTTAATTCATCCATAAATGTATTGACATCCTTGAATTCACGGTAAACAGACGCGAAACGCACATACGCGACCTGGTCTAACGCCTTCAGCTCGTCCATCACGATCTCCCCGATCCGGGTGCTCTCAACCTCCTTGCTTTCCAGGTTAAATACCGCCGTCTCGATCCGGTTGATGCATTCCTCGATCTCCTCCACAGGGATCGGCCGCTTATGGCATGACTTGATCACGCCGGACTCTATTTTTCCCCTGTCATAGGGCTCCCTGACCTTATCCTTTTTAATGACGATCAGTGGAATCGTCTCCACCTTTTCATACGTCGTAAATCTTTTTCCGCAATCATCACACTCTCTCCTCCTGCGGATGGAATTATTGTCATCCGCAGGTCTTGAGTCGATCACTCTGGTATTATCCTCTCCACAAAAGGGACACTTCATCTCTTGTCAGCCTCCTTTTAGCTCATCCTCCATCACAGCCTCTTCAAGACACACATCTACTAAAATAATATCCGGTCCGATCCCCTTCACATCACAAAAGTGGATCAGATATCTGGCCGGCCTGCCGAAGCAGGAAAAAAAACGCCCCGGTGCCGGAACGATCAGCGCGCAGACGTTGCCGCTGCACGGATCGATCTCAATATCCGCTACACATCCCAGCCTCCTGCAGTCCCTGCAGTTGATCACTTCCTTCTGCCGCAGATCCAAAAATGTCATACCCGTCCCACCATCACCTGTGGCAGCAACAATGCCCTGCCAGCAAACGCTGCCCATTTGTCTCACTTTATGCGCACCGAGCCATGGATATGACATAATTCCCGCAATCAGCTCACTTTTTCTCCTGTACACAGGCTTCCAGAGGATGATCCATTTACAACGAAGGGCTATTTGTAAACGCCGGTCCTTGGTAAGCTGACGAAGGAAGCGAAAGCGTGCCCGAAGTGTAAATGAACCATCCGGCATACAGAAAATATGCTTCTGCTATTGTATTACCTTGACCGGACACTTTTGCCTGCACACGCCGCAGCCCGTGCATTTTTCCTGATCAATATGCGCCACATTATTCTCCACGGTAATCGCACCCGCAGGACAATTCCTCGCGCACAGCCCGCATCCGATACAGCCGGCCTGGCAGGCCTTCTTTACCTCTATACCCTTGTCCTTCGAGCTGCAGCGCACATGGCACGCCGCATCCGCCGGCATGAGCTCGATCAGATGCCGCGGACACTCCGCAACGCACTTTCCGCAGGCCTTGCACTTATCCGCGTCCACAACCGCTACCCCGTCAACAATTTCTATCGCGCCGAAGGGACATGCCTTTTTGCAGTTTCCAAAACCGATACAGCCATAGGTACAGGCCTTTGCGCCTCCACCGGGGTTATTGAGAGCCAGCCTGCAGTCCCTGGCCCCGACATACTCATAATTATCCTTAGCCTTATCGCAGGTTCCGGCGCATTTGACATAGGCAGCCATCCTCACTGCCTCACCCGCCGAAACTCCCATAATCTCCGCCACCTTTGCCGCGCAGTCCTCCCCGCCGACCGGACATCCGTTTACAGGCGCCTCGCCTTTCGCGATTGCCGCCGCAAGACCGTCACAGCCAGGAAATCCACATCCGCCGCAGTTATTGCCCGGAAGACACTCTCTCACTGCCAACTCCTTTTCGTCCACCTCGACCGCGAACTTTTCCCCCGCGATTCCCAGCAAAATACCAATCACGGCACCGGTGCCGCCAACGATTCCCACCGCCAGCAATATTGAAGTCACACTCATATCCTAAGCCTCCCTATGTTATCATTTGGTAACTACTCAGCAGGTCTTCGCATTCACTATACAGACCATGCCAAAACAGTAGATCTGTTTCTTGCCTGCTGAACAGATACATCATTTGATCAATCCGGAAAACCCGAAAAACGCCATCGCCATCAGGCCCGCTGTCACCAGCACAATGGGCGTGCCGCGGAAGGACTCCGGAATATCATTTCCCTCGATCCGTTCCCGTATGCCCGCCATGATCACGATCGCGATGGTAAATCCCACAGCCGTTCCAAAGCCGTTGATCACAGAGGCGATAAAGCCGTATGATTTCTGGACATTGATCAGCGCAATGCCCAGCACCGCGCAGTTCGTTGTAATCAGCGGGAGATATACTCCAAGCGCCTCGTACAAGGAAGGGATCTTCTTTTTCAGAAACATCTCCACAAACTGTACCAGCGCGGCAATCACAAGAATAAACACGATCGTCTGCAGATAGGTAATCCCCAGCTTTTCCAGAACCAGCGAATAGATCAGATTGGTCACTGCTGAAGAGATCGTGATCACAAAGATCACGGCGCCGCCCATTCCCGCGGCCGTGTCCACCTTCCTGGACACGCCGATAAAGGGACAAAGCCCCAGAAACTGGCTGAGCACGACATTATTGACCAGCGCCGCGCCGATCGCAATCAGAATCAGGTTCATCGCTTCAGCCTCCTTCTCAGGGTGCGGTTGAGCCTTGCAGTCTCTTTCCTGGCAAGCTTAAGCCGCTTCTTCTCGGCGTTTCTCCGCTGCCTGCTGATCCTCGCCCTTTTCTTTCCGAGCAGCCTGAGGCTCTTATTTCTGAGCTTTTCCAGATGACTGCGGTATCTCATATACTTTCTGAGCGCGCGCAGCTTTCTGCGCAGCAGCTTTTTTCTGCTAACAACTGATCCCATTCTTCAAAAACCTCCTCTTCATTTTTATACGCGATCAGGCAATTGCAAAATTTCAAAACCAACCGAAAAATATATCATTTCGCAACCGCCTATACGCTCAGTTCATGGTTTTCCTGCCTCCGCAGAGAGTATTGGAGCAGCCCTCACAGCCCTGCTCCCGCTTACAGTCCGTGCCATCCGCTCCCGTCTTCCGTGAAAGCCTCACCTTGTTCTGTACCGCGACAAGACAGGCCAGCACAAAGAAGGCGCCAGGCGCCAGAATCAGGATTGTCACCGGCTCATACCGCTCCGGCATGATATGCCACCCAAACACAGTGCCGTTTCCAAAAAGCTCCCTGAAAATGCCGATGCTGGTCAGTCCCAGCGTAAAGCCAAGCCCCATCCCGATCCCGTCAAACATGGACAGTACCACGGAATGCCTGGACGCGTAGCTCTCAGCCCGTCCTAGAATAATACAGTTTACAACGATCAGCGGAATATAAATCCCGAGACTGTCATACAGAGAGGGAACAAAGCCCTCCAGAAGAAACTGGATGATCGTCACAAATGAAGCGACCACAACAATATAAGCCGGGATTCTGACCTTGTCCGGTATGACCCGGCGCAGCGCCGAAATCATCATATTACTAAGGATCAGTATCACCGTCGTCGTAAGCCCCATTCCCAGGCCGTTGATCGCTGATGTGGTCACAGCCATGGTCGGGCACATGCCAAGCATCTGAACAAACGTGGGATTCTCCTTGATAATACCGCTATACAGGCGTTCCAACACTTTATTCATCTTCCTGCCACCTCCTTCGCAAGGGACCGGCAATAGTAGAGGCCGGCGTTCACGCCGTTTGTCACAGCGTTTGTGGTAATGGTCGCGCCGGAGATCGCGTCGATCTCATCTGCTGCGGAAGCCCCGTTTTTCGTATAGGTCAGGCGCTCCGCCTTTTTCCCGTTAAACTGATCCATAAAATCCGCTTCCAGCGCCTTCATGCCCAGACCCGGCGTCTCGCCGATGGAAAGGAAGGAGAGGCCGTTCAGGGTACCGTCTTTCCGGATTCCCATGGCAAACTGGATGTCTCCGCCATACCCCTCATGGTCTGTTACAGTCAACACATAACCGGCAAACTTCCCGCCTGCGTCCTTCACCTGCATCAGCTCATCGATATCTGCCTCAAAGCCCTGTTTCCGGAGCTTTTCTCCCGCATCTGCCTGAAGCTCCTCCGCCTCAAAGCTTTTCGCGTCAGCAAACACCTCCCTGTACGCGGCCTCCTTCGCCTTCTGCTTCTGGTCCGCGATCGGATCCTTTGTGACCTCATATACCACGCCAAGAAGAAGTCCTGCGACTACAGTGATCACCAGAAGGGAAAGTGTATTTTTCAAGCTTTCACTACTCATTTCCTCTCCTCCCTTCCAAACGCCTTCGGAACCGTCACCCTCTCGATCAGCGGCACCAGCAGGTTGCCGAGGATGATGGCGTAGGATACCCCTTCCGCTGAGGCTCCAAATATACGGAACACAAACGTAAGTGCCCCGAGGAATACCCCAAAGACGATCCTGCCCGCCGGCGTCACAGGCGATGTCACATAATCTGTCGCCATAAAAAACGCACCCAGCATCAGTCCACCTCCAAACAGATGTGCCATCAGGAAGGATATGTCAAATCCCCTGCCGGAGAAAATGGCGTAGAGCATGACCAGCAGAGCAAATGTTCCAATATAGTACACCGGAATCCGGTAATTCACGATTCCCCGCACGATCAGAAATACTCCTCCGAGCACAAGTGCCACCGCACATGTCTCCCCGATCGTTCCCGGTATCGTTCCAAAAAACATGGCCTTCACATCAACCTTATCACCGGCCTTCATCACCGCGAGTGGCGTCGCGGTTGTCACGGCATCATAGGAAAACGACGTCATACGTCCGGTAAAGGAAATCAGCAAAAACGCCCTCGCGCCCAGCGCCGGATTCATAAAGTTCTGTCCCAGCCCGCCAAAAAGCTGTTTCACAACGACTATAGCAAAGAAACTGCCGATTACCGGAATCCAGAACGGAACCTCCGGCGGAAGGTTCATGCCAAGCAGCAGGCCCGTCAGCGCGGCGGAAAGATCCCCAATCGTCAGGTCGCGTCCTAAAAGGCGCTGAAACAGCGCCTCAAACCCTATGCAGCACACGATTGAGACAATCAGCACCAGAGCAGCATGCGCGCCAAAATTATAAATGCCAAATATTGCCGCAGGCAGAAGCGCCGCAATCACCTGCTTCATGATTCCCTGCGTCGTTTCCCTGTCCCTGATATGGGGAGAGGATGATATTTTCATTGTCTGTTCCAAAGCCAGTACCTCCTATCGCTTGCGGTTTGCCAGAACCTGTTTGCGCGTTCCGGCAATCGTCTGGGTTAAATGTCGCTTGGCAGGGCATACATAGGAACAGCAGCCGCACTCGCAGCACTCCATACCCTCCATCCGGACAAACCCCTCCAGATCACCCTTATTCGCAAGCTCCGCTAACTTGTAGGGCAATACCTTTCCCGGACAGACCTCAGCGCATCTGCCGCACCGGATACAGTTTGACGGCTTGCTCCTCGCCACCGGATCCTTCTTCATACAAAGCAGCGCAGAAGATCCCTTCACAAGCGGAACATCCAGCGAAAACATTGCCTTACCCATCATCGGTCCGCCGAAAATGATCTTCTCCGGCGCCTCCACCACAAAGCCGCCCACAGCGTCGATCAGTTCCCTCGCATTGGTGCCGACTCTTACGCGGAAATTGGCAGTATCCTTCACCGCGTCTCCCGTCACCGTAACGATTCGTTCAAAAAGGGGACGCCCCTCGATCACGGCATTATAGATTGCCACAATCGTGTCAATATTGTGCACGATGCAGCCAACATCCGCCGGCAGCATGGAGGAATTCAGCTTTCTGCCGGTATTGGCGTAAATCAGCTGGCGCTCCGCCCCCTGTGGATATTTTGTCTTAACCGGATTCACGGTTATGTTATCCATATCCTTTGTCATTTTTTTCAGGATCCGGATCGCCTCCGGTTTGTTGTCCTCGACAGCGATGATTCCGCTCGCATTATCAAAAAGATTCATCACGATCATCAGGCCGGTCACGATCTTGGCCGGCACCTCCAGCATCCTGCGGTAATCCGAGGTCAGATAGGGTTCGCATTCCGCTCCGTTTACGATGATCGTATCGATGGCGTCCTCGTTTTTCGGCGTCAGCTTCACATGAGTCGGAAATCCTGCGCCTCCCATTCCAACAATGCCGGCTTCCCGGATCATATCCTTTACATCCTCCCGGTACAGCTGGTCGAGCTGCCTGATATTGGCCGAAAAATCCATCTCCTCGAATTTTCCGTCATTCTCGATCACAATGGAGTTCACCCTTGTGCCGCCGACCGTCAGCCTGGGTTCAATGGCCTTCACCTTTCCCGACACGCCCGAATGAATATTGGCTGAGACAAATCCCGCCGCTTCCGCAATTTTCTGTCCCACAAGCACCGGATCCCCCTTTTTCACAAGCGGCACGGCAGGCGCGCCGATGTGCTGTGACAGCGGATAGACACAGTCCCCTTTGGGAAGGTAATCCCGTATCTCCTTATCCTTCGACAGATCCTTGCCGTCATAGGGATGAATCCCCCCTGAAAATGTTAATAAACCCATGAATGTTTCCTCACTTTATACTAATCTTGCAGCCTGTGCCGGTACAGCCTGATCCGGTTTATCTGATCTCGGTCTCATAGCCCTTCGCGGTCACCGAAAAGCTATGCTTTAATCCCTTCGTCACGATGACCTTCCTGTCAGACGTGACAAATATCGCCTCAGCTTTCCTGCTGCGCACATATTCCATTCCCCTGTCCAGTCCCATCACAAAACAGGCTGTAGAAAGCGCATCCGACAAAAAACCGTTCCCGCTGACCACCGTCACTGAAATCAGTCCCGAATCAGCGGGATAACCGGTGGATGGATCAAAGATGTGATGGTATCTTTTCCCGTCCACTTCAAAATACTTCTCGTAATCTCCCGAGGTGGAGATCATCGCATCCTCCTCGCAGGTCAGGACACCCAGCATATCGCCCTCTTTTCCTCTTGGATCCTGTATGCCGACATGCCACGCTTCAAGCTTTCCCTTATCGCCGATCACGGCAACGCTTCCTCCGACACTGACAACCGCGCCCTGCACCTTCCGGCCGCGAAGAAGCCCGGCAATCCTGTCACAGGCCAGCCCTTTTCCGACCGCCCCCAGGTCCAGCTTCATGCCGTACTGATGAAAAACCAGGCCATTCTCCGTCAGCTCCATCTGATCCGGATCTGACAGCGTGAGCGCCTTTTTAAGCTGTCCCTGCTCCGGAACCCGGCCGTTCCCGTCCTCAATACCCCAAAGCTCCGAGACAGGCCGGATACACGGGCTGAATGCGCCGTCTGTCTCCTTCCGGATCTCAATCTCCCTTTCTATGCAGGAGTAAAGCAGCTCCGAAAGCCTGTTTATTCCCCCTGTCACATAATTGGCGTTCAGCAAAGAAAGCTCTGAATGGGGATCCCGGACAGAAATAGTCTCCTCCAGTTCCTTCAAGCAGGCGTCTATCGCCTCGTCTGCCTCCTGGTTGATCCGGCTGTTCTCTGAATAAATCGTCTTTTTTACAGTTGTGCCCATTGCGATTCCGGGAAATGTATCCGCGACGCAGCGTTTCCTTTTTACTGAATGAAATCTCCAGCCGTACCACACAAGAAAAGCAAGACATAAAAACAGCGCGATCCTTGACAGGGCGCGGCGATTTCTGACAAACCATCTCATGATCCGCTCCCCTTCGCCTAGGCTACCATGAAGGAGATCTCCGCCTTGCAGGCCACTTTGCCGTTGACCGTAGCCGTCACCTCGCCCACGCCCATGGGACCCTTTACCTTCACGATCTCACAGGACAAGTCCAGCCTGTCTCCCGGAACCACCTTCTGCTTAAACCTTGCCTTGTCAATCCCGGTAAAATAAGCTGTCTTTCCCTTGTTTTCCTCCATGCTGAGCATCAGCACAGCGCCGAGCTGTGCCAGCGCCTCAATCTGAAGAACCCCGGGCATCACCGGCTCCTGCGGAAAATGTCCGGCAAAAAACGGTTCGTTGTACGATAGGTTCTTATAGCCCTTGATGGATTTTCCAGGCTCCATTTCCGTCACCCTGTCGATCAGCATAAAGGGCTGACGGT
>CAMHJT010000017.1 GCA_946185495.1 uncultured Clostridiaceae bacterium | reverse complement strand
AACGGCGTGTTCAACTTTGAGGGCGGCTGCTACGCGAAGGTCATCAATCTGGACAAGGAATCCGAGCCGGATATCTACAACGCGATCAAGAGAAACGCGCTGCTTGAGAATGTCACGGTTGACGCAGAGGGCAAGATTGATTTTGCCGATAAGAGCGTGACAGAGAATACACGTGTGTCCTATCCCATCGACCATATCGAGAAGATCGCGATGAATGTCAACAAGATTTCCGCAGGTCCGGACGCGCAGAATGTGATCTTCCTTTCCGCTGACGCATTTGGCGTACTTCCTCCGGTATCGATCCTGACTCCGGAGCAGACACAGTACTACTTCCTGTCCGGATTTACAGCGAAGCTGGCCGGTACGGAGAGAGGCATCACAGAGCCGACGCCGACCTTCTCCGCATGCTTTGGCCAGGCGTTCCTGGAGCTGCATCCGACCAAGTACGGCGAAGAGCTGGTGAAGAAGATGGAGAAGAGCGGCGCGAAGGCTTACCTTGTGAACACCGGATGGAACGGAACCGGCAAGCGTATCTCCATCAAGGATACCCGCGGGATCATCGATGCGATCTTGAACGGCGATGTACTGAAGGCTCCGACCAAGAAGATCCCTTACTTTGACTTTGAGGTTCCGACAGAGCTTCCGGGCGTGGATCCCGCGATCCTGGATCCGCGTGATACTTATGCGGATGCTTCCCAGTGGGAGGAGAAGGCAAAGGATCTGGCAGGCAGATTCATCAAGAACTTTGCGAAGTACGAGGGCAACGACGCCGGCAAGGCACTGGTTGCTGCCGGACCGAAGCTTTGATCTTAATCCGGAGAAGCCTGTCTTCCGCCGCGAAGCGGAGGCTTTGACAATAGAAAATGCCGGTAACTGTTCAACATCTGTTGGGCAGTTACCGCTGTTACAGATCTTTATACTCCGGCATCTGTTCCCATGGGAACCGGTGCCGGAGTTTTTTATGCGCAGGGGCGCACCCTGCATTGTTTCCTGTCATTGGATATGCCAGGCCTTTCGGATCGTCTCAAAATCTCCCGGCCCGGTCTGTAGAAGCGCTGTATGGAAATCCAGCTCCATATGGTCTCCCCGGTACAGCTTTCTAAATTCCTCCTTTAATGCCAGGATTTCCTCCAACCCGACATAATACCGTAGATAGGCCGCAGGCGCCTCCACTACATGGGAATAGAGCTCGGCGGCGTAATAGCTTTTGAATCCGTTTTCCTCAAACAGCCTGCAGGCGTCATGAAGCGTCCAGCCCTGGGCGTTGACGCCGAGATCCATGCGGGCGCACAGCGCCAGGTTGATCAAAAGGTCAGACTGGTAGAGGGTTTGCAGGGCTGCTTCGCCTGCCGGAAAATGCAGGTAGGTGATGGAGTGAAGCTCCGCGTAGGCCGCCCAGCCCTCCGCGTAGCCGGGGAAGTCCATAAGGTGGCGGATCAGCGGAGGATGGGTGGAATAAAAACTGGCGGTCTGGTAGAGGTGGCCGGGAAAGCCTTCGTGGGCCAGGGTGGTGAACAGGCTGCCCTGATCCTCAGCGGAAAACAGGGGATTTAGGTAAATGGCGTGGTCGCTGCAGTTGTCGATCTCCGGGATCATGAAAAAGGCAGGGCTTGAAAAGGAGGCCATTTTCTCCGGGATCTGTTTGATCTGCCAGGAAACATCTCCCTCTAATTGCGGGAAGTCCTTCCGGATCATGAGCGGCAGCACCTCCAGGATGGTTTCCGGATCTTCATAGCCGGAGGGGTTCGGGTGTTCCAGATAGTATTGGTAGGCGGCCTGGTCGGTCATTAAGACGCGGGTTACATCCTCCATGGCGGCCGAAAGCCTTTCATCGGCAAGCCGGATCAGCTCGTCAACGGTACGGGAGGAGCCGGTATTTTTCTGTACCAGCAGGGAGTAATAGGCTTTGCCGTCCGGGAGGGAGGACAGGCCGTAGGAGACGTCTTTTTCCGGCAGATACATGATGTTCATGCTGCTTGACGACTGGGGACTGGCAATTTCTGCAGCTGGAAACGGATTGCCCTGATATGCGCCTGCCCGCAGGGAAGCGGATAAAGGCGTGCTTTTTTGTGAAAGGCCGAAGGTTGTACTGGAGGCGGGAAGCCGCAGGTTCACGCGGTTGTCTGCCTCCCTGCGCTGCCTGCCGGGGGCGGTGGGGCTATGCTGTATCCGCGGCTGGTCCGGGGTTTCCGCCTCTTTGCGCTGCATTTCGGAGGGCAGCATGCTTTCTACATAAGCCAGAAGCTTCCGGTATGCGGGAAGGACGCGGCACCGGATGAGCTTGCGGTTTTTTTTCAGGTAGCGTTTCTTTTTGGAATCCTCAAGTTGCGGGACCTGCCGCAGCCGTTCCTCAAAGGTGGAGATGAGAAAGCAGTCGTCCTGTTCCAGGTCTGAAATGAGCTGCGCCAGGCTGTCCGCGGATTTCCGGAGCAGGAAGGAAGGAGTCGGGATTCCTTTTCGGGCGCGCTCGTTCTCGTAGTCCGTAACGGCGCGGAAGCAGTCCGGAACCTGGGCAAGCAGGGAGAGGTAAGTCTCAATGTCCTCCTCGCCGTGAAGAGGGTATTCCCCGAAGGCGACCGGGAGGCTGGCAAATACGCCGGTGCTTTCTCCAAGCATTTCCTCATAATAAGGATAATTCGAAAGGGCCTGGCTTAACTTAAGCTGTTTTTCAAGCAGGCTGTATGTGAGAGAGGCGTCGCCTTCCGGAACCTTCAGCTCACACATTTTATTTAGAAGAAGGGAGGCAGTGCTGCGTGTGACAGACGCCTGCTTTTTCGCGCTTTTCCTGCCGCTGCCGGTTTCCAAAAGGCGGGGAGGGAGCGCGGGAATTCCGTAGGCGGAGGGGTCGCGCAGGGTGTACGCGGTGGTGATCGAGTCCGCGGTCACGCCGTACCGGAATAATAGATCGCAAAATTCAGAAAAATCATCGGTTTTTTCCATCTGTTCAAGCAGGTCCGCATGCCAAAGCTCCCTGTCAATGGGTTTCAGACGGGTCGAAAGCCCAAGCAGGAGCAGGGTGGAGAGCAGGAGCAGAAGGATGCGTTTTTTGCGGAGGGACATGGAGGAAACTCCGTATTTTTTTATATGTATATTTGCGGGGACGGCGTAATATTACGAAATTGCATGCGGCTTTTCAGCAGGCCTGCGCATGTAACAGATTAGCCAAAGGGGAACTGTTACGTGCGTATTATGACGATTTTCTTAAAAATTCTGAAAGCTATTGAATGAGTGGGAAGGATATGGTATTATTCCTAACTAGTGTAGCGGTTTCCAACAGGCAGGCAAGAAACCCTGCTTATTTGGAAAACGATGCAATAGTATTTGGTCCGGATATGAAGGGAACCAAGGATTTACATTACAGTACAACGAGTCAGAATAGACGACAAGAACAGGAGTGGGAATATGAGAACAATGAAATGGAAAAGGTCCCTTGCGATCCTGATGGCGGCCACGATGATGGCGACAGCGTCGGGCTGCGGCAACAAGGGCGGTGGAAAAGGAAGTGTGCAGCAGCAGAAGGAACAGGCGGCAAGTGATTCTAAAAACGCGGTCTATGAGGGAAAGCCGATCACGCTGGAGGGCATAGATGGCGATATTTCCGTTGTGCAGACGGCAAATGGCAAGCTCTATGTTCAGACATGGAAGTGGGTCGAAGGAGAAAAGCCGGAGAAAGACGAGGCTGTGGAGAAGACGGACGCCGGAGAGAAGGCAGAGCAAGGAGCGGAAGAAAGCTCTGACGATAGTGCAAAGGCGGATGAAACGGAAGAAAGCTCTGACGATAGCGCGAAGGCGGATGGAGCGGAAGAAAGCTCTGATGATAGCGCAAAGGCGGATGACGCGGATGGAGCAGAAGCGGACAAGGACGCTGAAGATACTGAGGCGGAGACTGCCGCGGATCAGGGGGATGCCGCCGGGGAAGAGAAGAGTGATGCAGAGACATCGGATGCCGAGGGTGAGGAAACGGACGAGAAAAAGGATGCTGCCGCATCACAGGAGGTGGCAGTGGAAGACGAAATAGAAAAGGGCTACTCTGAAACACATCTGTATGTCGCTGAACTGACCGGAGGAAAGGCCACAGAGATTCATCTCAATCTGCCCGAGGACGAGTACCTCTCCAATCTGATGATCGATCCTGACGGGGCGATGCTTTACAATACCTATCATTATGATGAGGAGACGGAAAAGTCCACTACCAGCATGGTCAAGCTTGATGCGGATGGCAAGGAGGTTGCGCGCGTGAGCCTCAATGATGAGCTGAAGCTTGGAGAAGAGGATTATGTTTCAGGCAGTCTGGTGGACGCGAAGGGCAATGTTGTTATTTTGTCAGACCAGAAGCTGTTTTTCATGGACAGCAGCCTGAAGTCCAAGGGCGAGCTGAAGTCGGAGGAGTACATTGAGGGTGCATGCTTTACCAAGGATGGAAAGCTGATCGCTGCCAGCGAGAAATGGTCTGAAGAGGGCGGCAGCACGGCACAGGTGCGTGAGGTTGACATAGAAGGAAAGAAATGGGGGGAGAACTACAAGATGGATACCTCCGGATTCTATGGCTCCAATTCCATCTTCAGCGGCGAAGGCTCCGATTATGATTTTTACTACAGAACGAATTCCGCTATTTTCGGCTACTCGTTTGCGGATAAGAAGAGCACGAAGGTGCTGGATTATGTAGCCTCCAACCTGACCTCTGAGAGCACCTCTGACATCCGGCCTCTGGGAGACGGACGTTTTATTGGTATGGAATACGACTATTCCGACAGCGGGGACAACAGTACCAAGATCGTGGTCTATGAGAAGGTAGATCCCTCGACGCTGAAGGATAAGAAGATCATTACATATGGCGCAATGTGGATTGGCGATGACTTAAAGCGCGCCGCGATCCAGTTCAATAAGGAGAGCAAGGAGTACCAGATCACATTCAAGGAATATGAGACAGAGGGGGATTCGGATCCGGTCGCGAAGATGAACGCGGAGATCGCGGCGGGAAATATTCCGGACATCATTGACCTGTCCAATGTGTCAGCGGACCAGTATGCGGCGAAGGGAATTTTGGAGGATCTGCTGCCTTATTTTGACAAGGATCCGGAGCTGAACAGCAGTGATATCATAGACTCTGTTCTGGAGACGCAGAAAATAGACGGAAAGCTCTACTATGTGGCTCCGTTCTTCAGCATGTCGACGCTGGTTGCAAAGAAGTCGGATGTGGGAGATGGCTATGGCTGGACCTTTGAGGAGCTGAAGAAGCTGTTAGATGAGAAGAAGGACGCGAGACCGTTTTATTCTGAGAATAAGACATCTATGCTCTACAGCTTCCTTGGCAACGGATTGTCGGATTTTGTGGATTGGAACACCGGTGAGTGCAGCTTTGACAGCCAGGATTTCAAGGATATTCTTGAGATCTGCAACCGCGGAACAGATGACGAGCAGGATTATTCCGAGGATGCCCCGGGCATGCCGCAGCTGATCCGTGAGGGCAAGGTGCTCTTCGCGGAGGGATGGATCTCGCCCGAGGAAGTCCAGGTCTATGAGAAAATGTTTGGCGGGGACGTCAGCTACATCGGTTATCCGAACAAGGATAAGCAGGGTTCCTATTTCCAGTTTGACATGCAGCTTGGCATGTACTCCAAGTCTGATGTGAAGGATGGCGTATGGCAGTTTTTACGCACCTTGATGACAAAGGATTACCAGGGCAAGCAGCTCTACGGCAATATGCCGACCAGGAAGGACGCCTTCGACATGATGATGAAGACCAAGACGACGAAGGAGAAATATAAGGATGAGTTCGGCAATGAGATTGAGCCGCTGGATTCAAGCTGGGGCTGGGATGACATGGAGATTCCCATCAAGCCGCTTACGCCCGAGCAGGAGCAGCAGTACAGGGATTTGGTGAACAATACCAAAAAATCCGGACGATATGACTATAATATGCTGAACATCGTTCAGGAGGAGGCAGAACATTATTTTGCCGGAGAGAAGAGCGTAGATGAGACGGCTGATATCATTCAGAACCGGATCAAGACCTATGTGAATGAGAATCGTTAGGGAAGGAAAAGGATATGTCTAAAAAGAAGAAAATGCCAAAGGCCCAGCCTGCGGAGGAGACAGTATCCATCAGGAAACCGGAGTCCGAAGGGGCTCCGGTTTCCGTACAGAAAGAGAAAAATGAAGGGAGCGGGGCGCCTGTGGAGTCCAATGGGTCTTGTGCGGAACCAAAGGGAGTGCCTGTGGAGCCTGCGGATCTGGTGTATAAAAAGCCGAAGCGCAGTAAAAAAGACCGGAAGAATTCCATTCTTTATCTTTTGCCAAGTCTATTAGGCGTTTTGCTGTTTTTCGTGGTTCCATTTTTTGTTGTGATCTATTATGCGGTGATCGACAATCCGATCCATGCGGAATTTGTATTTCTCGACAATTTCAGCAGGATCCTGCAGAATTCCTCTTTTCAGCAGGCGGCAAAGAATACGGGAACCTTCTCCCTGGCGGCGGTGCCGCTGGCGGTTGTGCTCTCGCTTGGCATGGCGATCCTGCTGGAGCAGAATATTCCGATGCGGAGCCAGTTCCGCACCTTTGTGCTGAGCCCCATGATGGTACCGGTGGCGTCGATCGTGCTGATCTGGAGGGTGCTGTTCGATTATCACGGAGTGGTGAACCTTTGGATGTCGCATTTTGACTGGGCGCCGATCGACTGGTTTAAATCCTCTTACAGCCAGATCGTGATCGTAATCCTGTTTCTTTGGAAGAATCTGGGATATAACATGATCCTGTTCATGGCAGCGCTTAACGCGATACCGAAGGACGAGCTGGAAGTGGCCAGGCTGGAGAGCGCCTCGCCTCTGCAGATTTTCTGGTATATTAAGCTGCGGTATCTGTCCTCCACGATCCTGTTTGTGGCGATCCTGTCGCTGATCAATTCCTTTAAGGTGTTCCGGGAGGTGTATCTGCTGACGGGAGACTATCCGTATGACACGCTGTACATGCTGCAGCATTTCATGAATAATACCTTCCGGTCGCTGGATTATCAGAAGCTGTCGTCGGGGGCGATCCTTATGGCGTTAGTCATGGTGGTTGTGATCGGATGCCTGTTTCTCGCGGAGGACAGGTTTGGAAAGGATGTGGAGGGATGAGAAAGCTGAAACGGACCGTGAAAAAGGCGGTCCTGACGATTGTGGCCATGATCTTTGCGGTGTCCTTTCTGCTGCCGACGATCCTTACGATGGCCAACTCCTTTATGTCGGAGGTGGAGATCAATACCAACTACGGCGTGATCTTCAATCAGTACAGGGAGAGGGAATACGGGGAGCGGAATACGGACTATGTGCCGGAGGCTGTGAACCTTAAGCTGATACCGGACATGGTGACGGGCGAGCAATATTCCACTGTGCTCTTGAAAAGTCCGGAATATCTGTTGAAATTCTGGAATTCGGTGATCCTTGTGGTGCCCATCGTCCTGTTCCAGATCCTGATCGCGTTAGGCGCGGCTTACAGCTTTACCCGGTTCCGGGGGCGGCTTAGGGAGATGATTTTTTTCCTGTATGTGGCGCTGATGTTGATGCCGTTTCAGGTGACGCTGGTGCCAAACTATCTGGTGTCTGACTGGCTGCATATCCTGGATACCAGGTGGGCGATCCTGCTGCCGGGATTTTTCGCGCCCTTCAGCGTGTACCTGCTGACAAAATTCATGCGAAGGATTCCGGTCTCGCTGATCGAGGCGGCGAAGCTGGACGGAGCAAATGAATGGCAGATCTTCACCAGGGTGTGCATTCCGCTGTGCAAGGGCGCGATCGCTTCGGTGGCGATTCTGGTATTTATAGATTACTGGAATATGGTGGAGCAGCCGATCATCCTGCTGTCAGACGCGGATATGCATCCGCTTTCGGTATTTTTGTCAAAGATCAATTCAGGGGAGGTCGGACTGGCGTTTGCGGTGGCGACAATCTATATGGTGCCGACGATCTTGATCTTCCTGTATGGGGAGGAGTATCTCGTGGACGGAATTTCCTATACCGGGGGCGTCAAAGGATGAGAAGTCGGTGCCGGCTTATCGGACGCGGTTCCGGCTGGTTGTAAGCATAGTTTGACAGAGCTTGGATGGAAGCATATGTCAGGAGATTGGAACAGGAATACCTGCTGAATAGATACGAACAGGAAGGAGAGAGGGAATGGAACAGGAATCGAAGAGAAAGAAAATGATAAAAAAAGTCGCCGTGATCTTCCTTGTGGGACTGATGATACTGACTTTTTTTTCAAATACCATCATGAATTATTCGCTTGCGGAGGTGGCGACGGAGCCGGTGACGGCGGGAACGGTGTCCAGCAAGGTCAGGGGACAGGGCATTGTGGAGGCCAGCTCGGATTATGAGGTGACGGTGAGCGGCTCCAGGGTGGTCAAGGAGGTCAAGGTGCAGGCCGGTGATGAGGTGAAGGAGGGCCAGGTGCTGTTCACCTTTGAGGACGGGGAGGACAGCGAGCTGGCGGCAGAGCAGGAGACTCTGGAGCAGATGGAGCTTGACTACGCCAAGTCCCTTATGAAGCTTGCGCCGGATCACAGCACGGATGACATGGACATCGCGAACGCGAGGGAGGACCTCAACGCCGCGATCAAGGCGCAGAACAAGGCAAAGAGCAATGAGAAGGCGCTGAAGGCCGCGAAGAAGGCGGCAGAGCAGGCCAAAAAGGATCAGGATGACAAGCAGAAAACGGTGGACGCCTTGCAGGCCAAGGTCGACGCCTATGGAGAGGTTGGAGATTACGATTCCCTGAAGTCGCAGATAGAGGATGACACGAGAAGCCTGCAGGCGGCAAAGCAGAAGCTTGCGGATGACAAGGAGGATCTGGCAGAGCTCAAAAAGGATCCGGAGGAGGACACCAAGACGCTGGAACGCCAGATCCGCGATGAGGATGTGGATATCAAGAACCGGGAGCTGGATCTTAATAACCTGAAGCTGAGGGCAGAGGCGGTCAAGACCACCAGCGCTTCCTACAAGCAGGCAAAGAGCGATCTGGAAAAAGCCCAGAGTGAGCTGGCTGTTCTGCAAAAGAACGTCGAGACAAAGAACGCCGAGGTCGAGCGTCTCGCAGCAGAGCCTACCCTTGAGGCGGCCAAGGCGGATGTACGGGCCAAGCAGGATACGCTGGACCGGGCGCTGATCGCCCTGACACGCGTGAAAGAGGAGGAGAGCTTAAGCCAGCAGCAGGAGAGCCTCGACCTGAAGGCAGCGCAGGAGAAGATTGAAAAGCAGCGGGAAAAGGTGAAAAAACTGCAGGCCGGCAGTGACCGCAAGGAGATCACAGCCAGGGAGGACGGCGTAGTCTCGTCGGTGGACTGCAAGGCGGGAGATACCGTAACGGCAGATATGCCACTGGCAAAGCTGCAGCTGCAGGATTCCGGTTATGTGGTGAAGGTGACCGTGACCAAGGCGCAGAGCAAGCTGATCAAGACCGGAAATGAGGCGTCCATCGAGAATTATTACAGCGATGATCTGTCTGCCACGGTCAAGAGCATGAGGCCGGATCCCGAAAATCCGGGACAGAGCGTGATCGTCACCTTTGACGTCAAGGGCGAAGTAAGCATTGGCCAGACGCTGGTGCTTTCGGTAGGAGAGAAGAACAGGCGCTATGACACAGTTGTGCCGAACAATGCGATCCGGGAGGACAGCAAGGGAAAATTTGTGCTCGTGGTGAAGGTCAAGGGCACGCCGCTCGGCAACCGATATACGGTGAAGCGCGCCGACATTGAGGTGCTGGCCTCCGACGATACCTCCTCCGGCGTCAGCGGCGGGGTATATGAGTATGAAAATGTGGTAACTAATTCCTCCAAGCCGCTCGATTCAGGCGTGCAGGTGAGGCTGGTAGACTAGGAGCGTGCGTATGTTGAGTGCAAAATGGAAAAGCCTTCTGCTTCCGCTGATCAACGCAGGCCTGCTGACCTGCTTCCTGATCCTCACATATCTGTCCGGTGTCCAGGTGCGGCGCCTTTCCTCCCAACAGATGGCAAAGCGCTGGGAGGCGGGAGATACGCCCTACGCGCAGGTCAGCGTATTTCTCGCGCCCCAGCAGTTCATGCGGGAGGACAGGGTGGGGGAGATCAGAAGCTCCCTGATGGGAAAGCTTTCGAAGGATTCCTATGATGTGAGGCAGGAGACGCCGAGGCTTTGGATTGACAGCTATTTTGGCGAATGCCCGCTAACTGTGAGGCGGGAGAACAAAACCCAGAGTGTGACGGCGGCAGGAGTGGGCGGTGATTTTTTTCAGTTTCATCCCATGGAGCTGCTGAGCGGCTCTTACATATCCGGACAGGACGTGAACAGGGACCGGATTGTCGTGGACCGGGATTTTGCGTGGAACATGTTCGGTTCCAATGATATTGTCGGCATGCAGGTGATGGTCAACGAAACCTATTACACGATTGTGGGCGTGGTGGCTGCGGAGGAGGACAGGCTCTCGGCTGCGGCCTACGGAAACTCCTGCAGGATTTATATGCTTTATGACGAGCTGGTCAAACAGGCGTCGGAGGTTACGATCACCTGCTATGAGGCGGTTTTGCCCAATCCCATTTCCAACTACGCGGCGAATGCGGTAAAGAGCGCCTTTGACCTGCCCGAAGAGGAGGAAAATTCAGAAAAGAAGAAAAATCCCATCAATTTTGATGACCTGGAGATTGTGGAAAATACCAGCCGGTTTCAGCTTTTTCCCCTGCTTACGCAGATTAGGGAGCACCGGTTCCGCAGCATGCGCGCGAACCATATCGCGTATCCGTTCTGGGAAAATGTAGCGCGTGTGGCCGAGGAACGTCAGTGCAGCTTGCTGCTTTGGCGGATGCTTCTGCTTGTCTTGCCCTGTTTCACGCTGGCCTGGCTGTGCGGCCGCTTGTGGAAGCGCAGGACCTGGACGTTGAGGAGCCTGGTGTTCGGCCTGTTCGATAATATCCGGGAGCGCAGCGCGCAGAAAGCATGGAGGAAACGGATGGAGGCTGGGGAGCAGGAAAAAGAAGGAGTTTCAGACGTGGAAGACGGGGAGGAAGCCGCGGATTCCGCGCTGGAAGACGGAGACACGGAGCTGGATTGGAAGGATACGGATCCGGAGGAGCCGGACCGGGAGGAAGAGGAACCGGATCCGGAGGAGCAGGATAGGGAGGAAGCTTCGGAGAATCCGGACGGCGCTGTGTATGCGGTGACGGGCGAGGATATATTTTCGGAGAAGCCCTGAGCCGGATACTCTTCGGGCGGTCCGGCTTCTGTCCTGCGAGGTTCTCATCTATAAACCCTAGTGGCTATTTCCCAACTCGTGGTTGCTATTTGTAAACTCACGGAACAAAAATCTGTTCCGCTCTTTTAATGGCATAAGCCTAATGCCTATAGCAAACCTTAGTTAATATCCGGGTAAATGCGGTCAGATACAGATACCGTATATTCCGTCCAAAGTAAGGGCGGGATATACGGTATCTGTTATTTGTATATTCAGAAAAACCCGTTTGCCATAAACCGGATGGTGTCATAAGGCACCGCAAGATTGATGTTCTGCCCGTTTTCAAGTCCGGCAGTGCTGATTCCGATCACCTCTCCGCACAGGTTAAGCAGCGCGCCGCCGGAGCTTCCCGGAGAGGTGGGGGCGGTAAACTGGATCATGTCGATATTGTCGATGGTGCGGAAGCCGGAAATGATTCCGTCGGAGACGGAATTGAACAGCCCCAGCGGGCTTCCGATGGCAACGACCTTCTGCCCGCGGACAAGCCTGGCGCGTCCGTCATAGATTGGAAGCGGGCGCAGAGTATGTGCGATCCGGATCACAGCAAGGTCAAAAGAGGTATTATATTTTATGACCTCATCTGTCGTATAAATGGTGTCATCATCCTCGATGCGAACCGAGAAAAACGCGCCTCCGCTGATCACATGAAAGTTGGTGATGATGAATCCCTTTTCCCCGATCATGATTCCCGATCCTGTTCCGTTGACCTTTCCGTCAGGGTCGTGTACCGCGATCATGACGATGGAGGAAGCCAGCTGCGCCAGCTCCTCATAGCTTTTTTCTGAGTTCGCGGCAGGGGAAGATATGCGCTCATTTGCATGCCGGTCCTCCCGTCTGGGAATCCTGATAACGGGGGCATGGGAAGGCTGCGAAGCAGCAGGCGTTTGTCTGCCTGTGTCCGGAGCCTGCGGCTTGTGGCCGGCCTGCCGGGAGGCGTCCGGGGCCGGGGCCTGCGGCCTGTGGCCAGCCTGCCGGGAGGTGTCCGGAGCCGGGGTGTACGGACGAAGCTGCGCCTGTCCGAAGGAACCAATGGTAAAGGCGTGGGAGAGTGACTTAAGCTGCGGGCTGATCTCCAGGTCGCCTGTGGGCAGAAGGAGCATGACGTCCGCACCGAGTCTCGTGAGAAAATAGCAGAACAGGTATTCCTGCTCTTTTTTGATATCCTCCAGAATGATCTTGATGTTTGCCTGTTCGCTCCAGCTGCCGGATATCTGCTTTCCAAGCATTTCAGAGGTCCAGAACAAAAGCTTGGCGGCGTAATTTCTTACCATCGAATCGGAACGGTGGACGCCTGAGGAACGAAAGAGCTCTGTGACGTGCAAAAGAGCGCTCCGGACACATTCCTCAAAGCTTTTCCCGCCGGAAGCAGTGGGGAAAAGGGAAGTCTGCGGATTGTTCTTCCACTGGTCATATAATTCAGCCTGGCGCGTCAACTCCGACGTGGCACTGGCGATGGAGGGAAGCCCCTTTCCGCGGATATACCGCGCGCTGCCGGAAACGGCCTGCGCGTCCAACCTCCGGTCAATGGCCTCGATCCTGCCCGCGTAGCCGGATACGGTTCCCAAAGCCCGCACAAAATAGACGTCCCGGACATCTCCTCTCAAGGCGCCATGGATATCGGCAAAGGCTTCAAGGGTATTAAGCTGCATGCTGTTATAGCGGTAGGATCGTATCATGCTCGTATTCCTTTCCTGTAATTGTCCGGTACCTGCTGAACAGTTATCCGTTCTCATCAACCGGATCATACATTGTAAAAACAGTATATAGAAATTATAGACCGGACGCCTGACACATGTCAAGAATTTGCGAAAACGTCGTGAAATATAGGCGCTGCTGTGTGTAATTCGAAAAATATCCGGATGCTTTACTGCAAGAAGATAAAGCCCCGACTGAACAGCTGACCTATGATGAGTACGGCATTTCTCCATTCAGGAATTTGGAAATGCGTCTTGAAATCCTGCAATCAACATGGTAAGATGAGACGAACATGTCAGGTAATGGTACGGATTTCGGGGATGATGAAAAATCATACAGCATGCACAAAACTTCAATCGTGACTGCTCGGCAGGTGCTGAGCAGTTACCTTCAATCTATATTTAGAACTTCGCAATTACCTGTCGGACATTACAGGATGGGAGGTAGAAAAATGGCGTCAAGGAAGGAGAAACTGCCGGAGGAGCTCTACGGGGTTCTGGCGGATCTCTTGAACAGAAAAAACAATATTGCGGTGCTGGACAGCATCCGCGGCGAGTATGGCGTGCTCAACTGCCTTGTGGAGGAAACGGAAGGCCTGAGCGCGGGTGAGCTGGGAAAACGTCTGCATGTAGTGCCCGGCCGGATGGCGGATATTTTAAAGAGCCTGGAGGGCAAGGGGCTGATCCAGAGGCAGCGCGATGAGGAGGACCGCCGTGTCGTCAGGGTGACGATTACGGAGGAGGGGCGGCAGGTTTCCCTTGAGAAGCGGGAAGAGATCCATGTTGAATACGAAGGGCTATTTCGCCTGCTGGGGGAGAAGGACGTGGAGGAGCTGATCCGTCTGCTCAAGATCGTGCTATCCTATTATCCGGACAGATGATCAGCGCTTTGCTCATTTTCCATAATAAGCAGGTGCGCTTTGACTTTGGAAAGGTCTCCTCAGATTGTCGGGTGAGAATTGTGACAAAAAATGAAATTGTCAGACGGAAATCTTTGTAAGTATTGTCAATTGTAATCAGGCGAATAGTGTTGTATATTTAGTTCGTAATGCGAAAGGTTCAATACGGACGGCACGACAAGCGGGGCCGGACAGGGAACCGGCCTCGTGGAGTCGTTCGGGAAATGTTAAAACGGGCGGCGCGGGGGTGAAAGCGAGCCTTATATTTTTTAAGCAAATATTTCGCATCACGAACAATTTAAGGAAGACATAATGTTGTGGTTAAGGAACATCATCAGGATGGAAAAGGAGAAGAGAAAGAATGAATGGATTGATGAAGAGAGAGGAAACCAGGACACTGTATGACCTTTTGGAGAACGCCGGCAGGCTTTATGGGGACAAGGTGTTTCTGAAGTACGAGGTGGAGGAGGAGGTCTTTGAGAAGACCTACCGCGAATTTGTTTCAGATTCCAAAAAGGTGGCAGCCTTCATGCAGGGGGAGAAGAAGGGCGGACGCTGCCATGCGGCGCTGCTCGGCCATAACAGCTATGAGTACCTGTGCGCTTTGATGGGAACGGTGAGCGCCGGCGGTGCGGCGATTCCGCTGGATGTGCAGCTTTCAGATGAGGAACTGGTGCGCAACCTGAAGAAAGCAGATACGGACATCCTGTTCTATGACTGGGAGTTTTCCCAGCAGACAGCTTACATTATGGAGCACTGCGATTTTATCAAGAAATTTATCTGTCTGGAGGAGATGAAGGGGTATGACAACCTGACGCAGATCCTGGACCAGTATGAGGAGGACGCGTTTACGCCGGCGGTGAAGGAGGAGGAGCTTGCGCTGATCATCTTCACGTCCGGTACGACCGGAGACGCGAAGGGCGTTATGCTGTCCCATGCCAATGAGATTGACAACACCTTTGCCAGCGACGAGGAGGATCCGGGCAACGAGGTGGTGCTTGGCCTTTTGCCGATCCACCATGTGTTCTGCTTAAACTGTGACATTTTCATGGTGCTCCGCTACGGCAATACGCTGTGTATCTGCAGCGACTTAAAGAGAATGCTGATCGACCTTCAGATTTTTGAGCCGACCTTCATGCGTCTCGTTCCGATGATGGCGAAGGCGCTGTTAAACCGCATTTCCATTAAGAAGATTCAGAATCCAGACATGCCGATTGAAGAGATTAAGGCTTCCGTATGGGGCAGTCGCCTGAACCGGATCGCGACAGGCGGCGGTTATCTGTCACCGGAGATCGCGAAGCAGTTCCCTGAACTCGGCATCCGGATCGGACAGGGCTACGGCATGAGCGAGTGCTCGCCGAAGATTTCTGTTCCGGACTACGACAGGATTGAAAAAGTAGAATCCGTAGGTTTCCTTGTGAGGGGCTGTGAGGTGCGGATCGTTGAAGGCGAGATCCAGGTGAAGAGCCCGTCTGTGATGATGGGTTACTACAAGGACGAGGAAAATACAAAGGCTTCCATCACAGAGGATGGATGGTTGTGTACCGGCGACCTTGGTTATCTGGACGAGGATGGTTTCCTGTACCTGACGGGCCGGAAGAAGAACCTGATCATCCTCGCCAACGGTGAAAATGTATCGCCGGAGGGAATTGAGAACCTGTTCGATGAGGATCCCATCATTGCGGATATCCTGGTATACGGACAGGACGAGAAGATCGTCGCTGAGGTGTATCCGAACTTTGAGTACGCGCAGGTCAACGGCATCATGGACATTCAGGGAGAGGTTCGCGCCATTGTGGACAAGCACAATCAGGGACTTCCGACCTATTCCAGGATCGCTGACGTGACAGTGCGCAAGCATCCGTTTGAGAAGACCTCCTCCAAGAAGATCATCCGGAGCAAGTATTTTGACAACAAGGAGAAGAAGGAGGAGAAGCTCCGCAATGTCAAGAAGCCTTCCACCGAGCTGCAGCAGAGCCTGTATGACCTTGTAAAGGAGATTATCGGCAATGACGGCTTTGGCGTGGACGAGAACCTCTTTGACCAGGGCCTGGATTCCCTTGGAAGCTTCATGCTCATCGAGGATCTGCAGTCTAAGCTCGGCAAGGTCATCTCCTATAACGAGCTGATGAACGCGACCACGATCGAGAAGCTGGAGGCCTTCTTTATCGAGAAGGAGGAGGAGCCGAAGATTGATTACACGCCGAGGGAGGAGTATCCTCTGACCGGCATGATGAAATACTTTGGTTACGTGATCCGCGGTAACACAACAGGAAACCTTCCGTTCACCTTCCGTCTGGATGACAGCATCGACTTAGATCGCATGAGGGCTGCCATCGTGGACGTGCTGGATGCTCACCCGGGCGTAAAGGGCAAGATTTACGCGGATGGCGGATGGCTCAAATATTTCCGCCTGGATGACAGGAAGATCGACATTCCGATCGAGAAGCTGACAGAGGCAGAGTGGGAGAAGCGTAAGGAGGAGATCCTGGTTCCGTTCTCTTACACGAAGGAGGATGACCTGTTCCATATCCGCCTGTTTGAGACGGAGAAGTCAAAATATATGCTCTTTGACGTGTCCCATATCATGGGCGACGGCATGACGATGAACATTCTGCTGGAGGATCTGAATCGCCGTTACGCCGGCCTTCCGATCGAGAAGGAGAAGTATACCTTCTATGAGTACATCCTGGATGACCTGGAGAAGGATAAGAACGGCAGCAGAAGAAAAGATATCATGTACTATGACAACCTGTTAAATGGACTCCGCTTAAGCAGGAGCGTGCTGAACAAGAAGGAGAAGGAGGACTTAAACCACGAGGAGAACGGCGTTATCCGCAAGACCTTCGACAAGCTGGTCAAGAAACAGATCCTTTATTTCTGCAAGCAGCATGGCGTGTCCGAAAATGTCCTGTTCCTGACCGCGTTTAACTATACAGTCGGCGTGTTCCAGGATGAGAAGGACCTGTTCACCTGCAGCATCCACAGCGGAAGAACGGACGGACGGTTCAGACGGCTGGCAGGACCTTTGTTTATCACATATTTCAACCGCTATAATGTGGTTCCCCACGAGACGACGGTTGACCTGCTTCGCAGGAACGGACGCCAGATCATGGATACCATGAAGGTTGGCACGCCTGTGCCGAGAGAGGGAGAGATGTTCTTCCAGTATCAGGCGGATATCATCAGCATCCCGGAGGTGGGCGGAAAACCCGCGGAGCAGGTACATCTGCAGCTTGACTCCCTGCCCTTCCACATGCAGGTAATGGCGACCGGGAACGGATATTATACAGAGCTGCGCTACTGGAAGAACCGGTTTGATGAGGATCTGTTAAATGTATTTCTGACCTGCTATGAGAGTGTTGTGGCGGCCATGACAGAGGAGCGCTCCGCGAGATGCCTGAAGAAGCATATTCCGCTGGAGATGTTCCCGAAGCACTACAAGGTGAAGGTTGCGGATCTGTCGGCTGAGGCGCATGCTGATTTCTTTGCGGATGCGGATCCGGAGGAGGAGGTCAAGGCTTACGTGCTGGATGACCATTTCTACAAGAAGCCGTTTGGCGCATGGGGCAGGCTGTATATCATGGACAAGGAGCCGGCGTCATTTGTGGACGTGGTGCGCCATCCGGAGCAGAGAAGACATCATCTGTACGACACCGGCGTGACAGCCAGAATCCTGCCGGATGGAAGGATCGATTTCCTGGAGAACAGCGGACGTACCGTTCTGACAGACGGCGGAAAGGGACGCAGGTATTACGACCTCGGCGCGCTGGAGAAGACGCTTTCTCCTGTAGAGAAGGTGCGCGGCGTGCACGCGTATTTGGTATATGACAAGATGAGCAATGAGATGCGCCTGGAGATGGATGTGGATACAGTGCAGAATTCCTTCATCAACGAGCTGCGCACAGTGGCCGGTGAGAATCTGGGCGAGCAGATGGTGCCTGCAGTGGTAAATCTGCGAATTAAAAGTGAGTAAAACCATTAAATAGTATGCTTTGATAAGGCAGGCGCATGGGAGACCATGCGTCTGTTTTTATATACACAGGGGCGCGTAAGGAAATATTCCGGCTTGAAGCCGGACGCGCCCCCGCAACGGGCAAGGTGGATCCCCCCCCTGCCCGATTATTGCTTTTTAATAAAAAATGATGAAAAAAATATAATTCATGTTATAATGAGAAGGTATGAATTGGCAATACTTGATATGGACGGGGGTATTTTATTACCTGATAAGCCTGATAAAGGGCTGAAAAGAAAGGAGAAGGAGATGAATAAGGAAGCATACGCTGTGATCACAGGCGCGAGCTCCGGCATCGGAAAACAGTTTGCCGGATTGCTGGCGGCGAAGGGGTATCCGCTGGTACTGATTGCGAGAAGGGAGCAGATCTTGAGCAGGCTTGCGGATTTTCTGTACGCAAAGTATAATGTCAAGTGCAAGGTGATCCGGGCGGATCTGTCGCAGGAGGCAGAGGTGGAGCGCTGTTTTGAACAGCTCAAAGATCTGGATATCGAGATTTTTATTAATAACGCGGGACTTGGCGAGGCTGGATCCTTTGCGGAGACGCCGTTAGATAAGGAATTGTTCATGGTAGATGTCAATGTCCGCTGTCTGCACATGTTTACCAAACGTATGGTGCAGTATTTCAGGGAGCGCGGCGAAGGGTATCTGCTAAATGTCGGATCCTCGGCAGGGCTTCTTCCGGCGGGACCGTATATGGCGGGTTATTACGCCTGCAAGGCTTATGTGACGAGCCTGACAAGGGCGATCGCCTGGGAACTGAAGGAGGAGGGCAGCAGTGTGTATGTCGGCTGCCTGTGTCCGGGGCCGGTGGATACAGAGTTCAATAAGGTAGCCAATGTGAAGTTCGCATTGAAGGGCATTTCCGCGAAGCGGTGCGTGGCATATGCCTACAGGCAGATGATGAAGAAGCAGACGGTGATCGTGCCGACGCTGCGGATGAAGCTGGCGGTATGGGCGCCGAGGCTGATACCGGAGAAGCGCACGATCGCGATCACAGCCGGGCAGCAGAAGCGGAAGATCAGCCAATAGGACTTAATTAAATAGGCGTTTGCGAAACCATATACTTTTTTGATCGGCTCCCAGCAGGATATATATTTTTTCTTGGCTGACGTTCCTAATGCCGGCGAAAAAACATATATCCTGCTGGGAGCCTCAGTCTACGTTTTTGAGTTTCGCAATTGTCTTAAAATAAACGTAACTACTCAGCAGGTGCTGAGCAGTTACAAATAAACAACCAATAGGAGGATAAAGGACATGGATAATTGCATTTTTTGTAAGATTGCGGCGGGGGAAATACCGTCTACCACGATTTATGAGGATGAGGAGTTTCGGGTATTTTTTGACATCAACCCTGCAAGCAAGGGACACTGCCTGGTGATCCCGAAGCAGCACTATGACAATGTGTTTGAGATCGACGGGGAGAAGGCGGGACGGCTGTTCGCGCTGGCGACCAGGGTGGCCCGTAACCTGAAGCAGGAGCTCAATTGCGAGGGCATGAATATCGTGCAGAACAATGGAACGATCGCGGGGCAGACCGTATTTCATTTCCATCTGCATCTGATCCCGCGTTATACCGGGGACCAGGTCAGGGTGGAGTGGCATCCGGGACAGGCGGATCCGGAGGAGCTTGCAAAGCTCGCCGAGGCAGTGGGGCGCGGGCTGTAAGGGACATCGGGAACGCATAGAAGATGGAAGCAGCGATGGAAATGATGAGGCTGCCGGGAGCGGCACACAGAAGACAGAAGCGGCGATGAGAATGATGAGGCTGCCGGAAGCGGCATGGGCTGTAAATTTGAGAAAAGTGGGATAGGGACATGGGAAAACCGATCGTGACTGTGGAAAATATGAGCTTTGCATATGGGAAGGACAATGTGCTGACCGACGTGAACCTGGTGATCGAGGAGCAGGAGTATGTCGGCATCATCGGGGCGAATGGAGCCGGCAAGAGTACCCTGATGAAGCTGATCCTCGGACAGCTTGCCCCCACAAAGGGCGAGGTCAGGGTGGAGGCGAAATCCATCGGGTATGTGCCGCAGGTGGGATTTCGGAAGGTCAGCGATTTTCCGGCCAATGTGGAAGAGGTTGTCATGACGGGAATCTATCCGGAGATCGGCATGTTTCATTTTCCGGGAAAGCAGCACAGGAAAAGAGTGGCGGAGGCGCTTGCGCTGGTAGGCATGCAGGAGCACCGGAAACGGATGCTCCGGGAGCTGTCGGGCGGGCAGCAGCAAAGGGTGCTGATCGCCAGGGCGCTGATCCACGAACCGGAGCTGCTGGTGCTGGACGAGCCGCTGACGGGCATCGATAAGGAGGCGGGGGAGCTCCTCTACCTCCTGTTAGACCGGCTTAACCGGGAGCGGGGCATGACCATTTTGATGGTCACGCACAACATGGAACAGGTGGCCAGATATACGAACCGGTTCTATCACGTGAAAAACGGCGGCGTCCATCTGGACAAATCCTCTATCCTGTGCGATGAGGTGCTGAAGGATAAGCTGCTGATCAACAAGCCGAAGCACTATGGCAGCAGGAATGTCAGCGGCCAGAGGCGGAAGCTGACGGAAGTCTCGCCGAAGGAGGAGCCGTACAACGCGGCCTATCAGAAGAAAGAGGCTTCTGAAACAGAAAAAAACAATGTTTCCCGTAAAAAGGCTTCCGAAAGCCGGATTCCGGAGGGAAAAACCGGAGGAGCGGCAAGTGCTGCCGGAAAGAGGACAGGGAAAGAGGAGGATTCATGATGCCGGAGATCTTTCAATACGCGTTTATGCAGCGGGCCTTTCTGGTGGGCATTTTGCTGTCAGTCATCATTTCCCTGATCGGCGTGGTAGTGGTGTTAAAAAGGCTTTCCATGATCGGAGACGCCCTCTCCCATACCTCTCTGGCCGGCGTGGCGCTTGGCATGATCCTGGGGCTGCAGCCGGTGGTGGGCGCTGTGATCGTCTGTATTCTGGCGGCTTTCAGCATTGAGGGCATCCGCAAGGCGGTGCCGCGGTATGCCGAAATCTCCGTGTCGATCATCATGTCGGTGGGGATCGGGCTTGCGAGCATTTTATCCGGCTATGTGGAGGACGGGGCGGCGTTCAATGCTTTTTTGTTCGGCAGCATTGTGGCGATCACGGATACCGAGGTGATCCTGGCGCTGGTGGTCACGGTGATCGTGCTGACAGCGTTTATTTTGCTTTACAAAGAGCTGATGTATATTATTTTTGACGAGCAGGGAGCGGTTCTGGCGGGCATGCCGGTCAGAAAGATCAATTTTGTGGTCACGCTGCTGACGGCGATCACCGTCTCGGTGGCGGCCAGGAGCGTAGGGGCGCTGATCGTTTCCTCCCTGATGGTGATCCCTGTCACCTGCGCCATGCAGGTTGCGAACAGCTACCTGAAGACGGTGGTTTACTCGGTGCTGTTTTCTATCTTGTTTACAGTGGTGGGATTGACGCTTTCCTTTTATCTGAACTTAAAGCCCGGCGGAACCATCGTGCTGACCGGAGTGGCGGTGCTGATCCCGCTGATGGCGGCCGGACGGGAGAAGTGATATTTCGGAGGATGACATGAGAATACCGCTGCTGAATGTTTTGCGGGATAAAGGAATGGAAGGAAGAAGGCTGTAAAGGAAACACGGTTATCTGCGCTCCCACAGCCCCAATCCGGTCTGAAGCCGCGAAAGCCCGTCCTCCAGAAGCGGTTTCGGGCACGCTATATTCATCCGTAGGAAACGGCTGCCGTTTCCGCCAAAGACAGTACCGGCAGACAGGTACAGTCCGGTCTTTTCCCGGAGAAACTGCTGCAGGGCAGCAGAGTCCTCCGTATAACGGCTGACATCGAGCCACATCAGGTAGGTGGCGTCCTGCGGAACTGCGTAAACCTCCGGCAGGTGTTCCGGGAGGAAAGCACAGACGCGCCGGCGGTTGTCATGGATAAAACCGCGAAGCGCCGTAAGCCATTCCCAGCCCTCGTCGGTAAACGCCGCGCAGGCCGCGTCGATGGCAAAGGTGCCCGGCTCGGCAGCCTCGTCCGTATTGAGCGCCCTGTCCATCCGCTGGCGCAGTCCTTCTTCAGGGACGATGACGGCAGCGGTGTGAAGGCCGGCCAGGTTAAAGGCCTTCGTCGGTGAGACGGCGGTAATGCTCAATTCCCTGCAGTCCGCATTGACAGAGGCAAAGGGCACATAGGAACAGCCCGGCGCTGTCAGGTCGCAGTGGATCTCATCGGAAAAGACGAGCACATGGTGCTTTCTGCAGAGCGCCCCCACCCGGGCAAGGGTATCCCTGTCCCAGATCTTTCCTGCGGGGTTGTGGGGATTGCATAAAAGGAGCATGGTGGCAAGGGGATCCGACAGCTTCTCTTCCAGGTCGTCAAGATCCATCTCGTAGCTTCCGTTCCGGTAGGTCAGGGGATTTTCCAGCACGCGCCGTCCGTTGTTGATGATGGAGTTGAAGAAAATGTTGTAGACCGGCGTCTGGACCACGATCTTCTCCGCCGGCGTGGTGAATTTTCTCACTGCCGTGGAGAGCGCGGGGATCACGCCTGTGGTAAAGATCAGCTCCTCATTGCGAAACTTCAGGCCGTGGCGGGTTTCCCACCAGCGGCGGTATGCCCCGTACCATTCCTCCGGTATGATCTGATAGCCGAAAATACCCATGGATGCTCGCTGTTCGATGGCTTTGCGGATACAGGGTGCGGATGGAAGATCCATGTCCGCAACCCACATGGGAAGCTCATTCTCTTCAATCTCCCATTTCAGGGAACCGGTTCCGCGCCGGTCTGTCACAGTATGAAAATCAAATGCGGCTGTCTGCGTCTCCTTCATTCCTATCTCCCCTTTTTTAACCCAGATAATTATAAATCTCAAAATGTATACAGAGGCTTTGTGCATGGTATTTGTTTTTTGCCGGCATTGGGAACGTTAGCCAGGAAAATATACAGGCTCCCTCACCACAGCCCCTCCGGAGAGTTGGTCGTCTCCTCGATATCGCCGCATACGATCTTAGTAAGCTCCGGCCGGATCCGGTCTTTTTGTATGACAAGATGGCGGATCCGGTCTGCCCGGATGCTTCCGCTCTTTGGATTGAACACGCTCTCTACGGTGCCCCGGATGTCCGCCTCCACCTCTGAGTACTCGAAGGCCAGCGTCGTGTTGATCAGGCGGCAGTCCTTCATCACAAGGCGGTCGATATAGCACAGTCCCTGCAGGCTCTCGATGGTGCAACCGACAAGGGTGAGGTTCTTCGCATTCCATCCCAGATATTCCCCGGTGATAAAGGAATCCTTCACCGTGACATTTTCCGTATTCCAGAAGGCGTCCTTGCTGGCCAGGCGGGAATCGGTGATCGTAAGATCTGCCGCTCCGTCGAAGCTGTAATCGCCGGTCAGATTAAGCCCGCTTACCCTGACATTCCGGCAGCCCATGGCGAAATAGGGGCCGTTCGCCTGCACATCCGTCAGGGTGACGTCGCTGCAGTTCCAGAGCGTCTCCAGGGCGTTGGGAAGCAGGATATTGGAAAGGGACAGGCCGCTGCAGCGGCGGAAGGTCTTGGGAGCCTCGATGATGGAATCGCGCATGGAGAAACGGTTTGTGTACCACACGCCGGCCCGGGCTGTTTCGAAAAATGTCACACGCGCAAGGTCAACATCTTCGCAGTACCAGAAGGGATATTTGTTGCGAAAGAGGCACTCGTCCGCCGTGACATGGCGGCATTCCTTCACGGGAGATTCGCCGGTTTCAAATACGCAGCCGTTGATCTTAAGATCGGTGGAGCCAAAGAGCGCCCGCTCCATTGTAAATTTTGTGTCTCTGTATTCCATGAGATTCCTCCTGCCTGATCTGTGACGCAGCCGGATGCTTCGTCCGGCAGATCAAATAATAAAAATGTCAGACAGGAAGAGCATATCATAATCTGTGGCAAAACACAACTGTAAAACCCATTGGATGCAGGCTGCGGATCAGACAATCTTTCCGGAAGGATTATACCGGAGGTTGATTTACCGGGCGGCTCCAATACGTTATAATCAAACAGGAGGATCTGCTCAGCATGTGTCTGAGCAGATACAGCAAAAACGTATGAATGAAAGTTGGTGATAGGAATGATACTTTATACCAGTGACCTGCATTTTGGGCATGCAAATGTGATCCGGTTTGACCACAGGCCGTTTCTGGATTGTGACGAGATGGATCACACGCTGATCGACTATTGGAATTACAGGGTACAGCCGGATGATACGGTCTATATAGTGGGAGACCTCTGCTACCACAGCAGCCACACGCCGGGCTGGTACCTGCGGCAGTTAAAGGGGCATAAGATCCTGATCATGGGCAACCATGACAGGGTGGTCATGAAGGATCCGGAAGCGATGAGCTGCCTGGAGGGCGTTGAAAAGATGATGCATGTGAAGGACGGTGAGAAACACATCTGCCTGTGTCATTTTCCGATCGCGGAGTGGAACGGATATTTCAAGGGAGCCTGGCATATTTACGGGCACATCCACAACCGGAAGGATGAAGCTTACAAGTTTATGAGGACAAAGGAACGCGCACTGAACGCGGGCTGCATGATCAATCATTATGCGCCGGTCTCGTTTCGGGAGCTGGTGGAGAACAACAGGGCGTTTCAAGAAAAAGATGAGGAATAGTCTGTGGTATATCGGACGGCTCCCGGCAGATAGTTCATTTGCACTCCGGGCACGCTTTCGCTTAATTGCTCACGCAGCGGTACTAGGTTCGCCTCCTTCGTCAGCTCACCAAGGACCGGCGTTCGCAAATAGCCCTCCGTTGCAAATAAACTATCCTCCGGGAGCCTGTGTATCGGCTGAAGGGAGAATGGTTTCATGCTTTCCGAAATATTAAGAATATGGGGCGGGATGCCGATATAAGTTGCGGGAGTGTGTCATTTGATTTCGGCAGCTCCGGCGAGATGAATAACCGTCGGACCTGACAGGGCAGTATGCAGTCCTGTCAGGTTCGGCTGTTTTATATTTTAAGAGGTTGCGGGAGGCGCATGGAACGACGGCAGGACAGAGGATGTGACCGTGACGCTTTCGGGCTTTGAGGGAGATACTATGAAGCTTTCGGCAGACCAGATCCCGGCAGTAGGTACAAAACCGGGTGAGGCTAATAAGGCAGGAAGCTGGGATACGGTTCCAAGCGCTGAGACAGAGATCAAGACAGATACCGTTTACACCTATACTTACGCCGCAAAGGAGGAGATCAGCGCGAAAGTGACCTTCAAGGTAGCGGGAGGCGCATGGGATGACGGCAAGACAGAGGATGTGACGGTGACGCTTTCCGGTCTGGAGGGCGATACGCTGAAGCTTTCGGCAGACCAGATCCCGGCAGTAGGTACAAAACCGGGTGAGGCTAATAAGGCAGGAAGCTGGGATACGGTTCCGGACACTGAGACGGAGATCAAGGCAGATACCGTCTACACCTACGCGGAGAAGGAGACAGACAGCACGCCGACGGAGAAGACATTTCATGTCAGCCTTGTCACAGGTACGGGAGAGACCATTGACCGGATCGTGGCAGACGGAGGCGCGATCGTGTTCCCGGAAGGACTTGCACGGGAAGGCTTCACATTTGCCGGATGGTACAGGGACGAGGCAGGCCAGACTGCATGGAATGCGGATCAGGACACCGTGACAGAGGATGTGACGCTTTACGGCATCTGGAAAAAGAGTGTGACAGGCGTCAGCGTGGCGCCGGAGAGCGTAGTGTTTACAATGCAGGGAGAGACCGCGCAGATCACGGCTTATGTGACGCCGGAGGATGCGGACAACCGGAATGTAACCTATGCTTCCAGCAATGAAAATGTCGCGACGGTGGACGCTTCCGGCGTGATCACCGCTGTTGCGGACGGAACCGCGGAGATCATTGTGGTCACAGAGGACGGCGGAAGGACCGCAGTCTTGCCGGTGACAGTCCAGATTCCGGCACCGCAGCCGGCGACAGAAGATACGGCGGCAGAAGATACGGCAGAGCAGGCGAAGAAGGCAGCCATCAGCATCAACGCTGGCCTGAAGATCTCCCAGACCGGATCCAAGATCAAGGTGAAGTGGGGCAAGGTGACGGAAGCGGACGGCTACAAGGTCTATGCCGCATACTGCGGCAAGAAGTTCGGCAAGCCGGTGATGACCATCAAGGGAAGTGACCGGGTAACCGCCGCCATCACGAAGCTGGGTGGCAAGAAGATCAGCCTGAAGAAAAACTTCAAGCTCTATGTCACCGCTTACAGG
Organism: uncultured Clostridiaceae bacterium; assembly: GCA_946185495.1. Lineage (GTDB taxonomy): Bacteria > Bacillota > Clostridia > Lachnospirales > Lachnospiraceae > CAG-590. The sequence goes on along the minus strand of CAMHJT010000017.1, from coordinate 4,556 downwards.
CTTGAGGACGGCAAAGAGACAGAGCTTGCGAAGACCATCACGGGTCATGTGGTCGGAAGGCTGAACAGTAAATACAGCAACGCCAAGAAGATCACGCTGAAGAAGGCCAAGGTAACGGTAGCGGCCGGCAAGACCGTGAAGGTCAGCGCGAAGACCGTGCTGGTGGATCCGGGCAAGAAGCAGCTCACGAACGCCCACGCGAAGGAGTTCCGCTACGCCTCTACGGACGAGTCCGTTGCGACCGTGGACGCCAAGGGAACGATCAAGGGCGTTGGCGCCGGAAGCTGTACCGTCTACGTGTACGCGAGAAACGGCTATGCGAAGAAGGTCAGCGTGACCGTAAAATAATTTGGGAAAAGCGGAAATTCGCAGAATAAAAAAGGCTGCAAATTTCTTCTTAATACTCCGGCATCTGTCCGTCGAAGGACAGATGCCGGAGATTTTTCTGCGCCCTATCCTTCATGAAACAGCTCTGGAAAAATAGCGTGGAAACTTGAAAAATCCGAACTTTTGTGCTATCCTTAACTAAACGAGGCGGGCTGAGTAGTTACGATTATTAGCTTGATAGGAGGTGAGAACATGGCTACATCGAGCATAATAGAAAACATTCGTGTAAACAATCCGAAGGTACTTGAAGAGTATGTGGATGCGATGGAAGAGCACGCAAATAATCGTCATCCCCGTACGGATGATGAAAAATCCGGTGTGGTTACTGATCCGGAAAGAACAAGGAAATTTATGGCTAAAGTTCTCGCAAAGAAGGGAATTAGAACATGACAGTAGCAGTATGGAATATACTTGATTGATTTCTATGAGAAGAAACAGAATTTTCGCTTGTTTGGTGAGCGTATCAGCGAGAAGGATGGCAAACGGTATCTACAGTTTATGAAGTTTATTTAATCTCCGTCAAATTCCGGTTCATGGGATGCCGGAGATTTTTTTCTGCGCCTGATTTTTCATGAAACAGCCTTGTAGGTTTAGGGGGTTCCGTTGAAATCAGACGGAAATTTAGAATAATATTTGTAGATGAATATATTTTTCAGCAGGCGTTAGGAAAGTGGAGACATGTCGATACAAGTGCGGAGGCGTTTGCGAAACGATGTACTTTTTTGGTCTACATTTTGAGTTTCGCAATTACTTGATGGCATTCATAAAAAAACAGGAGGAAGAGCCATGAACATCCTGATCGTGGATGATGAGGCAGGTGCTCTGCGGGATCTGTCCAGAGAAATGAAAAAGGCAGCGCCGGATGATGAGATCTATACGGCCAGAGAATCAAAAACTGCCCTTACACTATGCAGGGAGCGGCCGTTCGATGTGGTATTCCTTGATATCAGGATGCCGGATATGGACGGCCTGACCCTGGCAGCGGAAATGAAGCGGATCCGGCCGCTGGTCAACATTGTGATGGTGACAGCGTATCCGAACTATGCCCTGGATGCGCTGAAGCTCTATGTCAGCGATTATATCTTAAAGCCTGCCGGCAGGGAGGATATTAAAAAAGCCCTGCTGAACCTGAGGAATCCTGTCAGTCAAAGAAGGAAAGGGCTTTACGTGCAATGCTTTGGAAATTTTGAAGTGTACTATGACGGGGTGCCCGTCCGGTTTAACCGCTCAAAGACGAAGGAGCTGTTTGCCTATCTGGTTGACCGGAGAGGGGCATCCGTGACCAATACGCAGTTAAGAAATATTCTCTGGATGGACGAGTCCGGGGATGACAAAAAGCAGCGGACGTATTTCGCCCAGCTCGTGCATGAGCTGCAGAACTGGCTGGAGGAGGCGGGGCTTTCGGAGATCCTTTTGCACAGCAGGGATTCCTATGCGGTTGTTCCGGATCAGATCCCCTGCGACTACTATCTGGCCCTTGCGCATGATACCCTTTCGCTCGCTGCGTATCAGGGAGAGTATATGTGCCAGTACGAGTGGGCGGCTTACAGAAATTTGATCAAGGACGCGGACAACCGGAAGGTGACCTATGCTTCCAGCAATGAGAAGGTCGCGAAGGTGGACGCTTCCGGCAAGATCACCGCAGTGGCGAACGGAACCGCGAAGATCACCGTGAAAACAGTAGACGGCGGTAAGACTGCCACCGTGCAGGTGACTGTACAGATCCCGGCACAGCAGGCGACCACCCAGAAACCGGCAGCTCAGAAACCGACGACGGAGCAGCCGACGACAGCGGCTCCGGCGACAGAAGCTCCGGCGCAGCAGGCAGCGATCAGCATCAACGCTGGCCTGAAGATCTCCCAGACCGGATCCAGGATCAAGGTGAAGTGGGGCAAGGTAAAGGATGCGGACGGCTACAAGGTCTATGCCGCATACTGCGGCAAGAAGTTCGGCAAGCCGGTCATGACCATCAAGGGAAGTGACCAGGTAACCGCCACCATCACGAAGCTGGACGGAAAGAAGATCAACCTGAAGAAGAACTTCAAGGTCTATGTCACAGCTTACGGCATGAAAGACGGCAAGGAGACAGAGCTTGCGAAGACCATCACGGGCCATGTGGTCGGCAGGCTGAACAGCAAATACAGCAACGTGAAGAAGATCAGGCTGAAGAAGTCCAGTGTAACGGTAGCGGCCGGCAAGACCGTGAAGCTCAGCGCGAAGACCGTACTTGTGGATCCGGGCAAGAAGCAGCTAACGGACGCCCATGCGAAGGAGTTCCGCTACGCCTCCACGGACGAGTCCGTGGCCACCGTGGACGCCAAGGGAAAGATCAAGGGCGTTGGCGCCGGAACCTGTACCGTCTACGTGTACGCGAGAAACGGCTACGCGAAGAAGGTCAGCGTGACTGTAAAATAACTGTACCGGCAAAACGGTTACAAATGACCGGTGAGAGCAGCCGCTATGGCTGATCAGAATGGAAAAGCGGAAATCCGCAGGATAAAAAAAGCTGCAAATTTCTTCTTAATACTCCGGCATCTGTTCATTGAAGGACGGATGCCGGAGATTTTTTTGCGCCCGATTCCGTCTGTGCTGTATGGTCGGCCGATGAGGACGGACTTGCAGAAAACCGGACAATAAGTCGAAGAATCCTTCGTGAAACAGTCCTGTTGTTATTGAAGAAGAACTTGCTTTTCAAAATAAAAAGTGATAGAATACTATAAAAGCAATGAATTTTCATTTAGTATTGTATGTTATTATCCTCTATTGTGTTTTTTTGTCTGGAATCTCGATTGCTTTTGTTACCCTATGCTAATTACATAAAAGCAGGAGAGATGGCTGATGTGTAGGAGAGCTGAGATTTTCAGATTTCTGTGCAGAGGTGCAGGAGGGCTTTCTTCTGGGAGGAATGAAGATGGATAATGATATACAAAAGAATCAGGAAGAAGAGGTGCTGACCTTTGACGACCTGAAAAAAGGTACGAACAATCAGTACCACCCGCCGGCCTGCGCGTCGCTTGAGCTGGAGCTGAGGGATGCGAAAGAGGATCTGGCCTATTACCCGGAGCTTACGCTGAATCCGAAGCCGAACCAGATCGATCTCCTGATCGTGAGCCGGAGCGGCAGGGTGCGGAGTGCCAGCGGGCTGGCGGCTATTTTTAAGAAGTATAATATCGTTGAATATAAATCACCGAATCAGGCAATGGATGTTGCAATCTACAACCGGACGGTTGCGTACGCACATCTGCTCGCGGCTAGATACGGCGGCAGGCTGCGGCCGGACAGGGATGTCACGCTAACCTTTATCAGAAAGAGAAAGCCGGTCATCCTGATGCGGGAACTGAAAGCATCCGGTTTTGAGATTTTGGAGTACAAGTCGGGCATCTACCACGTTATAAAGGAGAACGGTATTGATATTCAGATCGTTGTGACCAGGGAACTGGGGGAAGCCTACCACTGGGTTACCATGCTGACAGACGAGGTGGAATATGAGGATATGGAACGTATCCTGAAAGATATTGAGGGACTTACAGATGTGAGGGATCTGCTCAATGCCGAAGCAGTGATTGACCTTGTGATAAAACTGAATCAGGACAAAGACTGGGTAAGGAGGATCAGAGGAATGGGCGCATTACGGGATCTGTTTAAGGATGAATTTGACGAGAAGGATCGGGAGATCGAGAAAAAGACGGAAGAGAATAAGGAATTGAGCGAGCAGCTGCAGACACAAAATGAGCAGATGCAGATTCAACGCAGGCAGTTAAAGCTGGAACAGGAGAAAAACACCAGGTTACAGCAGGAGGTGGATGAACTCAAGCACCAGCTTCGTGAGCTGGCCGGAAAAATCGCAATGCTGTAAGGGCACGTCTTAGGCATGATTCTTCTTAATACTCCGGCATCTGTCCGTCGAAGTCCGGATGCCGGGGATGGGCTTGACGGTGCAAGCGGCATCGGCAGGAAGAGGAGCACATAATGAACACAAATTACAGTGTTGTGAAGGATGCCGATGGAAGAAATATTGTTGTGATCAATGATATCAGGTTTCGCGGTAAGAGAACGATTAACTGGGATGAAGTTGAGGATTATCTTAAACAATATATAGGTGAGTTTTATGAGATGGCTATTTACCAACTCGTGGTTGATATTTATAAACTCACGGAACAAAATTCTGT
>CAMHJT010000016.1 GCA_946185495.1 uncultured Clostridiaceae bacterium | reverse complement strand
GGAAACATCGGATACAGCTACAATTTCAGCAGTTTTCAGGCTGCGAAGTATGAGTGATTATATATCGGAGGCATTCGTGTACTGTCCGATTCCGTTTCTTCTTGATAAGGCGGATTCCCGATAATAAAATCAAACTTCATCTGCATTCCCTCCATTTGTAAAGCCATCTATTTCTTTTTCCATCTTTTTTTCCTGCGACTTCACTCTTCGCTCAAGTTTCTTGATGTCCTCTTCCGGTGGCAGCTCCTCCGGCTTTATTCCTCTTTCGCCCAGCATTTTCCGTACTGTCCGGTTATTCTGCACATGCTCCTCTGTGATAGGTGTTTCTCCCTGCAGATCTTTTTCCTCCACATTATAGTTCGTAATTTCCGTCGCGAGATTCTTCGCTGCTATTGTCAGTGTTGGGAGAAAATCCGCCAATGGCCGGTTTTCTTTTACCCCCAGCTTCTTCTTCATTTCCTGTGTGGTATTGCCGCCAAAAAGAGCCGTATCGCCTTTCGATCGGATTCTTCCAAACCCTTTATCATCAACTCCCCGCTCGTATATATTCTGTGACAGGCGCTTCTCGGATTCTTTCAGCCTGTCTCTGGCGCTTGCTCTCTCAATATAGGCTATCCTTTCCTCAATTATCTCCTGCTTCCTTGTTTGAACTGCAAAATAGCTTTGAGCAAAAGCTATTTCTTCCTTTCGTGGATCTCCATTTTGAGCGACAAGGTAACATGCATATCGAGTAAGCATATAATCTTTTACCGCACGATGACCACCCTTTCCGATTTCTATCATTTTGCTGACCTCAGCAAAATGATTGGACGCCTGATTTTCGGCGTTTTCACAAGCACTGATCGCATTATTAATTGCGTTCTCAAAATTTCTCCACTGTTCATATCCAAGCTGTGGCATCAGGTCTCTGGCATACCAAAATTCAATGCCTTCATCGGTATGCTGTACCATATCGTCGAATATTGACTTCATTTTTCCTATCTGATTCTTATCCATCCTCAAATCCTCCGATTTTTCATATTACATCATGAATTCGGCGGGTTTAACCGCCTGTATTTCCATACGGTTAGCTATTCTTTTTTAAGGAATTAAACTCAAGACTGTCCTCAGACCTCCAGTCATATATTCTGCATAGTGGCTGCCTGTTCTCAGGTTCTGTTTCTTTCTCCATTCCAAGCATATCTAAAAACGACATCTGCCTGTATTGTTCCTGTGCCTTACTGTATGGTATTGTACCTGTTAAGCCGTCCATCTGCCATATATTCCAATCTATAATATTGATCAATCTCCGAAGTTCAGATTTCTTCGGTTTTCGTCTCAACCGTTCCTGCAGGTAGTCCTCAAAGGTCATCAGCAGGTTCACCCTTGCGATCAGCAGATTATCTCCCTGAAACTCATACCCATATGTCGCCTGGTAGGCCCGGATCACCCATTCCATCCACTCCTTTTCATCCACTGTATTCTCATTCACCACCCGAAGCTTCCGGTCAAGAATCCCAATGCGCTCAGGGATCGGGATATATTCCCCCGTCTCCACATCGTACCGACTTATCAGATACGGTGCTTCACCGCAGGTGATCTCCAGCCGTCTGGAATCTACATATTTTTTCCAGTCTGTAGGCTTCTTAAAATCAATATGCTCTGTCGGCTCTACGATGAAACGCTCCGCTGGAGCGTTTATCTGCTCGCTTTGGCGATTATCCTTATTGAATACATCCGGTCTCCCAAACCACACCTCATCCAGATGGTTATTCATCATATTGCAGACCCACATCGGCGTGAAAACCTCTCCGTGGGCCTTTGTCCTGTCAGACTGCTGCTCCATTGCTTTCCTTGCCCTGGTCTTTATAACCCCTGCATTCAATCCCGATATCAGCTCCGGTTTTATCTCCTCATCCCGGGAATACTCTTTTCCAAGAGCGTCATAGGCATCCGTCGCCCACATAATATTTTTCTTCGTTGTTTTATCCTGCAAGATCCTTTTGAGGAGTCCAAGGGAGCTCAAATGCAGAATATCATCCTGTATATTTATTACCACTCAGGTACTCCTCCTAATACTCTGAAGCTTTTTTCGCCCTCATCTTATATTCTTCTATCAAAGGATCGGGCGATATAATCCTCATCTCCCCGACAAACTGGAACAGCCATCCCCAGAATACCGGCGATACCTGTACCTGCACGGAAGCCACGCATTTGCCCTGGGCTGTCCGGATCATCTTCGTGTCTTCCCCAAACTTGTCATGCACCACGCCGATCAGCTTCTCATTGAATTCCAAAACCACGTCTTCCAGACTTCCGCCGTACATTTTGAACGCCTGCTGCCGGAATGCCGCGATATCACTGTCGTCCATAATGGCTTTTTCACTTACAGGCTCTTCCTCCACGGCAACCGTATCCATTCTGTCCACACGGTAATTCGTAATTCCATTGTATTTTGAGGACCAGGTCATCAGATAGTAGTTATCGTCATTGAAGATCAGTGCCATCGGCTCCACTACGTACCGCTTCTTTTCCTTGCGGTATACCTTCTGTCCGTCTTCGTTGCGGTCAAAATAATAAAATGATGCCTGCTTCCGCTGGATCAGAGCTTTCGAAAGTTCAGACACATTCGTATAGATCTCTTCATTCGTATGCTTCGTGGTATTAAAGCACACCACATTCTCCCGAAGGATATCCGCCCTGCGGCTTCCCCCAAGAGACGCGATCTTGTCTATGAATTCCTCTGTCTGGCTGTTTGTGATGAAGCTTGCAGCCTGCACAGCATCGATCAGTATCTTCAGTTCAGGCACGGAAAAATCGCGCTCTTCAAAATAATAGCCTCTTTGGTGTCCAATAATTCTGGTCTTGATATCGTAACCGTTCTCATTCAGGAACTCTATTTCCTTACTAAGCGTTCTTCTGTCCACGGATATCCCCAGCTTACCAGCCTTTTCCATAATATCGTTGGTGCAAAGAGGCTCTTCCTCACTGCTCTCCTGTCTGAGCAATTCAACAATCTTCAATAATTTTATTCTCTGTAAACTTCCTCCGGACATATGGCATTCCTCACGTTCATTTTCTTCAACTTTAAATCCAACAATATGTCTATCAGTATATCATACGACACAACTAAATGCAACGATTATATGTCGGATTTTTGCGAATGTTTTTCATTTATTTCGTATTTGATGTAGAATCAACAGTTCAACAGTATTCCATAATTTGGGATCGGTTTCCATAAACAAAAGCGGCAACATCGCATTGGATGTCACCGCTCTGTATCAGGCTTCCTTGAAGCGCCGCCTGCCTTCTGTATTTCCTTTACATCATCAAACCGGCTGATGTCCCGATTTCCGCCAGCCATTTCACCTCCATCCTCGCTTATTTTTCTTTCCTGTTCCATTACTGCACACACGGTTTCCACCCCCTTCGGTGTTTCTTTTAATTCTCTTGTCTTTCTTGCCAGATTATCAAAATACATATCATCTGCTTTCGTGCATTTAAAATCATGTATTAGTTTCCCGATTTCAGATTTATCATCCTTGTAGTCTCCATTTACAAGAAGTATGTGCGTTCTACCTCCCATAGATTGATGAGGTACTATCTTTCTCTCAACTTCTTCTGATCCCTTAAAACTATCAGAATTGAGATAAATAAATTCATTTACCGGTCTTCCATTACCAACTTCGTCATGATCACAAATGAAAATCACATAAATAATTGGCAAATCTGAGAAGTCATCTCCCGCATCTAAATGTTCGGTAATCATAGAAGCTATGTGTACTTCCAATCTTTCAGGAGAGGCATTATTTTTTCCATCTCAAGATCATACTTACGTCCAGCTTTATCCCCGCCATGAACATCTAAAATCAATGACCTTGATCCATTAAGCCTCTTAACATCATACTGTGTTTCATACTCTGTAGGATCAATCTCCAAATCATCCAGCTTTGTGATAATCCTTAGCACAAACGCTGCCAATTCCGGCTCTTTTCTAAATAATGTCCTGCCAAACGTATCATCTATTATTCTGAATTCCGCTACCTTCTTTCAGTCATCAACACGTATCTCTGCTGCGGATCTAAGCACAATAAGGTCATCTTTATTCTTAGCCAAGTTTTTTCACGTCTCCTTTTTTGTACCTCAACCGTTCTCAATCGTTGAAGCGACAGCCCCTGTTTATTTTCCATCCTGAATTGTCTTCGTTCCATCCGTTGCATACCATCACAAAACGCCTGCGCAATCCTTATGGAAACATCACCTTTCCCACATCCACCACCATGTCCGACAGCAGGTTGTTCTCATACAGAAAACTAACCGCGGGATTCTCCTTGATCTGCCTGGTGCATTCCCTGCTCCACTCATAGGTTCCCGTGACAGACAGGATCAGGAAAAAAATCCATGTCAGCAGGACGCCCTTTGCCGCGCCCAGCAGGGCACCTGCCGTGCGGTCCATCCATTTTACGACAGGAAGATCTTCCGTCAGCTTTCCCGCCTTCCTCTTCAGGATAAAGAAAAACACCCTGCAAAAACCCGCCAGAAGGACGAACACCGTCACGTTGATAAACATCACCGCAATGGATTTGGAAATATATCCGTACACGCCGGTCACGCCGAGGGCCTTGTACATATCCGAATTGTTATTGTTTAAAATGACGCCCTTCATCTGGTCGGAAATGCCCAGGCTGTTGATCTCCTCCACCTGAACCCCCTTGGAGGTCTCCTCCTTCTTCCCCGAAAAGCTCATCTGCTCTGAGATATAGACGGCAAGCTTCTCATCCGCCTCCGTGTGCTCCTGCAGCCAGGAGGATAAATGCGGCGCGGCATATACCGCGATAATGATGCTTGCGATCAGGCTGGCGATAGAGATCAGCACCTGAAACAGCCCTCTTAAATAGCCCACAACGACAAAAACTAAGAGAACAACGCCTAGTACCATGCATACCATGTCCATCACCCGTCCTTTTCACTCTTGTGCTTCAGCCGGATCACCTCCGAACCGTTATCATAGAGTATGATATACCTGTTGGATACCCCTGTCGGTATAATGTCCTTGACATTTCTCTGAAACGCGTAGGAAAATTTCAGCTTTCCGCCCAGCGTATAGATCCTGCACTCCGTTCCGCCCGTAAAAATGATTTCCTTCTCATACATCCTGACATGCTCATAATTGAAATCGATCTCTCTCGTCAGGATCCGGCGGCCGTTGGTATTATAAAGGTCAAACACATAGGGCGCCGCCTCATTCTTCACCTTCCTCACAGCGGAATCGTTGCGGGACACTGTTCCGACACAGCTGGAATTGTAAAACACGCTCCTGATCTCCTGATCGAAGGAAATTTTGGCCTTCTCGCTGGATTTCTGCCGCATCGCGTAAAAAATAAACTGGTTATCCCCAAACGCGCAGATCGTATTGTTGTCCAAAAACGCAACCTTGGGCACCAGCGTATCCTCGAGCTGGTAGCCTCCCATCATGCGGTCCGCGTTTTCCATCTGGCCGACCACACCGAAATTATACGCCGTCAGTCCATTTTTCGCCTGTCCTCCGTCCAGGGACAGATAGGTCGTAAACAGCTTCTCCCCGTTCTCAGACAGATCCATATCCATCGGATAGCCGCCCTGATCGATGGTAGTCTGAATCTTGGAGATCATCTCCCCGTTCTTGTCATACAGGTTAATGTAATTCTCCTTCTCCCCCTCCAGAATTACCGCGAAGACGCCCTGCGCGGCCACCTCTATATCGCATACCTTGTACGGCATGGTCGTGCTGCTCACCTTTCCCTGTGTATTGAAAATGTAGACGTCATTGCCATTGAGATCCGCGATGGCCACATATTCACCGCACACGTCCGCGGTCGGCATCTTCATGGCAAAGGTCTCATTCCATACGGCCTCGCCCTTCTCGTCGACATAGACTGCTCCGTCCTTGCTATACTTAAGAAGCGAGTTCTGGTACGGGATATAATCTATGACGCTCGCATTCTGTACTCCCGTATTCTCCAGCACCTCGTAGGTATTATAATGGAAGGAGGCCGCGATCACCTGCACCAGCACCACAGCCACGATGGCCACGATCAGGCACAGCATTCCGATCCGGATCCTCCGGATCTGCTCCTGGCTGATTCCCTTTTTTTCCGGCTTATCCTGTGCCCCGGCTTCCGGCTTATTCTTCCGGGAAGACAGCACCTGCAGCTTTTTCCTGACAGAGTCCTTCTGCGCTCCCGCCTCCTGTCGTTCTTCCTCCTGCCGGATCTCCTCCTGTTGTTTTCCGCTCTTTTTCATATGTCCCGACCTTTTCCTAATATTTCTGCCGTCATCAGTCCAGGGTCTGGCGCGCCGGTCCTGCTTATTCATATTCCCGCCAGCTTCACGCCCCCTGCCGCACAGGCAGCCCTGCGTTTCTGATACAGCCATAGCGCAAAAATGCGCCAAACCAAAGTATCAGTACTTATTATACTACAATCTTCCTCCCATTTCCACTACAAAAATCACATCCCATACCGTTCATCTTTCAGCATTCCTCCCTCAGCCGGTAACAGTTCACCCTTCAGCCAATACAACCGTCACACTCTAATGGATCGACGGAACCAGGATCCTGTCCCCCTCATGAATCGCGTCCGCCTCCTCAAGCCCGTTAGCCTCCATCAGTTCGGCCACATACCCCACCGAGTCGTACATCTTGAAGCTGATTGAGGACAGGGTATCCCCATCCTGTACCGTATAATACCTTGTAATCCCGGCAGAAACAGTGCTTGTCCCTGCTTCCTCCTCTTCTCCCGCCGCGTCTGCTTCCGCCTCTCGGGTTCCGGGCTTCTCCGATCCCGTCCCTCCGTCTTCCACAGTTCCGGGCTTTACGTCCTCTCCCTCTGTTCCGTCCCACGGCGCAGGGGGGTCCTCCTTATCAGCCACAGCCTCCCTTTTCCCTTCCGAAGCTTTCGCCTCGCCGCTCTTTGCAAGGCCTGTCCCTTTCCACAAGCCAAAGAAATTTCCGTTGTCCGCATAGGCATGTTCCCCGGCCGCCACCTCCCCGGTGATCTGCCCCTCCATTTTCTCCAGCATCTGGTAATTGCCGAGCACTGCGATCCCCAGCCCCAGCACCGCGATGGTCAGCATCGCGCAGATCACACAAAGCCCTCTGTTGATCCGTTCTATTTTCGCACTTCTGGCGCGTTCCTCCATGATCTTTCTGTAATTTCTGATGACAGCCTCATCTTTTTTCTCGATTTCCTCCGGCTCCTCCTCGAGTTCTGTCTCCGCCCTCTGCTCGATCATAAAGGCCTGCATGGCTTCATTTCTCGCGTAATATATGTAATAACCGCTTTGCCGTCTTAAGCCGTCGTCCTCCAGCAGGTAAAACGCGTCCTCCCCCTCCAGCGCGTCCATGATGTACAGCACCTTGTCCGGACCCGCAAAATTATCGACATGAAGCTTGACGATCATATCATTCACCGCTGTGGAAAAGCCCATTCTGGAGAGGAACCAGCCCACCACCTCAAGGTCCGGAAAGTAGGTCTTTACCTCCTGATAGATATAGCTCCAGGTCTCCCCGTCAAAGGTGGTCTCCTCCAGATCCAGCTCCAGGTTCTGCGCCGGGAGCGCCCCGCTGATAAATATGACCTCACCCTTCATTCCCCAGACGCTTTCCCCCACAAGGATCGCGCCTCTCGCGTAGGTGGAATTTGGATTGGCCAGCCTTGTCAGGTACGTCATCACATAATCCTCGATGTAGATCCTGCGGCAGCCGGAAGGCGCGCCGATCTGCCGGATATTTTTCGGCAGCACGATCCCCTCCAGCACATTTTCCTCCCTCTGTTCCTCCTTATCATAGACAACCTCAATCATTTCCTTCATCCTTTCCGACATGTGTCACCTGTAATGGCTTCTTTCCCATACCTTTACAATTTCTTCTAACAACATATCACTTCGGACAGGCTGATCATGTCTAAGCTTGTCAAATATTTCTTAAATTCCGCCGCAGGAAATGAAAAAAAACGCCGGAGCTTTACAGCATCCGACATGACGGACCGGCATCGCAGCCGTTTTCCCTTCCGGAATATCAGGCAGCGATCCAGCGGGCAAGTCAGGATCCCCCCTGTATAAAACAGGCTCAGATTGTTCATACTGAACATACAATGTAACTAATCAGCAGGTCTGCGCAGGCAGTGCCAAAACAATATATTTTGCCAGGAAGCAGGAGATCAGGATGCGCAGCTTCACCCGCTGCGTAACTATTCAGCACCTGATGAGCAGTTATCATACAATAACTGCAACAGCCCTGCAGACCTGTCAGGCAGTTACACGGAATGTTCAGTAAAAAAGGGGGAGAACAGCATATGACACCTTTCTATTACAACGCGTTTGAACAGGGCGCGGACCTGGAGCTCAACCGGGAGCTCCGCAACACCCTGGAATATGAAAAACCATCCCTGCAGGACATCGTTGTGCTATGCATCGGAACAGACCGCGCCACAGGAGACTGCTTAGGCCCCCTGGTCGGCGACCACCTGCAGTCGGTGCTTCCGCATATCCCGGTTTACGGCACCCTGGAAAAGCCCGTGCACGCACTTAACCTGGAGGAAACCCTGGAAGACATCTATAGCCGGTACGAATCGCCCTACATCATTGCCATTGACGCCTCGCTGGGAATTCCGGAGCACATCGGTTACGCGACGCTGAGCCGTTCCCCCCTGGTTCCAGGAAAAGGCGTCAATAAAAAACTGCCTGCGATCGGACATCTGTCCATCACAGGCATTGTAAATATTGCAGGTTTCCCCAATTCCGTCCTTCTTCAGAGCACAAGGCTCCATACCGTCATGACGCTGGCCAACTGCATCAGCAACGCAATCTGCTGGTTTTTCATGGATTTTTATCTGCCGACTCCCCTGTAAGCGGCAATCGCGTCTGCCACATTATCCGCCGAGCCGTCCTCGATCAGGGAGATCAGGTCTTCCAGCGTGTCCTCATCGCAGAATTCCTGCCCGATTTCGCTGCCGTATACCTGCAAGATCCTCTCCGTTAAGCTTTGGATCTCCGTTTCCAGTTCCCGGCCCTGCTCCTCGAGATATGCAACCTCGTCTTTTCTCTGGTTCAGCGCGTCCGCGCTCTCCTCGCCCACCTCCTGTGCCACCTGGTCCCTTGCTTCCTCCTCAAAATCCGTCAGGGCTCTTTTCTTCTCCTGCCCGATCATGGACCACTGATCCTCCAGCTCCGTCAGCTTGTCATCGTATTTTTCCAGTCCATACATGCTGTCATCCTGGTCCTTCGCAATTTCTGCCCGGATACCCGCTATTTCCTTTTCATTTTCGCGGATCTGTTCCTGAAGCTCCCTTCCCTTCCGGAACACCTCATATTTCCCCACTTTCCATCGATTTTGCAGGCACACATACAAAAAGCCCGACAAAAATACAGCAAGCCCCGTCATCATGGCGCTAAGCGGCGTGCGGTTAATGCTCGTCTGAAACAGTACCTTCGCCGAAAGCTGATATACAAGCGCAGGCACGCCTATGTAAGCAGCCAGCAGATATCCGGCGAGTGCCAGGTATTCCTTTGCCGTCGACGGAAAAAACAGCGCGCCAAACCAGAAGGACATGCAGTAGTCCGGCAGCTTCGCGGCACGGAACAGCTTCTTCCTCTCCGCGTCAAGCCGCGCGTTCTCCTCCGTCAGATCCTCCGTCTCATGGGACATCCTCTCCTCCATGCGCCGTTTTTTTGTCTGTTCGCGCTTTTGCATCACGTTTTTCCGTTTGCCCTTATTGCTCTGAAGCCGCTGGTCATACGCCTGTCCGAGCTCCTGCCTGCGCTGGTTTATCCTGCGCTCAATCTCCTCCTGTACGGATTTTTGGTCGGCAGCAAGTCCCTTTTTCATGGCCTTTTCCCGTTCCCTGCAGGTAGCCAGCTTCTTCTTAAGCTGCTCCACATCCTCCAATTCCTGCCTGATCTGATACAGATAATCCTCCTTCAGATTCGTTAAATCCTGCATGTTACCGATCCACTTCCCTTCGCAAAATATATATACATTTCAAAATTATTTCACTTGTTTTCTATGCATTTTTATTATATACTTAAAATAGTAAGACAATAATGGAGTGCTGAATAACCGCTATTTTTTCTTTTAACAGGAGGTGACAGGAATCAACATACTATTCTTTTTAACGCCAAAAGCTGAGGTTGCCTATCTTGAGAAAAATGATTCTCTGCAGCAGGTGTTCGAGAAGATGGAGTACCGCAAGTATTCCACCATTCCCATTCTGGATTCCAATGGAAAATATATCGGCACCCTGACAGAGGGCGATCTCCTGTGGTATTTCCACAACAACCGAATGCTTGGCAGAAACTACGAACTCATGCGCCTGGCCGATGTACCGAGACGGTTTGATTATGAGCCGGTCAACGTCAACTCTAACATGGAGGACCTTCTCTCCAAAATCATTCAGCAAAACTTTGTTCCCGTGGTAGATGACTGCGACAAATTCATCGGAATCATCACCAGACGCGATGTCATCCAGCACTTGTACAAATAACCGGACAGAAGGATGATTTTCCTGTCCGCCCGCCCAGCCCGGAACCGGCTTCGCGGCTATATCTTCTCCTGTGGGATTCGCCTGCGCGGATCCCGCAGGAGTTTTTTATTACCCAAACCGTGCCGGCCACCCGGAAAATTCCTTCCGGCTGCCGCCAGACACAGCCCGGCACGCTGCAAGCTTACCGCTTCAGCAGCTTCCGGATGGAGTTGACCATGATCCGGTCTACCGGATTGCGGCTGATGCCGACACCGTCCAACGGAATATGATAAAAATTGCTTGCGGATTCATAACAGGAAAAAAGCCGTTCCCCGTCTATCTCGATATCCTCGCTCATATTTGGAAAGGGGATTTCCGCCACCGTATCCCGCACTGTCAGATCCGTATTCACTTCCTCAATCGCGTAGATATAAAGCGTGGAGGACATGTATCTTCCCCTGGAACAGGAGACCAGCATATAGGTGCTGTCGTCCAGCTGCGCGAATCCGACTCCCTGCGTGTGATAAGGCAGGTCGATCGTGCTGTTGCGCATCCACATCCCGTCCGGCGTATATACGAGCATCCGGTTATTGAAGCTGTTGGAAAAGTTGTCCGCGCATTCCCCCACGTACACCCTTCCCTGGTAATAGCACAGGGCGGATGGATGGTTTTTCACCTCAAAGAACCGGTCAAGCTCCAGATATCCCGGATCCGTTCCATATAATCCACAGTCCCATACCGCCCGGATCACATCCCCAAAGTCCAGCTCCCACACATAGTCATTGTCCGAATCCGCCACATACAGCAGATCGTCATCCGCATTGTAGGCAATGGAGCCCACATGACATTTGCTGTCACCCAGCATCAGCGTGGCCAGGTACCTTCCTGTCCCCCGCTCTATCACGTAGAGCACAGAGGAATGCCTCTCATGGCTGTAAGCCTTGTAATACTTGGATCTCCCCTTCACCTTATACACGCTGTCATAAGCTGAAATGAGAAGGTATTTGCCCGCAATGCAGACTCCCTGCGGAACCATGGTATTGCAGATTTCCCCCTCCCCGAACCTTGTCTGCTTCAGCCCGGGTATCACATGGGATTCCGCCTCCAGCGTCCCGATGTATTCTTCATATCTTTTCTGATCCAACGACGCCACAAGCTGCTCGCGGCTTTTTCGCAGAACGCTTTCTGTCGAGGTCCGGTCGCTGCCCTCCTCCACTTCCGTGTTCAGATTCTCCATCAGTACCGCATGTACCTCAATCGTATCCACAGGAGGGATATCTGCCCGCAGCCCAACCGCAAGCAGCAAAAAAAACACAGCAACCATCAGGCCTCTGCCCCCCTTAGACATTCCCCGCGCCTCCATTATTCCTTAATATGCTCTCCACAAAATAACGGTCCAGCGAATCCAGCAGCTCCTCCATCTTCATGGTCTTTAAGAGATAGCCGTCCGGCTTCTGGCTGATGATCCGCATCACACTGGTCCGGTCATTCTGCCCGGTCAGAAAAATGATCGGAATCTTCGAGGTGAGCGGATTCTGCCTGATCTTCGCCATCACCTCATAGCCGTCCTGTTCCGGCATGATATAATCCAGCAGGATCAGATCCGGCCGCATGGTCGACAGATACTTCGCCGCCTCCGCGCCCGACCGTACCGTATCCACCTGATAGGACTCCTTCAGCCAGCTGTGCATCACCTTTAAAAAATCGCTGTCATCATCGATGACCAGTATCGACTTCCTGCGGTTATACTCCTGATGGGAGCTTGCCAGCGCGCGGACATCCTCCACCAGCTGATTGATATTGACCGGACGGGGATAGGCCGCATGGATCAGGTCATTCTCCTCCGTCTTCATCGCATCCGCAATTCCCTGCGCGTCTCCCACAACCGTCAGCACCTTCCGGTCCTCCCTGACCATTTCCAGAAGGTATTTCAATACCGCCCGGTTATAATAAGCGGTAAGGTAGTAGATCATGATCTCAATCTCATCGCGGTATCTGGAAATCTCTTCCATGTCATCCTTCACCCGCGCCACCCGGAACTGGTTCTGCGCCAGCTTATTTACGATAGCCTGATTGATAAAACCTTGCATGCTCTCTATAAACAGTATTTTCTGTGCCATATCAGTCTCCTCTATTCATCAAGGACAGCGCGCAGTCCTTCCCAGTCCAAATGCGACAGCGCTTTTCTGACAGCGCGGATTTTCAGGGCATCCTCCTGCGGAAGCCGATATTCCTTCAGCGAGGCGAGTACCATCTGCAGGCTGTCCGAATCATAACAGCTGGCAAATTCTGAAATGGCCAGATAGGCATCCTCCAGCACGGAAGCCGGAATCTCCGGCAGCTCCGCGTCGCTTTCCTCCACCTCTAACAGGCCGGACAGCTTCGTTGCCAGCGACCGGTAATCCTCCATCAGCTTCGGGGTCCCGGCCCGGATCTTGTCCAGATCGCCACGCTTGCCCGCCGCTTCCAGGGCCGCCGCCGTATCCGCGAGCCGTCCCGCCCCGATCAGGCGCAGCATGCTTTTTAAGGAGTGCACCTTCAGCGTATACATCTGCCAGTCCTGCTTCAGAAGATCCTCCTCAATCTCATCCGCTTTCTCCGCTATGGATTCGGCAAACACCGTCAGCACCTCCAGAAAAATATCCGCCGTCTTACAGAAACCGACGCCGACAGACAGGTCAAGCTCTGCAATGTCCCCGAGCCAGGCCGGAAGCCGTTCCACCTCCTGCTTAAGAAGAATCCTCGCCCTAAGCTCCGCTTCCTCCGGGTCATGGATCTCCCGCGGAAGGTATCTGTTCAGGACCTCGATCAGAACCTCCGGCTCAACCGGCTTCTTCAGGATATCCGCGAATCCCACAGACCGGTAAAAATCCCGGTCCTCCTCCGTATCCTCAGAGGTATGGCAGATCACCGGCGTCCTGCAGCCGGAATCCTCAAACATCCTCGTAAGCTTTTGAAATGTCTCCACCCCGTTCATCTCCGGCATACGGTAATCCATCAGGATCAGGTCATAGCGGTTTCTGCCGCAAAGCTCCATGCATTCCCGCCCGCTCTCTGCCACATCCGTATCTATGCCATAGGAAGTCAGCAGGGAATGCAGGATCATTCTGTTCACCTGTGTATCATCCACGATCAGCATTCGCATTGCCTGCTCCATGATCATCCCCTCCATTCATCTTTACTGCTGTATTGCAAGCCCATATGTTCTTATTATAATCCAAGACCGGCATATTTACAACGAAAAAAAGGCCTGTTATCACACAGGCCTTTAAATTCACCCTTTAACGGATTTGACACATGCCGGACGGCTCCTGTCGGATTGTTCATTTGCACTTCGGGCACGCTTTCGCTTAGTTGCTCACGCAGCGGTACTAAGATGTGCTTCCTTTGTCAGCACATCTTAGTACCGGCGTTCGCAAATAGCCCTTCGTTGCAAATAAACAATCCTCCGGGAGCCTGTGCATCGGCTTAAAGACGAACTGTAAAAAATGTAACTTTTCACCCTATTGCATGCCAGACAGCTTTCATCAACAATCGTGCAATATCACAGGTGCAGGACACGCTCCCGGATCTCCTGAGTACGTCCCTGGTTCCAGAACTGGGTTCCGATATAGCCGCAGGTACGTCTGGCCACATTCATGGTGGTCTCATCGGTGTTGCCGCAGCTTGGACATCTCCACACGAGCTTGCCGTCAGCGCTCTCCTCAATCCGGATCTCGCCGTCATATCCGCACTTCTGGCAGTAATCGCTCTTCGTATTCAGCTCCGCGTACATAATATTGTCATAGATATACTGCATCACGGAAAGCACCGCGTCCAGATTGCCCTGCATATTGGGAACCTCCACATAGCTCACCGCGCCGCCGGGAGAAAGCTCCTGGAAGCCCGCCTCGAAGGAGAGCTTGTCGAACGCGTTGATCTTCTCCGCCACATGCACATGATAGCTGTTGGTGATATAATTGCGATCGGTCACGCCCTCAATGATGCCGAAGCGCTTCTGCAGGCACTTGGCAAACTTGTAGGTTGTGGATTCCAGCGGCGTGCCGTAGATGCTGAACGCGATGCGCGTCTGCTTTGCCCACTTCGCGCAGGCATCATTGAGCCGCTTCATCACCTCAACCGCAAAGGGCGTTGATTCCGGATTGGTATGGGAATGCCCTGTCATATACCGGGTACACTCACAAAGTCCAGCGTAACCGAGCGAGATCGTGGAATAACCGTCATACAGCAAGCGGTCGATCGTCTCTCCCTTCTTCAGCCTTGCCAGGGCTCCGTACTGCCACAGGATCGGAGCTACGTCAGACGGCGTCCCCTTCAGGCGTTCATGCCTGCACATCAGCGCCTCATAGCACAGGGACAGCCTCTCGTCAAGGATCTCCCAGAACCGGTCCATGTCTCCGTCAGAGGAACAGGCCACATCCACGAGGTTCAATGTCACAACGCCCTGGTTAAACCTTCCATAGAACTTCGGCCTGCCCTCTTCGTCGTGATACACCGTCAGGAAAGACCTGCAGCCCATGCAGGGATAGCAGTTGCCGTCCTTGAGGCGCTTCATCACCTTCTCCGAGATGAAATCCGGCACCATCCGCTTCGCGGTGCAGGCCGCTGCCAGCCTGGTCAGCTCCCAGTACTTGGCACCCTCGCGTACATTGTCCTCCTCCAGCACATAGATCAGCTTCGGAAAAGCCGGCGTGATATAGACGCCCTTCTCATTCTTGACGCCCAGGATTCTCTGCCGCAGCATCTCCTCGATCACCATGGCCAGGTCATCCCGCAGCCTGCCCTCCGGCACCTCGTCCAAATACATGAATACGGTCACGAAAGGCGCCTGTCCATTCGTCGTCATCAGCGTGATCACCTGGTACTGGATCATCTGCACGCCGCGCTTGATCTCCTCCCGCACGCGAAGCTCCGCAATCTTCGCAATCTGCTCCTCATCTATGGAAAGTCCCGCCTCCTCATATTCCTCCTGCACCATCTTCAGGTACTTCCTGCGGCTGACATCCACGAAGGGGGCGAGATGCGACAGCGTAATGCTCTGCCCGCCATACTGGGAACTGGCGATCTGGGCAATGCTCTGGGTAGCGATATTGCACGCGGTCGAAAAGCTCTTCGGGCGGTCGATCATGGTCTCGCTGATCACCGTGCCGTTTTGAAGCATATCCTCCAGATTGACCAGACAGCAGTTATGCATGTGCTGGGCGAAATAGTCTGAGTCATGGAAATGGATAATCCCCTCCTCATGCGCCTTGACGATATGATCCGGCAGCAGAAAGCGCTTGGTGATATCCTTGCTCACCTCACCGGCCATATAATCCCTCTGCACGCTGTTCACCACGGGATTCTTGTTGGAATTCTCCTGCTTCACTTCCTCATTGTTGCACTCGATCAGGCTGAGGATCTGTTTATCTGTGGAATTGGCCTTGCGCACCAGTGCTCTCTTATAGCGATAGGTAATGTACTTGCGCGCCACCTCAAAGGCCTGTGTCTCCATGATCTCGTTCTCCACCATGTCCTGGATCTCCTCGACATTGCAGGCGCGGTTCATGCTGCTGCAGGTAATGGTCACCTTCTTTGCGATCTCCCGGATCTGCTCCTGTGTCAGTCGCTCCGTCTCCACTACCTCCATATTCGCCTTCTCCACCGCCCCTACAATCTTGGACATGTCAAAAGCCGCCTCAGTTCCACTTCGCTTAATGATCTTCATTTTTCTTCCTCCAAATACATTGTCCAGAAAGCGATGCCTTCTCCTGTTTCCGGGCAGACAAAAAAAACCGTTTTCGCACACCATCCATCCCTGTCTTACGGAACATATCGCAAACAAATGAAATGCCGGCGTTTTCCGTCGGCGTACCGCGATATAAATCATGTGCCGCAGAAAATACGGCAACACAACATCTTGTGATATTTTAAATCAGTTCGATCTAAAATGCAAGTCCGGCTTTTTGGATGAAAGCGTTCTAAAACGGCTTATTTCCACATCTCTTGTATATATTTCACATATTAATTTTTTTTATTCGTGCAAAATAGCCAAAGTTTATGGCTATCAGTCTTTGATCTGGTTAATCTTCTCCTGCAGACGCTTCACCTGCTCCTTCTCCCGCCGCTCAATCTCCTCCGGCGGGTATTTCCAGTAATCACTGTGGGGCAGCAGCGGATAGTCCTCCATCCCCATCAGCCGGTCGAAATAATAGCGCCTCCAGTACCCGATCCTCCGTTTTTGCTTTTCAAGCCATTTCTCAAATATCATATATCCATTCCTCTCCGCCACACTGCCGAAGCTGCCGGAAGCCAGCCTGTAGGGCCTCCGGCACTCCGTTTTGCGATGTCTCGTTTACCTTTGATATTTATCATTTGGTTTTGATTTATTTTAACATATCTTTTAAAAATGTCAACTCTTCTTTTTCAATCCAGACCGGACAAAATATGAGAAATGACCGTTCAGATTGCTTTAAATATTCCAAATTGTTTTCATTTACACGAATAGTATGATATAATACCTGTATAGTCAAATTCATATGCAGTGAAAGCCGACACGTTATTATGCGTTTGTATTTCTGCTATATTTTCCTGTAAAAATAGCAAATTTACTATCTTTTCTTATTTTCACTTTCATACAATTATATAGCTATAGGCATCTGTTTTTTTTACACAGGAGGTAAAACATGGCATTAAATTACAAAGTAATCGGAAACCGGATTCAAAACAGACGAAAAGCCAAGGGCTCCACACAGGCACAGATGGCCGAAGCGCTGGATGTCTCTGTCGGCTTCATCAGCCAGGTGGAAAGGGGCGTGTGCAAGGTCAGCCTGGACTCGCTTGCCGCGATCGCTGACTATCTGGAATGCGCGCCGTCCGTATTGCTGGACAACAGCACCCTGTACCACAGCGCATACTATCAGACAGATTTCAATTCCATGTATGAACTCCTGTCTCCGGCAGACCAGCGGCTGTTCTTCTACATGCTGGAGGTCTATACGAAGAACCGGGAGGCGTATGGGCATGCCGATGAGTCCGATAACAGCACGCCTAAACCGGACGCAAGGGAGGAATGACCACGGCTGGATCAGCGCGACAGTCATGTTGTCTGACAGTTCCGGCACAGCCGGCGCGTATCTGCTCAGCACCTGCTGTGCAGATACGCATATTGTATGAAAAAAAGAGCGGCCCGGCCGCTCTTTTTTTATCTGAAATTCCCTAAGCGATATTTTCTATACAAATTTTTCTATGCACCTTCCTCTTTCCCTCCGGAAGAACGCAGCATCAGCCCGGTCATTCCTCTGCCATCAGGACAGTTGCTGAGATCTTCGGCATCGTAATATTCAGGCGGTTCTGCTCCACCTTAAAATACTTCGGCTCCATCTCATAGAATTCCTCTGTAGAAAGGATCAGCTGGCGGAAGGTCGCCCCGTTTTGCACGCCGATCTTACCCACATTCAGGCTCAGGCTGTAATCCTCATAATTGTTGTTGAGGATCACCACCATCTTCTCCTGCCTGTTAAATCTTCCGTATGCCACTACCTTGTAGGCACCGTGCAGGAAGATGACGGAACCCCGCTTAAATACCTCATGCTCCTTATGGATCCTGATGATATCCCGGTGAAAGAGGATCAGATCCTTATCCTCCCTGTTCCACGGATATCCCCTCCGGTTATCCGGATCCGTCCATCCGCACATGCCGGCCTCATCCCCGTAATAAATGGTCGGTGCGCCCGGCCACGTCATCTGAAAGACAACCGCCTCGCGCAGCACGCCCTTGTTGACGTTCTCATTGGCAGCCTCCGGTCCCAGCGTGTGAGTGCGTCCCACCCTGCGGTTCGTCCTGGTGAGGAATCTCGAATGGTCATGATTGGAAAGCTCATTCATGGCAACCTCCAGCGACTGCTGATGAAACCGCGTCATGTGATGCCGCAGCGCACCGATAAAAGCGTCCGGATTGCCCAGCAGGTCGCCGCGGAACTCATCGGAATGCTTCTCCACGCCGGTCAAAAACCAGGTGATCGGTTCCATGAAGGCATCATAGTTCATGACCGTATCCCACTGGTCGCCCTGCAGCCAGTTATACGGATCCCCGTAATGCTCCGCCAGAATGATAGCGTTGGGATTCGCCTTCTTGACGGTATTCCTGAAATCACGCCAGAACTTATGGTTGAATTCCTCCGAATGCCCCAGATCCGCCGCGACGTCCAGCCTCCAGCCGTCCACATTGTAAGGCGGGGATACCCATTTCTCCCCAACATGCAAAATATAATCATAAAGCTCCTTAGAGCCCTCGTAATTCAGTTTTGGAAGCGTATCATGCCCCCACCAACCGTCATAGCTCGGATTATAAGGCCACGCGTTCTCATCATAGAACTTGAAAAAGCTGCGGTACGGACTGTCTGCCGCCGGATACGCGCCCTTCTCAAAGCCCTCCTGGTTCTCATAGATCAGTTCCCTGTCCAGCCATTTATTAAAGGAGCCGCAGTGATTAAACACGCCGTCAAGGATGATCTTCATCCCCCTCTTGTGCACCTCTTCCACCAGGCACCGGAACAGCTCATTGGAAGCCTCCAGGTTCTCACGGCTCGTCACCCTTGAGATATACTTGGTCGCATGCTTATTCACCTTGTCATCATCCGCAAGGCATTCTCCTTCGTCCTTCACGATCCGCCCGAAATGCGGATCAATATAATCATAATCCTGAATATCATACTTATGGTTCGACGGCGACACAAAAATCGGATTGAGATAGAGCACCTCCACACCCAGATCCTGCAGGTAATCCAGCTTGTTCATCACGCCCAGCAGATCTCCTCCGTAGAAGGATCTCACATCCATCGCGTCCGGATACTTATACCAGTCCGTCACCTGGTTGCAGTGCGCGCCGATATAGAAATACTCATTGTTCTTCACATCATTGCTCAGATCCCCGTTGCAGAAGCGATCCACATAGATCTGATAAAAGATCGCGCCCTTGGCCCAGTCAGGCGTACAAAAGCCCGGCGTCAGCTTGAAATTATAGGTCGGATTCACCTCTGTCTGCACGCCGATCCGGTTATAATAACACATCGCGTTGCCGCCATGGATCTCAAAGTAATACTCCACCTGCTCATTCTTGAGCGGCGGAATCCTGACCGAATAGTAATCAAAGGCGTCGTCCGTCTCCTCTACTTCCATCTTCAGGCGCTCACCCCTGCAGATCACGTACACATTATCCACATTGCACTTGGCCGTCCGGAACTTAAGCTGCACCTCGTCTCCCGGCATCGGCTCCGGCGGAATACAGTAGTCTCCTGTCCCGTCGCTGAATAACACGTCGGTACGTATCACCGGCTTGTTCTGAAATACATACGATTGTACCTTCTGTGCCTTCGTATAATTGTGAAATGAAAAGCCCATACTAACCTCCCCATTCATCTGTAGAGCCTTCCGGCAGCTCCCGCGCTGACCGGAAATGAAGGCAGCCGTCCTTCCCTCCCGAACAACCGCCGCACATACCTATATTTTAACGCATTTTTTCAAATATATCAACGAAAAAAAAGAAGTTCGACAATTCCTAAAATTCACTGCAGATTTGATATCACATACACTTATTCATAGACAGCGAAAAGGACAGCCAACCGATCGACTGTCCTTTTCTGGAGAAGGTATTTTTTTGTTACTTATGGGGTGTAGCAAAAAAACTATATAATGTATTGGGGGGTTACAAGTATTATTATACTTATTTCGGCTCGAAAGTGTTCACAAACAATCAGTTTTTTTTCAAAATATTTTGTGCATTTAGCCACTGTTCACAAAGCCATTTGTATAATTTGCATATATTCATGCATTTTCGCCCGCTTATAGTAACATTTTCACCAATAGCAATATTTTTTGAGTTCATGCATGTCCCCGCAAAAGCGGATACAGCCCGCATTTTACGCCTGCGGCACAACGCCAGGCTCGTCAAACAGCGACTCAAACTCCTCGCGGTCGATCCGCTCCTTTTCCAGCAGGCGTTCCGCGCATCTGTGAAGAACGGACACATTATCCTCCAAAATCTCCCTGGCCTGCGCGTAGCACTCGTCAATGATCCGCTTGACCTCCTTGTCGATCAGGGCGGCAGTCTTCTCTCCCAGCATTCTCTGGTGTCCGATATCCCTGCCGACAAAGGTCTCCTCCTCATTGGCCGTCTCATAATTGATCAGTCCGAGCTTTTCCGACATACCGAACTTGACCACCATGGCCCTGGCCGCGGCGGTTGCCTGCTTGATGTCCTGCGACGCTCCGGTGGTGATGTCATCCATGATCATCTCCTCCGCGATGCGTCCGCCGAGGCTGACCTTGATATCCTGCAGGATCTTGCCCTTGGTATCGAATACATTGTCATTTTCCGGCAGCGGCATGGTGTAGCCGGCTGCCCCCTGGCCTGTAGGAATGATGGAAACGGTGTAGACCGGTCCCACGCCCTCCAGCAAATGGAACAAAATGGCATGTCCCGCCTCATGGTAGGCCGTGATCCGGCGCTCCGACTCCGGCACGATCCTGGAACGGCGCTCCGTTCCGATCCCGACCTTGATGAACGCCTTGTCCACATCCTCCTTGATGATAAATTTCCGGCTGTCCTTCGCCGCGTTGATCGCCGACTCATTCATCAGGTTCTCCAGGTCTGCGCCGGCAAAGCCCGCAGTCGTCCTGGCGATCTCTGTCAGGTCCACATCCTCCCCAAGCGGCTTGTTGCGGGTATGGATCTTTAAGATATCCTCCCTGCCCTGCACATCCGGCCTGCTGACGGCAACCTTTCGGTCAAACCGCCCGGGGCGCAGGATTGCCGGATCCAGAATGTCCACGCGGTTGGTGGCCGCCATGACAATGATGCCCTCGTTCACCGTAAATCCATCCATTTCCACAAGCATCTGGTTGAGTGTCTGCTCCCGCTCGTCATGGCCGCCGCCGAGTCCGGTACCACGCCTTCTCGCCACAGCGTCAATCTCATCTATAAAGATGATGCAGGGCGCGTTGCGCTTGGCATCCGCAAACAGGTCACGCACCCTCGAAGCGCCGACGCCGACAAACATCTCCACAAAATCCGAACCAGAGATCGTAAAAAACGGAACATGCGCCTCGCCCGCCACCGCCTTGGCCAGCAGCGTCTTACCCGTTCCGGGAGGGCCTACCAGCAGAATGCCCTTGGGGATTCTGGCTCCCAGCTCCATATATTTTCCGGGATTCTTCAGAAAGTCCACGACCTCCTCAAGATCCTCCTTCTCCTCCCGGAGCCCGGCTACATCGCCAAAGGTGGTCTTGTTGTCCTCCTCTGTGATCATCTGCGCCTTGCTCCTGCCAAAATTGACCATCTGTCCGCCGCCGCTTCCCGCGCCCTGGCTGCCGGCAAACACCATCACGACAATGATCACCGCCAGAAGTCCCAGCAGATAGGGCAGCAGCTTCTCCAAAAGCCCCGGCCGCGCCACATCGCTCATCTGAAAGGATGTCTTTAACTCATACTCCTCCCGGAGCGCGTCAAACTGCTCCTGAAACTTCGATACATCCGCAATATAAAACCGGATGTCCGGCTGTCTTTTTCTGACCACATCCACTGTACCGGTGGGAACCTCCGCGTTCTGCTTCACGGAAACGGATATCACATCCCCATTCTTCAGATCCTCGACAAAATCAATCTCCGTATACTGCGGATCCACATTCTGGTTCCTTCCCTGGATCAGGTACATCAGTCCGAGAATCATCGCGAAAAAAATGATGTAAGAGATCAGGCTTCGTTTCAGACTATTATTCATGTTTCAGTTCTCCTTCTCAATCCTGTATGACTGCCCCGATGTAAGACAGGTTCCTGTGCTTCTGGGCATAATCCAGGCCATATCCGACTACAAAACGGTTGGGAATCTCAAATCCACAGTAATCCGCCTCGATCTCCATGGTCCTGCACTCAGGCTTGTCCAGCATCGTAATAATCCTGAGGCTCTCCGGATGCCTTGCCAGCAGAAGCCGCTTCAGGTAATACAGGGTTCTGCCGGAATCAATGATATCCTCAACGATCAGCACATTCCGTCCGGTAATCTCCTCATCCAGCTCCTTTTTCACTGTAATCTCGCCTGCGGATACCATGCCGTCCCCATAGGAGGTAACCGTCATAAAATCCATCGTCACCGGAACCGTCAGCCTTTTCGCAAGGGCAGCCGCGAAAAACACGCTTCCCTTCAAAATAACAACCAGGTGAAGCTCCCTGCCCGCGTAATCGATATTAATCTGCTTCGCAAGCTCGCTGATCCTGTCCTCCAGCTTCTGTTCAGAAATCATCTCTTCAATGTGATAGTTCATCTTCATTCTCCTCATAAGTCAGCATCAGTATTGTTTCCGTATGCTCTCCTATCCTGTAATTCCCGCACCTGCGCATTCCAACCACCCAGAGCACCTCCTGCCCCGACGCCACAAGGATCGTCTGTGCCCTGCGCTCTGCCGGCAGCCTGCAGTCTATAAAATACCTGGAAAGCTTCTTGTGTCCGCCGTCCTCCCTAAGACAGAAATAGTCTCCGCTCTCAGGAGTCCGCACATGCAACATACCTTTTATTGTAGCACAATCAAAGTATTTCGTATAGATATTTTTTGCATTTCCAGCTTGAAATAATACCTCTTTTTTTTCCTCCGGTGACATTTTTTCCATCTCCAGCAATTTCCAGATAATTCTGCCACCTCCGGCGGGCTCCGCCACGCCTTCCCTCCTTCCAGATGAAAGGTCTATCGCCAGGCCGTCCTCCCGCGCAGGCGCTGCGTCCCCGTTTCCCTCTCTCCCGGATTTTTTCCTGATCCTTAACGCCTCATAGGAAACTGTCGCCTCCATGCCGCCGGGAAGATCCAGCCTCCTGCCGCTCTGATTCGTTAACAGCGCCATGACGAGGTCCACATGCGTTCCCGACAGATTTCTCCTACCGCCCACGCTGCAGAGCATTTCATACAGGATCCCCCTGGCAAGCAGCGGATCCTGCTCCCGCAGCAGGCTGCGGTCCGTCTCACAGCCCCGCCCTGTAAACAGGACATGTATCCCGATATATTCTTCCACGCTCCCGCGAAAAAAACTCTCATAGGCGGCAGCCTGCCGCGCGAATTCCGCAATGTGCCGAGCCGCCCCGCTGTTGATCCGCTTAAGCTGCGGCATGGCCTGGTTGCGGATCCGGTTTCTCGCGTAGACATCCTCCAGATTGGTCCTGTCCTCACGCCAGCCGGCACCTTCCTCCATAAGCCACGCCACAAGCTCCTCCTTTTCCACGCCAAGCAGCGGGCGGAGAATCCGCACCTGTTCATGGCTGCCGCCCGGCAGCCGCCGGAGGCTGACCGGGCTCATTCCCGACACGCCGGCCAGGTCCGCCCCCCGGATCAGGTGAAATAATACCGTTTCCGCCTGGTCATCGAGATGATGCGCGAGCGCCAGCTTCCGCGCTCCGGTCTCCTCCATCACCTGAAAAAAACAGCGGTAACGGTAATCCCGCCCCATTTCCTCCTCCGAGCGCTTCTCCCGCGCCGCCATGGACGGGATATCGGCTTCAAACAGCCGGAACGCGGTTCCGGTCTCCTCGCAGAGCTTCTCAACAAACAGCGCGTCCTCCCGCGCCTCCTCCCTGATCCCGTGATCGATATGCACCACGATTAGCTCCAGGCCGTATTCCTCGCGCAGGGCCTCAAAAACACGAAAAAGCGCCACGGAATCCGCGCCTCCGGACACTCCGAGCACTACCCTGTCTCCCCGCTCCAGCATATGCTGCCGCTCCATATATGACCTGACCTTCTTAAGCATAGTATTCCCCTTTCCCTGTCTCATCCGCATTTCCAGATCCCGGCAGCCAGGATCGTGCAGTCATCCCTCAGCCGTCCGCCGATCTCCTGCATCAGACGGTCTGCCAGCGCCTGCGCGTTATCCGTCCGGCAGGACGCGATCCGTTCCGACAGCAGCCGCTCCGGATCCTCCGCGCGCATGCTGTCAGGCACGCCATCGCTAATCATGACTATCATATCCCCGTGTCTTAACGTCCTGTGAAAGACGTCCGGCTCCGCCTGCTCCAGAAGTCCCGCCGGAAGGGAACCGGACCGGAAGCATTCCACCCTATCCCCCCGGCGGATAAACGCGGCGGATGCCCCGAGCTTTACAAACTCCGCAGTCCCGTTCCACAGATCAATCATAGCCAGATCCAGCGTCGCGCTTACCAGTCCGTCCGCCAGAAAGCTGAGCGAGGCGTTCGAAAGCTGGACAGCCAGCCTCCATCCAACACCGCCCGCAAGCAGTGCCTCCAGAAGCTCCAGCACCTGGCGGCTCTGTTTTGCCGCCTGTTCCCCGCTTCCCATCCCGTCCGACAGCATCAGCGCGGCGTGCCACGGATCCGTCTTCACCACGGAGAACAGGTCTCCGCAGGTTCCTTCCCCCGTCCTGCCCCTGCGCGCGATCCCTGTCGTAAGCCTGAAGCGCCCCTCCTGGACAAATGAAAAAAAACGCCTGCAGTCCGCAAGCCCTCTCTCCTCCCGGCAGCACATCCGCCTTCCAAGGGCCAGCCCTGCCTGCTCTGCCAGCGTCCGGGCGTCCTGATCGCCCGGCGGCGCGCATTTTAAGTACAGCCTGTACCTGTCCTCCTCGTCCGCCTCCAGCCACAGCGCCTCGACGGCGGAGCCTGATGCGCGGAGCCGCTTACCAAGCAGCGCCTCCTGCTTCCTTGCCTGTTCCGTTTTTGAAAGACAGCCGGGCTGAAATTCCATGACGCTCTCGCCGATGCGGCCAAGCTGACGGATAAAATTGAGGCGCTGGCTGTACAGCCGTCCGCTGACGGCCTCCGCCGCATTCAGGAGGGAACCCCCGTCACCACTTAAACGCATATTGTCGATCAGATCCGGAAGCGCCCTTTCAGGCTCCATTCGACCAAGCAGCTCCTCCAGGGAGAGAAACGCCTGTGCAAAGTCATTGAGCCGGTTCTTTTCTTCCAGCAGCACAAGCTCCGCGCCCTCCTCAGCGTCCCTTGAACGCCGCCCGTCAGCAAAACCTCCAGACAGGAAGCGGGGATTCCATCTGTCTGCCACGCCCGGCCCGCCTGCGTCCCCGCGCTCCGCCGCCAGCAGATAGAGCCCGCCCAGCAGGACTGCCGCCGCAAAAAACGGCACAACAAAAGGATACATTCCCAGCAGCTGGTATCCGGCCAGCATAAACGCAAAGATATGTATCCCTATACGCACCTTCTTACTCCGCATATCGCACCCCTCCCATAACGCCATGGTGGGATACAGTATACAAAAAACAGTGTCCTGATCCTGTCGGTTCAAAAGGACACCCTTCGCAATTTCCGACAGCCGCTTCCGTCAATCTGCAGGCTGGATCACGATCTCATCCGGATAGACCAGTCCAAGCCGCTCCTTGGCAACCTCCTCGACAAATTTCTTTGTCTGCATATATTTCTGAAGCTCCTCTAAATCCTTGGTTCTCTGGTTCTCCTGCTCAATCTGGCTCTCCAGCGCCTGCTTCCTCTCCGCAAGCTCCATGTTCTGCTTCTTCATCCCTCTGCCTCGCACACCGACGCAGACACAGAAAAATATCACTGCCGCCACGATAAACGGCATTCCCTTGCTCTGTTTCTTTTTCTTTCTTCTCTTGCTCAATCCAATCACCTGTCCCCGTCACTCACGATATTGATAACAATCCACCGTCACCTGCTCTTCAAAGCTATTGTAACCTGTGCTACGGCATTTTTCAATGCTTTTCTCAAAAAAATTCGAAATTTGCGAAAAGGCGTCTTGCAGATCTCCTTTCCACGGTTCCACCACGGGACAAATTTTCCCGCCAGGTACAAAACCAGCCTGCTCACCGTCAGACTGTAGCAAAGCACGCCCAGGAACATGCCTAGAAACGCATATCCCCGCAAGGCTCCCCGGTTGTAATAAAACAGCGTGCAAAACACCATCCACGCGGTAAAGATCCAAAAAGCCAGATCCTCTATATCCACCAGCCAGTCCCTGTGACGGAAGAGCAGCCTGCAAACGCGGACGAAGTCATACACAAGCGCCAGCCCCATGCCGAGCAGCAGACAGGCTCCGAACAGCTCCACCTCATCATAGATCAGCGCCGCCATATCGGCTCCCTACTTAAACAGCCTGTGCAAAAATCCATCCTGCGCCCCGGGCCCCGGCTTCATGTCCGAATAGGTAAGGGAATCCACCCTTCCGTCCACCTCTACCTCACCCTTATCCAGCATCAGCTTTGTCACATTCAGATCCGTCCCCTTGATGAGCAGGGCTCCCTGCTCTGTCTCCAGCAAAATCTCATTGGGATCAAACGAGACCACGGAGTTCACTCCCGTAACGCTCCCCGCCTCCCGATTGTTCATCGTAATCCTGTGCCCCTTCGCGCTTTTTACCTCTTCCATATCGGTTCACCTGGCCAATCCGGCTTTTTATGCATTGTATGAGCGCAATCCGGAAAACATGACTGCAATCCGCGCCAAAAAGCAGCCGCCCAACACCATCAGAGATAACGGAACATTTCCTTCGCGTCCTCCTTTTTCGTGGACTCCAGAATCTGCGTGACCTCCACAGACACCGTCTTATTGCCAAAGCCGATGTCGATCCGGTCTCCGACCTTTACGTCCGCCGAAGCCTTGGCCGGCTTTCCATTGACCATGACCCTGCCTGCGTCACAGGCTTCATTTGCCACTGTTCTTCTCTTGATCAGCCTCGATACCTTTAAATATTTATCCAGTCTCATGAATTTCCTCCTCTATATAAACAGTTTTTTACCCGCCGTTTATCCGGCTCCATTTTCCTCTTTCTACGATTCACCTGTCAAAGCGGTTTTGCCCGCCGTTTTTTCCAACTCCAAGGCGCCTGTCTGCAGCTTCTTTAAACCCTTCTCCTACTATGGCACTGCGCACATGAAAAAAGGCTGTCGCAGATGCAACAGCCCTCACTCTCACTGATTATTCGTTCACAAGCTCCTTCAGGGCCTTGCCAGCCTTGAACTTCGGCGCCTTGGAAGCCGCAATGGTCATCGGCTCCTTGGTTCTGGGATTCAGCCCCTCACGCTCCGGTCTCTCAACAACCTCAAACGTACCAAAGCCAACAAGCTGTATCTTCTCACCCTTTGCCAATTCCTCAGCTACAACATCTGTAAAAGCCTTCAGGGCCTTCTCTGCATCCTTCTTAGATAATTCTGTCTTCTCAGCAATCGCTGCAACCAGTTCTGTCTTATTCATCGGAAATGTTCCTCCTCTTTCATTAAAAAAATAGTATGCTTCCAACTTATCCCAAATGACAAGTCCTAGCAATAGTTATACCTGTTCCCCCGCTGTTTGTCAAGCATATCCCCCTGCTTATTAGGTTTTTTGTTCAAAATTGCAGAAAATTACAAACTGTTTCTGACAAAAAATCGAAGGACAATATTTTTATTTTCTCCATTTTACATAAATTGACATATGTCAATTTATGCAAAATAACTATATATTATTTACAAGTCTGACCGGTTTCCTTTATCCCTCCATCTGCTTTCCCAAAAAATTCGCCGCAATCACCGCAACCTTCCGCTCCGTCTCTGTCAGCGGCTTTCTTTCATCCTTGTTCAGAATGATCACGGAACCGATGGCGTCTCCCTCGCATATGATCGTCTGGACGATCTGCCCCTCATAAACGTCATCCTTTTCACCGGTGATCCGGATATATTTTTTCTCTCCCTTTCTCGCCATGATTGCCTCCCGGTCATTGATGGCATCCTCCAGCTCCCTGTGCAGGGGCTTTCCCAGCAGATCCTTTTTTGACACCCCCGAAACGGCAATGATCTGATCCCTGTCCGTCACGCATACCGGACAGCCTAAAATCTGCGCTGTCGCGTCCACGTATTCCTGCGCAAAGGTTCCCAGCTCGCCAAGCGGGGAGTATTTTTTCAATATGATCTCCCCGTCCCTGTCCGTAAAGATCTCCAGCGGATCCCCCTCCCGGATTCGAAGGGTTCTCCTGATCTCCTTCGGCACTACAATTCTTCCAAGCTCATCAATCCTTCTGACAATTCCTGTTGCCTTCATAGTAACGATTCCTCCATTTTCCATACGATTCCCTGTTCCCCGGGGCGGCGCCTGCGGGGCCAGATGCATTCATATTTTTTCTCATGATAGTATCTGTAAAAAATAGGAATCTATTCATGATATCAAACAGGACAGGCACGGCCGCCAGGCGCACATGAAAAAAGCAGATGCTGTTCGCATCTGCTTTTTGTTAATGCAGTTGATGGGAGTTGAACCCACACGAGTGTTACCTCACTAGAACCTGAATCTGATTAGGCTGCTTTGGGGTGTCAAAATGTGTACTTTATGTTCATTATTTCCCATAAATCCAGCAAAAATACATTGTCTTCCATATGGTTTTTTTGCGTTGCTGTCAGCGTTGCTGTCAAAACAGCATTCTCCGGATTCGTTATTTTCCATGGAGCCATATACCATTTTGCCCGACTTCACATCCTGTTTACCCTGCTATACGGCAATCAGAGAGAAATCCCCAAATGGATTTTGGAAAGAACCCCTGAACCATTATACAACAGCATTCTTGTAGCACTTATCAAATATACACATCACATCTGATGCTCTAATACCTACTTTAACAGATATTCACCGCCAAAGGATTGAAACAGTCTCATCCATTTTATGACAGCTTTTCAACATGTCTGTGATTCTCCAACTTTTTTCTGAGTTACGATCTTTCATATTATAAAGCCCACGGTCTTGATTCTTCCGAATCAGAATCATCATCAAGGAAGTTCTGGGCATAGGCAGGGGTGATGTCGTAGCGACGGATAATCAAATCCTTAATCTGCGAATCTGCCATACCTGCGAACCTCAGCATACCAATCGATTCTTTAATCTTTTCCGTCCTCTCAGATGCCATTTTCACATATTCCGGACTCAGCATTGTCATCATAATCTTCTCCACCTCCTGTTCCTCTTACTTATATCTGCACATTTTAAAAAACTCGGTCTTTATATTAGCACAATAATACAAATATAGTATAACAAAATCCAGAAAATTCTCAATACCACATTTTGCGTTTTTCTTAAACCACTGAAAACTTTACTGTTGCAGAATCGCTGTTCTTAGTCAGCAAAGCAGCCACGAAAACATTTGTATCTATAACTGCATAACCATATCTGTCTCAACCTCTGATATCCTCATCGTGTTTCCCCTTATTCTGCACATAGGGAAAGGGGGAGCCTATCCCTTTCCCCATATGCTTTGTGATGTATAACATTTTCTTACCATATTATATGGCAGATGGCTGATCCCTGATATGCTTTATCTTTTGCACCATCATCATTTCTCTTCCTCGTAAATGTGAAGCTCGTCTTTTTCCAAATCGTAATAGTACACCTGGTCTGACAGCAGATCCATCTTACCAACAGCAGTCATATTCGCATCTCTGACAAGCTCCTTCAGCGATTCAAGATCATATCCGTTGTCCATCACAATCATCAGCTCATGTATGCTTGAAGGCAGAATAATAAGATTTCCACCTTTACTTTCTGCGAACTCTTTTAACGCACCCTCATATAATAAGCAGGTCGCTCCATTCAGCTCTGAATCATTGGTCAGCACATACATCTCCATGCCCATCCCGCTGTCTTCATGTTTCTTAACATCCTCTAATACTTCCGTAACCTGGCTCATTCCTTTATAGCGTAACATTGCGTGTCTCATCAGTATATTGACCAGATTTTCGATTTTGTATGGGAACAGTCGCATAGTATTCTGAAGAGCAGTCTCATAAAGCTCCTCAATACTCACATTCCACAGTTCAAATTCCAAATTTCTGATAATGGAACTGGCAATCCCATTTTCATCTTTACCAGCGAGGAAGCGAAATGTTACTGCAAGGTCGAGAAACTTTTTATGCGGGCAGTTTGCAAGCAGCTGCCTGTTCATCTCATAGTTTACCAGCTGCAAGATAATTCTGTCCTTAACCGTCTCATAATCTGCTATCCCCAGAAGATCCGCACACACTTCCTTGTGTGCGGAAGAATACCGCTTATATATATCAGCCATAATCAGTTCCAACGATTTCCCCATTTCATAATCGCAGTAATATCTCTTCATATAAATATTGGGGGACATCATATCTCCAGGCTTACGGATGCATAAACCATCCACCTCAACACCATTGTTCTTAACAACCTTGTGGATCTCAGCTATCCATTCAGTCTGGTTATCACCGTTCTCGTTTTCCCTCTTATGAAAATACTCTACAATAGATTCCTTTATCTGATTTAAAAATTCCTCGTAATTCATTGTCGTTCACTCCTTCTTATGCAATATTGTCTTTTAATCTGTTACTCTTTCTTATGC